>NZ_JAGETX010000020.1:0-55723 GCF_017589435.1 Hymenobacter defluvii
GTGCACATGCTGATGCTACTTTACGCCGCTTCTACGAAATGAAGCAGCAAGGCCACCAAGTGCAGCCTGTAGGCTGGGTGCAACGGCAGTTTGATTTGATCCGGACGGAGCCCCAACGTTTTCGTCGCCGTGCTGCCTCTATGTTAGTAGGTAGCGTATTGGTCGGTGGTGCCGTATTCGCCAACTCTGGCCGCACAATCGAGAATACCGCTATTGCACCTGTTACCGCAGTAGCATCTGAAACCTCGGTAGCTGAAGTAGCTTCAGTAGCTTCAATCAATGCAGCAACAGTAGTTGTGCGTGGCCGCATTCTGGACGAGAACGGTCGGCCATTGATAGGCGCCACTGTTCTGCAGAAAGGCACAAGCCGGGGCGTAAGCACCGATGCACAAGGTAACTATTCGCTACGCGTTCCGGCTGGCCGCCCGACCACGCTTCAATACGGCTATGCAGGTTACAGCGACGACGAAATTCAGGTGAAAGGTGGTGCTGTAGAAAATATGACCCTCGTACCTAACATGGAAAAAGCGAAAAAGCCTAAGCGTCACTGGCTCTTCTTTTAATTGTTAGCACAGAAGGCTGTGGCGGTGGTATATGGAGTGTATAGCTTTTCCATTGATATTACATTATAGTGTATAAGCTGCTCTATAAAGTGGCTTTATACTACAATTCAAAGGAATACTTTACCGCTCCTTATATCACCGCATATTTTTCACCCATGGGAATCAGTAATTGTATTTTTGGCATTCTATTTGGCCTGTAATTATCATGAAGGCTTTCTGAACAGGATAAACAGAAGACATCGAACTTGGCTTGTTTATTCGTTCAATTGGCCGTCAGCTGCTGTGAGTAGGGAGTGTTTTTGCTCCCCTCTGCTTAGCAGTTTACTTCACTGATATTCTTACTACCTCTAGCTGCTGGAACCAGATAGAGTTCTACTCAAATGAGAATTCCATTCCTGCAAAAAGTTGCCGTTCGGAAAATTACGAGTGATGTCACTGGCGCCTCTCGCGAACGGGCAACTGAGATATTGGAAGGAATACTTCAGGAATTACCCGAACTGCTTCTAGCTACCGTTGTCGATCTGAGTTCTGGACG
This sequence comes from Hymenobacter defluvii, assembly GCF_017589435.1. Lineage (NCBI taxonomy): Bacteria > Pseudomonadati > Bacteroidota > Cytophagia > Cytophagales > Hymenobacteraceae > Hymenobacter > Hymenobacter defluvii. Next base: position 1,099 of record NZ_JAGETX010000020.1, read on the forward strand.
GTTGTTGGCGGCTTACACCAAACAGGCTCAATCAGACCCTTATAAAGTAACTACGCATGCAGTAGCTACGGCGCGGCATCTAGCGCGCCTATCGGCCCAGCCAGGGCTGGCTACGCAGCAGTTGGAAGATCTGGTACTAGTACTAGACGAACAGTTCCACGTGCTTCGCCTAACGGCAGACCAACAATGGGGCTGCTTGCTACTAGTATATACGCACGATACCAACCTGGCTTTGGCACGCGAAGTACTGCGCAAGCACTCCAGTCAGTAAACTACGCTTCACCTTGTTTTCTCACTTTCATATTTACTTATTGCCATGAGCGTTACTGTAGCTCCCAACCAAACGGTTCAAGAAATTTTAAAAGAACTGCCCTCGCTAGTAGCGGTAGCAGTAGTTGAAACTGAAACGGGTATGCCTTTGGCTGCTCATTCAAACGTAGCGAGCTTCGATATCGAAACGGCTGCCGCTTACAACACAGAGGTAGTAAAGCAGAAGCTGAAGGCTATTTCGGCCCTGAAGCTGAACCAGACTATCCAAGACATTCTGCTAACGCTGACAGATCAGTTGCACTTGTTGAAATTGTCGCCTAACGGTCAAAAGTTCATCTACCTAGCTGTGAACTCCCGCGACACGAACCTGGCTGTTGCCCGTCAGGTATTGAAATCGCATACCGACGTATTGAGCTAATACGCTGCTTATGGCAAAAAAGCCCTGGTATCTTGTATAGATACCAGGGCTTTTTGTTGTACACTTATATAAGCGGGAGCCTACTTCCTACCTGAAAATAGGGCTACTGGTGAGTTGAGTGCCAAGCTTGCAACCGCGTTTGTGCATTATGGCGCAGGTTTAGGTAGTACAAGCCATAGTCTACTAAGTGAAAGGAATAGTGTAGCTTGTGGTGTCCGAAAATTCGGACCCTTGTATAGCCGTTGGCATCTGGGTCGTGGAGCCACACGAGGCCATCGTGCACCTTAGCGTCTGCCACGCCGCGGTCGATACGGTCGAAAGATTGGGGCACGCTACCTTGGTTGAGGGTCGCGGGCGCGTACGTGGTATCAGTAGTCCAGGTAAGGGGGTTAACGGCCACGCCGCCTTCAAAACGCGGAAACGGTTTCCGCCAGTTGACGGAATTCCAACTCACGTAGCAGCCAGTTTGAGTGGAGTCGGTGCACGGTTGCAGCACTTGGTACGTGGTGGCGGGCACTTTGTAGCCGATAAGGTAGGCCGCTACCAACCGGCGGCGCAGAGCCGGGTCTTGGTCAAAAAACTCGCGCAGCAAGCGAGTAGCCAATACAGTGCCTTGGCTATGACTAGCCAAAATAATCGGCCGGTTTTGGTTGTAGTAAGTCAGATAGTATGTGAAAGCAGCCTTCACATCGGTATATGCCAAGTCTAGCGCTTTCTCCCCGTTGTGCTTTCGCTTGTTCTCAAAAAACGCATATAAAGTAGCTTGCCGGTAGCGGGGAGCATAGATCTGCCCCGCTGCGTTGAACACGCTGGCCTGCTTACGGATGACTTCCCGATCGGTAATCTTATTCACCAATTCGTCGTCCAACGCGGCATTCCAGGTTTTGCGACGATAGTACGTCGTGGGATGCACAAAGAATACATCGGCGCTGGCGTTTTGCTGCTGGTCGCGCAGGTTGGAGCCGTAGGGTACAGTATCGGCTGAGTCGAGGCGGGTAGGCAAGGCCGCCCAGTTGGCCGCGTTGCTGTAAGCAGGAGCGAAGGGAGGCATTTCCTTGCTGATTGGATGTCCCGGCTTCAGTAGCTTCAGACAAGATGAAAGCAAGCCCATCAGCAACAGCAGGCCTACCTTACTTGTCCAGCGCAGGTTTCTGTAGGCTATCATAGGAAAGCAAGTAGCACGGGGCTACTCCGTAAATTTATTTTCCAGCAAACGCTCCTGGCGCAGATACACGATTTTGTAATCTGGGTCGAAGCGTACCCGCACTTGCGCTTTGGTTTGCTGGTGCTGCTGGCGCGACTGCCGGAAAGCAGTACTGGTTTCGAGGTAGGTAGCAGTACGGGTCCCATCTTCGGCGGCGGGTTCTACCTTCAGGCTGCCTGGCACTATCTGTGTCTGCTCCTCCGTAAACTCCGGAAAATGTGACTCAACGAGGTCGGCACTAATGGCTTCAGGCGTGGTATTTTGCAGGGTGTAGAACCGCTCTACACTCGGAGCAAAGTGGTCTTCGGCGTTGAAAGGGGCAGCTTGCAGATCAGTATAATACGCAGCAAGCGCCTGCTGCACCCGGGTGCGCACCGCTTTTTCATCGGCGGCAGAAGGGGCTGCCGTAGCAGCCGTTGATCCTGAATCGGTGGTTGGAACAGGAGCTGCGGGTAGCACTGCCGGCGCGACCCGTACGGTTTCGGGGGCAGCGGCGGGCGGTAGCTCAATTTGCTCAGCCTGGGGGCCCACCTCTGGCTGCACGGCTACCGTATCGGCAGCAGTTTGGGAGGTGCTCGTTAGGCGCTCCGACTCGCGCCCACCGAATACCAAGTAAACCATCAGACCCAAAAGCAGTACAATGCCCCCTACAATCAGAAGAATGCCCAAGGGGCTACGCGATTCGGCCTCACTTGGCACAGGCCCCACACCAGGTGCCAGCGGATCGAGCCCGGCCGACGTGGGCTCTGGGTCAGGAATAGCGGAGGGAGCCAATGGTACTGTCGGCCCAGCAGCCGCGCCTGGCGCCAAGTACGGCGGCTGAGCAGTTGGTGCGAGGGGCTCTGGCTCGGTGGTGGGCTCCACGGATGGCGTACCGGGTAGGGGTAGACCTTCGCGGTGGACTCCTTGGTTGAAAACCAGTTTGGTTTTCAGCGCTTCAAACTCCTGAGGCGTGATGGCACCGGCATCCAGCCATTCTTTGAGCTGGCGGAGCGTATCGAGCGGCGAGGGGTCTTTTTCCATAAAAGACAGTACGAAAAACTATTTGTGACGGCTACGCTAGCAGCTATTTACGGTCGAGGGCTGATAGTTGGTCGCGGCGGCGCTGCACGCGCTGCTTGTATAGCTCCAACTCCTGGGCATTACGTACGAGCTTTACAGAATCTTGACGGGCTTGCAATACGTTGGCTTCGTTTTGCTTTTGCAGGGTAGCAATCTTGAGGAGGTTGGCAGCCGTATTGGTTTGCAGATTCGTTACGTCTTTGGCGAGGCGTTCCTTTTCCTTCTCGGAGGCGCGCAGCTGTTCCTCTGCGGCTACCAGTTGCTCGCGGTAGGCTTTTTGCCGGACAGCGGCCGCAAAGCTCTGCGCGATGTTGCGCAACGCCGCGTATTCGCTGGGTGTACTGGTGGCACTGAGGTAGGAAGTTTTATCGAAAGCGGCGTAGACACTTAGCTGGGCAGTGGAATCAGTAGGTGCTACGATGATGGAGTAGAAATTCAGCATCTTACCCGACACGCTTGACACGGGCACTTGCTGCGCTTCCAGCACATCCTTTTTCCCTACCCCCAACATACCGTTGCCCTTCAGTCGGATGTTATAGGTGTCTTTCAGCCAGGATTGCCAAAAGTCGCGCAGCCATTGCGCCGAGCCGTCGGTCTGTACCTGCACTGCGTCACGCGCCTGGCGCTCCACATTCACAGAGCCGTTACGTGCTTCGTAGAGCTGGGCAGCAGCAGACAGAGGAAGCACTGCCAGAAGGCTACCGAGCAGCAGCAGGATGATAATAGGCTTTTTAGTCATGCAAAAGCTGTATTCCATTTCCACCGCCTACAGATCGTGTCGGTCAAAAGCAGCTTGCAAATCGGTGCGCATGCCCGAGAAGCGGGCAATGGCCGCTTGTAGAAATTCTTGGTCGAGCAGGGCATGCACGTCGTCTTCGCTGGTGATGTCCATTTCGCTCACCTTGTAGGTTTGTTCAAACATGCCTTTTTCTAGCTTAATCAGGTATTTGCCATTCCAGGCGAAAAGTGTGATTTTGACTTCGGGGTGCGGAACGACGGCGAGTTGGCGCATAGCAGCTTGCGTAAAATGAGGCGCGAAGATACGCAGTGTGCTTCAAGCCCGATGGAAGCCCAGCTATAACGCACGCGTAGGTAACGCGTATAGGAAAACTGTTCGTTTACCTTTCACCTAACGCACTTTATATCATGCCACAAGGAGATAAATCGGCCTACACCGACAAGCAGAAGCGGCAGGCCGAACACATTGAAGAAAGCTACGAGAAACGCGGCGTATCGGAAGAAGAAGCCGAAAAACGCGCCTGGGCCACTGTCAATAAGCAAGACGGCGGCGGTAAGAAAAGCGGCTCCGGCCGGAAAAAATCGGAGTAGTCGGGATATTCTATAGCCAAGAAACACAACAACCCTACTGCGTTGCGTAGTAGAGTGGCTGTGTTTCTTGGCTATAGAATAAACGCAAAGGCTACCCTATTCAGCTAGTCCAAAGCTTAATGAAGCGACAGCCTACCTACGCAGGCTTGGTTTCCGACGCAATATCTGCCTGTATGATTTTATCGGTCACCTGCTTGGGCGTTTCCTCTTCGCGCAGCTCGATGTGCAGACCATACGCAGGCTTTTCCAATGTTTCAAGCTGCGAATCCAGCATATCGACGGCCATGTAGTGGCCTTTTCGGTGTTCGATTCGGTCGCTCAATAGTTCACGGGAGCCGTCTAGAAATACCCATCGCAGGGACTGGCGGGCACCGCCCTGCAATGTTTGGCGGTAAGCTTCTTTCAGTGCAGAACACGCCAGCACGGCACCGCCGGTAGTTTCCCATTTAGTAATGGCTTTGGCCATATCGGCCAGCCAGCCGGCCCGGTCGTCATCGTCGAGCGGAATGCCGTTGCTCATCTTCTCAATGTTGGCGGCAGGGTGAAAATCATCGGCGTCATGGAAAGGCAGCTCCAACCGCTCGGCTAGCAATTTGCCTACCGTGGTTTTGCCGCTGCCCGACACGCCCATTACAATGTAGATTGAACTGAGTTGCATTCAGGAAAGTGCTAAGGAAAGACTATCTCCGGCTATACGGAATACACCAGCTTTAGGAGAACAACGCACAAAATCACTCGGTGTTCAACACCGCTAGGTTGTGCATCAGTGGCTGTTGTCGCCGAAGCGCCAGCAGCAGCCTCAACGAAGCCAGAAAAGCCACGAACTACGTGAGCACTACCCACTGCTTGTGGTGCCCAATCACGGAGTATTGATACTTGTCGATAAGGGGCCCCACGCGAACTAAATGACCTAGGGCAGGCCTATGATGACGCCAAACGAGGCTACGGTTTCGGCGATTAGCCCCTTGCCGATCAAGTAGTTTACTAAGCCCGTGAGCCCAAAGCCTGCCGGGATGCTCTGCATCACATACAGGTAGAAAAAGGTGAAATACCACAAACCGTGCTTTTGTGGATAACCAGATGCTTCACAGAGTATTTGACAGAGGGTAGGTTCTGGAAGGCACTCCAAATTGGCTTAGCTTCCGGCCACTACCGGACTCTTTTTATAAGCTGGAGCCTCGTTCTCGGCCAGTACTTGCTCGGTGGTGCGGCCAATGTCGCTGCTGACTTTCTGCAAGAACTCCAGTTGATCGAGTAGCAGCCGGTCGTCGGCAGTGAGGGTGGCGGTGGTTGCTGAAGCTGGAGAAGCGGCCGGGATAGGCGGTGAAGGAGCCGGGGCAGCCGGAGTCAGCTGCTGCGCGCTTCGTTGCAGCGCCGATAGCGCTTGCTTCACTGGGCGCAGGCCGTCGCGGGCGTGCTGGGGCACACCATTTTCCAAGGAGGCTGCCACCGTGGCCATGTTGGATGACAGGATATGGTTGAGCACCACAAAGCGATGCACGTCGGAGTTATGGCGCTGCTTGCTCTTGGGTTCCGAGAGCATCCGTTGGAAAGCGGCACCCAGGTTGGCCGAGCTGATGTACACGTCTTTGCGCGCCAGCTTATAGTCCGTGAGAGAGGGCGGCTGGCCGCTCAGGCGTTGGGCAATTTGTTGGAGGTAGGCCATGTTGGCCTGCAATACAGCACGCATGTAGCTGCGCAATTGGTCTGACTCCCAGTTGGGAAACAGCAGGTAGGACGCTGCCAGCGCAATGGCACAGCCCACGGCCGTATCGGTCACGCGCTCCTCAATCACATTAAAATAGGCCAGGCCCATGAAGCTAAAGAGAATGAGCAGGTAGGGCGTCAGGAAAATGACCATCACCACGTAATTGCGGCGCTGGAAGCTGTAGGCCGTGAGCATAAACATTACCAATAGCCCAAATTGCACCCGCGGGTGGGTAGGTAGCAGGAGCAGTACGGCCACCCCAATCAGCCCCCCGATGAGCGTGCCCATAATGCGTTGGTAGTTGCGCTGCTTGGTCAGGCTGAAGGAGGGCTTGAGCATCAGCGTACTAGTCATCAGGACCCAGTAGCTGTGATGGCCGGTGAAGAATAGCTTGGACACCAGGAGGCCGAACACGCAGGCCAGCATCACGCGAGCGGCGTGACGGAAATGCGAGGAGCTGAGCGTGAGGTTGTCGCGCAGAGCCTCCCAGCTGAAGCGCAGCGGCGACACGAAACGGGCGTATTCGCGGGCGTTGGCTGCCCGCGCCACCTTAGGTAGCTCAGCATCTGCCTGAAAGTATATCACAATATCCTTTACCCGCTGCGTGAGGTTGCGCAGGCTGACCAGCACCTTTTTCAGCACCAGCGTACTGCCTACCTGCTCGTCGCCGGTGAGGGCGTCAATGCGGGTTTTGAGTTGTTCCAGTTGGGCAGTGAGGTCGGTGGTGCCACGATGGGTACGATTGGTCTGGATGGCAAAGCTGATGGCATCCAACTCGTCGGCCAGGCGCTCAATCACCACCGCTATTTCCTCTAAAATACCCGTGGGGCCGAACTTCTCCCGAAGAGCCGCATTATCGAAATAGGTGGCCGTGATGTGGTCGTAGAGGTCCACCATGTCCACGAAGGTGAGCACCAATCGGCGGCTCGTGCGCGTCGATTCCTGCACCAACCGGCGGGTTTTGAACATAATTTCGCGGGTAGCATCCTGCTTTTCGCTCACCGTCACCTGCTGCGCCACCAGGCGGCGGTAGTCATCGTCGAGGTTGGTGGTGGTGCGGTAGAATTCGGCCTTGATGCGCAGAAAATCGGCCACTGCGTGGATGTTTTCGCCCAGTGCCTGTTGGGCAGCGCGGTAGGGCAACACTCGGAAAAAGGCCAGCGCCAGCGCCATGTACCACAGCCCGCCGGCCAGCACCAGCAGGGCATTGGGTAGCACCTCGGCCGGCGCCAGAGGCTTGTCCATCTGCAAAATCATGAGCAGCAGCGCAGCCGTGCCCACGGCACCGGCGCGGGCACCATACACCAGCAGCATCGAAAAGAAGAAGCTCAGCACGGTAATTTCTACCCCCAGCGCAACTGGGTGCAAGCGGGCAAACCCCGTGAGCAGGGTAGTCACGAACACGAACAGCGCGCCGTAGAGCATGCCGTTGCGCTTGTGCTTCACGGGACCGGGCGTGTCGGTCACGCTCACGCCCACTGCGCCCAGCGAGAGCGTCATGCCCATTTCGAGGTGCCCCAAGAGTGAACACACCAGCGCCGGCGTCAGGATGCCCACGGTGGTGCGCAGTCCATCAGAGAAATCCTGGCTGGCAAAGAAGTACTGTAAATTGCGAAAAAAGGTAGCCATAGAGCGGTAGCACAAGCAGCGCGTTGCCTATACGCAACGGCGACCTGCAAAGTCGGGGCCTAAAAAGCAAAACGTCATGCCGCGGCGTGCGGCATGACGTTTTGGTGGTTCACCACAGTCAACGTGGCTTAGTACAGGATATCGTTCACAGGCTCAATCTTGGGCGGCATATTGGTTTCGCCCAGCATTTGGCGCAGGTCTATTTCGATGTTGCGGCAGAGAGCCGTCATCGGCACGTCGTTCATCTCATTCTCGAAAGGGTCTTCGCTGTGGTGCCCTACCCACTCGATGGTGTAGTACACCCACGACACCAGCACCGAAAACGGCACCGTGAGCCAGAAGTGGCCAGGACCCATATTTTCGAATTCGCCGATGAGGCCCAGCGGCAGCAGCGCCGCAAACATCCACACAAACACCCAGCTAAAGTAAGCATACTGGCGCGGGAAGGGTGTATTCTTAATTCGCTCGCAGGCGCCTTGCAGGTTGAACAGCTCTTCCAGCACCCGCATCATGGTCACGTGCTGAAAGTCATTGAGCAGGCCGCGGCTTTCGCGCAGCACGCGCATTTCGGCGGCTTGGGCCCGCAAAATCTGGGCGGGCGGGTTGGCAAACCCGCGCAACTGCTCCGACTCGGCTGGCTCTAGGAAGGGCGCCACGGCCTCGTCCCACAGCTCAGGCTGGCGACGCAGGTTCAGGCGCAACGCATTTATCCAGGCAATCTGACGGTACACCATGCGGCGGTGCCGCTGGGTCAGTTCCTCGGCCGAGGCGGGCGCCGCCTGCACATCGGGCGCATCCACCACCGACGTCACAAATTCCAGCGCCTCCATAGCCCAGGTGCGGCTGTAGTTCACGATGCCGCCCCACAGCTTGCGGCCCTCCCAGAAACGGTCGTAGGAGCCGTTGTTTTTGAAGCCCACGTAAAAAGCCACCGCCACGCCCAACGTGCCCACTGGCTGCCACGGAATATCCAATGACCGAAAGCCGAGCGGGCCGTACAGGTAGCAGACAATTGTATCGTAAATCAAAAAGATCAACAAACTTTTCCAGGCGTATTTCCAGATAACACGCCAGCGCAGATTTTCACGAATGTACATAGGTAGGAATGCTACGAGGGTGCGGGTTGGGTTGTGGGCACACCCTCGTTGAAGTGCGACAATTTAGTAGAAGAAAACAGAGCGGTAACACCCATGCCGTCGTCTTCTACCAGTATTATTCTCGAAAGTTGCACGTATAAAAGCAAACCACACAACGTAGGTTCACACATTAAAACGATTTAATCTCCTGATTAAAACCATTTTAATCCCCTACCCTTCTTCCTCAATAGCTATACCCATGAGTTGCATGAGCTTACTGGCATTGAAGGCCCGGCACACGCCCGGCGTCAGTTGGTAATCGAAGCGAATCTCGTCGCCCTCAATGGTGCTGTTAAAACTGAAGTTCTGCACGGCACCGGGTAGCTCGTCGGCCAGAGCGGCCAATTCTAGGTCGTGGGTGCTGATAAGGCCGCTGGCCCGGCGCTGGTGTAGCTGGTGAATGAGGGCGTGCGCGCCCCGGTGCCGGTCTAGCGAATTGGTGCCGCGCAAAATCTCATCGAGCAGGTAGAATACGGGTTGGCCGGTGCTAGTCAGCTCCAGCAGCAGGCGCAGTCGCTTCAGCTCGGCGTAGAAAGAGGAGGTGCTTTCGGCCAGATTGTCTTGGGTGCGCATGGCCGTGTATACCTGCGCCGAACTCAGGCGCATGCTGGCGGCGCACACCACGGCGCCGGCTTGGGCCAGCACCATGTTCAGCCCTACCGTACGCAGGAACGTGCTTTTGCCCGACATATTGGAGCCGGTAATTACGCCCGTGTGCCCTACCCCCTTCATGCTGAAATCGTTGGTGATGCGCTGGCGCGTGAAGATGAGCGGGTGCCCTAGTTGTGTGGCCGTGCATTCCAGCTCGGTTGGGCTCAGCTCGGGCACCACGTAGGTAGGGTAGGCAAAGGCGAAACCCGCTAAGCTCACCAGCGCTTCCAGGTCGGCGCTGGCTTCCAGCACCGCGTCGAGGTTGGTGGCCGCCTGGGCTTTCCAGTTTTCGAGCCGCCACATGCACTGCAAGTCCCAGGCAAACAGGCTGTTCATAAACAGGTTACCGAAAGGCGTTTGCCGGGCCGAGAACAGCCCCGCAATACGCGCCAGCTGCCCAATCTGCGCCGAAGCAGCGGTGCCACCGGCGTGCAGGGTAGCGTATAGCGCCCGTAGCCGGGGCGACTGCCAGGTACGCTGCTCAAACAGCGGCAACTGGTCGCGGGTGGCGCGCAGGGCGTCGCGCACGGTGGCGCTGTGATGGTAGTAATCGTCGCGGGCGGCGCGAAATTGCGCGTTCAGCAGGCTAATCAGACCAATGACAGCTACCGGCGGCCAGATTGTCCAGTAGTCTAGCAGCCAGCCCGCTATGCTACCCACGGCTAGCACGGGCAGCACTATCAGCAAGGGTTTCAGCCAACTTTTACCAGCGAAAAAATTGGGCCGCCGGAGCCAGGCCGTGAAGGTGCGCGGGTCGGACTCCTGCTGGGGGAAGTGGCGTGCCCGCGCCTGCCACTCCTGCTGCCAGGCCACATCGGGGGCCAGCTCGGCCACGGCTTGCTGCCGGCCTACTACCTCCGCGGCGGACGCAGGCGCAAGCAGCCAGCCGGCCAGCCAGTCGTGGCCCAGGCGGGAGGTAGCGCGGTTCAGCAACTGGTAGAGCGAGTGCGCGCCGAACACGTCGAGGTCGGCGGCGTAGGGGTGGGCGGCATCGAGGTAGCGCAGGCCCGCGTCGAACTTGCTGAGCTTGCCTTCCAGCCGGGCCAGCTCATCGCGGTTGAGCTGGGCTAGCAGGCGGTGCTGCTCGCGTTGGTAGCCTATCGTGTCGTGCCAGCGCACCAGACCCAGAAATACCAGATACAGCGCAAACAGCACCGCCAGTGCCGGCACCAGCATCCCCGCAGAAAGAAAATAATACGCCCCTACCCCGGCAGCGGCAAAGGCCGCTACTCGTACCCACGCCACCACCCGGTGCCGACCGGCAAAGTAGGTTTCGCGGGCGGCGTGGGTGGTCACGTTCTCGGTGAACACATCAACGGGAGCAACGGTAAGCGGGCGGAAGCTGGTTTCGGGCACGGTAATGGAAACAGATTTTGTTCAAAGATACGGGGTGCGCCGCACCGAATGGCTGGTGCGGTTGTTGCCCCGCCTACCTGGTTTCTCACTACTTTCCTCATGCCCCGCCTCCTACCCCGCCTTACTTTTTTATTCGCGCTCAGCACCGCCAGCCTCACCACCCACGCCCAGCAGAAGCTGAAATATCCGAAAGCTGATCCGCAGGAAATCTACGAGGAGGTACAGAAACCAGCCATTCCGGCTGGGGGCGTGGAGGCCTATGCGCAGTATCTGGCCGAGCATCAGCAATACCCTACCCAGGCCTTGCAGGCCGGCAAGCAAGGCACAGTGCCGGTGTCGTTCGTGATAGAAAAAACCGGCAGCATCTCGCAGGTGAAGGTGGACAAGCCCGTGGACCCGGCCCTGGACGCCGAAGCCATCCGGCTGATTTCTGCCGCCCCGCGCTGGACGCCCGCCGAGCACAAAGGCCAGAAAGTGCGTCAGCGCGTCATGGTCCCCGTTACGTTTCAAATTCCAGTCGATGCTAACGGCACCACTGCCCCTACCCCCAACCCCAACGGCGGCCCCATTACTGTGAAGCCCGACTCGCCCGCCCGGCCCGTGGGCGGCACCGACGCGTTTTTTGAGTGGGTGCAGCAAAACCAGCGCTATCCTGCTTTGGCTCGGCAACGCAAGATTCAGGGTAGGGTGATGGTGGAGTTTCTGATTCAGCCCGACGGCTCGCTCACCGATGTGAAGGTGCCCAAGCGCCTGGGCTCGGGGCTGGATGAGGAAGCTATTCGCCTGATTAAGGCTGCGCCGAAATGGGAGCCGGCCCGGTTTCAGGGAAAGCCCGTACGGCAAAAAATGGTGCTACCTATAGTATTTCAGCTGTAAGCGCAACCAGAAGGGGCTTTCGGCGGTTGCTAACTAACCGCCGCGCTTCCCTGCGGTGGGCGCTGCCCGCTACGCATCCGGCGGCGCTTTTACCCCGCTGTTGTATGCTGACGACCCTCCCCTTGCTCGCCGCACCGCCCGTTGCGCCGGGACTTCCTACCCCCAGCCCCGACCCGACCCTGATCTGGCCCTACCAGGCGCATTTCCGCCAGGCTGCTCAGACAATGGCCGATGGCGTATTTGATGCTCTAGACGAAGACTTGCAGCCGCGCGTGCAACTGCTGGCCGTACCATCCATCGACAACGCTACCGGACTGGCCTCACTATTGGGCTCCGATACCTCAGAGTACGACCCGTCTGCTTTTTCCGATGTGCACACGCGCTGCCAGCACCTGCACGACCGCGGCAGCTGGATTCTGACCGAGCGTACCGAGCAAACGCCTGAGGAGCCCGTTCGGCGGCGCTACGAAGGGTATGTGCTGCGCCTCGCCGTTCAGGAAATTCTGGACGAGCATGATAAAGTCCACCTCACCCGCGCATCTTTTGCCGGATGGCCGGTACTTATCAATGACTACCATGTGGTGCCTGTGCTCCAGCTCAACCGCAAAACGGTGCGCCGCCACCCTACCCTCCGCCCCGACCGTTTCTATACCAATGGCCGGCCTGTGATACCGTCGCTGATTCAGGCGGCTATTATTCGTTTTCACGAGGAATGCGCTAAGTCGCTGAGTGAGCCGGAGCCCGGCGCGGGCCTGCTGGTCCGTCCCCGCGAAACCGACGAGCTGGTGCGTGCCGCCGGCACGCTGTTTATGCAGACGCCTGCGCAGGACCTGGGCATTAGCAAGGCCGAAGCCAAGCTGTACGCCACGCTAAACACTATTTCCTCGCTCCGCTACGAGGGCATGGAAGGGGTAGGCAAAATGATGCTGGCCGCCCGGCACCACCCCAACCTGGAAGAGGTGTTTGCCCTCACCTGCCCTACCCCGCTCAGCGACTACCGGGCCGTGCGCAAGCTGCTGGAAATGACCACGCCCGACGTGAGCCTGCTCGCAGACGGCGAAAACGTGTACGCCCTAGGCAGACAGATAGGACACTACGACGCCAGCCGCGAAGATTTGTTCGTTATCAGCTTCGTGACGCACTATGCCTGGGAGTTTCAGCACGCCGGCAAGGTGCTGATGCGCACGCACTACGGGCAGCCCAGCCTGGCGCGGGCACGCCTCAACCGCAGCAGCTTCCGCAAGGAGCTGCGCCGCACTTTCGACCTTACCAACCCCGAGAAGGTAGAGCGCCTGTGGGAGGTAGCCGCCGAAGCCAGCCGCCAGAAACACGGCACACTGCTCGTCATCACCACCGAAGCCCTCGCCGAAGCCGACCGCCTGAAGCTGCAATGCACGCTCATCGAGCCGGTGCCGCTCACGCCCCTCATCACCCGCTTGGTCACAGCCATCGACGGCGCCGTACTCCTCGACCCCGAGTCATACTGTTATTCCATCGGTGTGATTCTGGATGGTACGGCCACCGGGCGCGGCAACAGCACCCGCGGCGCCCGCTACAATTCCGCCATCCGCTACGTGCAAAGCTCCCCCTACCCTTGCATGGCTATTGTGGTCAGTGAGGATGGCTTAGTGGATGTTTTGACCAAGGAGAGCTTGGAGGAGGAGTAGTGAAATGGTGAGTTTGTGAATGTGAGGTAAAAAGAGCGTCTGTCATCCTGAGCGTAGCGAAGGACCTTATCACGTCAGAACGAGTCGTTGCTACGATGGTCGTTCAACTGGTATAAGGTCCTTCGCTGCGCTCAGGATGACAGACGCTTTTTTACTTCACAACTTCACGAACTCACAACTTCACTATCTACTTCATCGGTTTGATAGTCTGGATGCTGCCATCAGCATTACGCTTCAGCTCGGTTACTTTCACGTTGCGCAGCCAGGTTTTATCAGAGAGTTGGGTATCGTGGTAGAAAATGTACCACTTGCCGTCTTTTTCGATGATGGAGTGGTGAGTGGTCCAGCCTTGTACCGGCTCCATAATTACACCCTGGTAGGTGAAGGGACCAGTGGGTGAGTCGCTGGTGGCGTACACCAGCAGGTGCGTGTCACCGGTGGAGTACGACAGATAGTACTTGCCGCTGTACTTGTGCATCCAGATACCCTCAAAGAAGCGTTTTTCGTTGTCGCCGGCCAAGATTGGCTTGCCGTCTTTGCCCAGGATTTGGAGTTCTTTTACTGGTCCGGCAAACTCCTTCATATCGGCACTCATCGTAGCCACGCGGGGGCCAATGGCTACTTCTTGCGCTGGCTGGCTGGGCGCTACCGTCGAGTCGTACTGCGCAGTGCGCCAGCGCTGGAGCTGCCCGCCCCAAATGCCGCCGAAGTACATGTAGGTCTTGCCGTCGGTGTCCGTAAATACGGCCGGGTCGATGCTGTAGCTGCCTTTGATGGGCTGCGGCTCGGCCTTAAAGGGGCCGGTGGGCGAAGTGCTGGTAGCTACTCCTATACGGAAAATATCCTGCTTGTCCTTCACCGGGAAGTACAGGTAGTAGGTGCCGTTTTTGAAGGCCGCATCGGGCGCCCACAACTGGCGCTTGGCCCAGGGAATATCCTTGACATCGAGGGCCACGCCGTGGTCAGTTACCTTCCCACCCACGCTGTCCATCGACAGAATGTGGTAGTCGCGCATGGCAAAATGGTCGCCGTTGTCGTTTTCCGGCATGCCCGTCTCGATATCGTGCGAGGGATACACGTAGATTTTGCCGTTGAACACGTGCGCCGATGGGTCGGCCGTGTAGATGTCGCGCACCAGTGGCTGCGACAGGTACTTGGTCGAATCGGCGGAGGCCGTCGTAGTAGTAGAAGCGGCGGTTTCGGGCTGCTTGGTACTGTTCGATTCGCAGGCGGCCAAGCCCAACACGGCGCCGAGTAGCAAGTAGGAATGAGAGAAACGCATAGAGAGCAATAGAGGTGGAAAGCAGCAAATACGCAGAAACCGCGCAGCTTTACTACCCTTCCCTACCCTTGCGGGGCATCATAACCTATCGGTATCGTTTGCCTCCCCACATTTTCTTACAGAGGACTACTTCGCCCGGAACGACCACCGTACCCGGAACACGGCTACCACGTCGCCGGCCGCATCGTGGCCGGTGCTGGTGCACACCACCGTACGGCCTTCGCCGGTGGCGCGGCTGTCGGCAATGGCCTGGGCAATGGCCGCACCGTCGGGGCAAGTGAAGGTAACGAGGCCAGTGGCTTTCTTAGTGAATTCCGCTTCCAGCCCTACCACCAGCATCGACACCCTACCTGCACCTTGTGTGCGCAGCATGGCTTGTACCCCGCTAGCCAGCTCGGCGGCCATGCTCAAGCAAGCAAAGTAGATGCTCCGAAACGGATTCTGCGTGAGATATTTGAAGGGCACCGTGACGGTGGCCTGCTCCGCCGTAAGGCTCCGCACCCGCAGCCCGGCCAGGTAGGCCATGGGCAGGCTGCGCAGCAGAAACAGCCGCAGCTTCCACGGATTCAGAATGTTGCGCTTGAAAGCTTGCTGGGCCGCCGAGAGCACAGGGGCCGAACTATGCGAGGAATCAGCCATGAGCAAAGTGAGAGAAAGCTGGGAAGTTACGGATTTTCGGGAGCCGCTCCGGCTGGGTAAATCGCCAGTTCGTGATAGGAGGAAATCACGTCTGGCTCCCGCCGAAAGACCAGCGCCGGCAGCACGCCCAGCACCAGCTCGGCGGTGGTGTATATGATGTTGCCATCCAGCAAATGTCCACCTATCATGCGGCCCGTACTATCGGCCACCGCCAGGTGCAAGTGGCTGCCACTCTCGGCCAGCGTACCCACCAGCGATACTATCTCGAAGTGGCCGTGATAGGTGGTAGCTACGTCCTGATTGGCTAGGCGCAGCACCACCGTGGTGAGACTGCCCACACAGGTAAGCACAGCCCCGGCCTGCATACCCAGCGCCCGCACGGTGGTGGTTAGTTGCTGACGCAGGTCGTCGCCGGGGCGCAGACGCAGGGCATAAGCGGTGAGCAGGGAAGGTGACAACAATGATATGGGCATTGGTTTAACTTCGGCATGACGAAAAACAGAAAGCCAGCGAGTGCGCCGGCTTTCCAATATACTGCACGAACCAGAACGCCCACTACGTCGGTTTCGGGGCGTAAGCCCGAAGCAAAAAGCTCACTCGGCAGAGCCGGGCGAGTTTGTAATGAGCCGTGAGAATCAGCCTTTCTTTTCCAGCACCAACACCACCTTATTGAAATTAGCGGCGGCGTTTACCACGTCTCGGAACGCTTCAAAGTCTTTCTTTGGCCACCGGATTTCGCGGTAATACTCCGTGATGTTGATGGTGACTGTCTGGCCTTTCTGCTCGTACTGCGAGCGGAACAGGTAAGATGGCGCGGCCGTGGGGCCGGTTTTCACGTCCACGTTCAGGTCTTGCAGGTTGCGCACGGCATAGCCGGCCGGCAGCTCCACGGTAATTACGCGGTTGTAGCGGCGGTTGAAGTCGTTTTCTACGTCGTACTGCCGGGCTTCGGCCTGGTACAGCTCCGACTGCGGCCCCAGCAGCGTCCCGATTTTGAACAGGTACTTCGGCCCGGCCCGGTCCAGCAAATCCGCCGATTCCACCTGCGCGTCTACCACAAAAGGCTTCGTCAAGGCGCTCAGGCCGGCTTCGCCGTTGGTTACTTTCACGGAGGTGAAGCTGGCATTGGGCACGTTGCTTTTCACCAGCTCCTGCAATACTTCCGTCCGCTTATCTTCCGGAATAAAGCTATAGAACGGCTGGATGGGCTGCGCCTGGTAGCCGCCCAGCGTTTCGTGAAAGTCGATAAGCGTCTTGTCCAGCGCCGGCGAAAAACGCACGGTCATGGCCAGGTCGTTGGGGCTCTCGTCGGCGGTGAGGGTGGGGATGTCGCGCACCGCACCCACGGCCGACTCGGTAGTGCCCAGCTTCACGGTCTTCACAAACAAGCCCTTGTTGGCCGTCCACTCGGCCGGAATCATACCGTAACGGTAGTCAGGGCGGGCCGGGGCCAGGTACTGCTTGGTGGCAGGGAAATAGAAGGCGTAGTTGCTGAGGTAGTTCCAGCTGTCGAAGCCTTCGTCGAAGGGCGCGTCGCTGCGGTCCGAGGTCAGCACCAGCTCATGCTCCACGTACAAGCGGCGCAGCACGGCCGCAAACAACCGCGTGAAGCCCACCTCCGAGGCGTTGCGCGTGGTGATAATGCGCGTCAGCGAAGGCTCGGCAGCCGGATCGAGGTTGAAATTACTTTTCAGGTACTGCTCGGCGGCCGTGATTTTCGCGGCTACGTCGGCGCCAGCCGGCACGGGCAGCTGCTTCATCAGCTTATCCAGTGCCTTGTTCTCGTCCTTGTTCAGGGTGTAGGTCGTGCCGTGGATGTACTGGCTGGCATCGGCCCAGGTGAACAGGCGGGCATTGCCGCGGGCAGCGTTGTAGGCCAGCTTGTATTCGGCGCGCATCAGTTCGGCTTTGGGCGCGGCAAAGGTTTCATCGTGGCTGGCTACCACGGCGGGTAGGTGCACATGCGTGATGCGCTTTTCCTGGCTCACGGTATCGTGCTGGGCACCGGCCGGGACGTGGTAGAGCCGGGTTTCAAAGGTGAGCGTGGCGGGCGAAATCAGCTCAAACGTGACATCGCGGGCCGGAATGCCCGATTGCAGGTACTCGCGCCCGAAAAACGTGCCGGGCCGCTCCCGCATAAAGATGTACTCGATTTCGCTGCCCTTCTCCACGCCATCCAGCGCGAAGATTTTGTAGTTGCGGGTGCCATCGTCGTCCTTCAGCTCTTTCATGTTGCCCTCGCTCACTTCCACCACCTCGCCGCGGGGACTGATGGTGCGGGCCTTCAAGGTCACGATGCGTGCACCGTCCTGCACCGGCACGTAGATTTTGTTGAATTGCTCAATCCCCTCCGACGTGTTCACCCGGATAATGCGGTGGTCGATAGAAAACAGCCGCAGGTTTTTGCGCTGCGCATCAGTATAGGCAAACTCGTTGGCGCTGAACTCCCGCAACACAAGGGCGGGCAGCTGGGCATCGTCGCCGCTCACGGGTAGGCGCTTGCGCTGCGTTTCCCAGTTATAGGTGGCATATGTGAGTGAAGCCGGCAGGCTTTGCGCCTGCGCCGCAGCCGGTAGCAATACGGTTAGAAAAAGTACAAAAGAGCGAATCGGACGAGAATACATAGCGTTGCGAATTGTGAGTTACGAGTTGCCAGTTATGGGTTACGAGTGTACTGGCAACCCATAACTGGCAACTCATCACTCTTAGGCTTTTTTCTTCTTGAGAATCAGGGCGTCGCGGTAGGCGGCGTTGAGTTTGTCGATGACAGCGTTCCACTGCGCAAACTGGTTGGGCTGGAGCATGAGGTAGTCCACGTACACGTCCTTTTCCTGCACAATTTTGTTGCCCTGGCGCTCGTAGCGAATCTTGAAGCCCAGCACCGGGTCGGTGGCCTCAGCGTTGGTCGGCAGGTATTCCACCTCGTAGCCGGCCGGAATTTCGAACTCGGTACGGGTGTGGTTGGTGTGCGCGTACTCGTTCACGCGGGGCAAGCGGCGCGTGGCCGGGTCGATGCGGTCGGCGGCGTAGGGCTGCTCCAGGTTCAGGTTCACGTAGATTTCGTCGTCAAGCTGCTGCACGTAGTCCTGCAAGCGGTACTCGTAGTCGATAGTGAGCGGCTGCTCGCGGGTATCGAGGTTGCCGACGGCGTATTTATCCACGAAAAACTTGTTGTTGCCGCGCTCCAGCAGCGCCTTCACGTACTTGGCCTCGTCGGTTTTGTTGGTGCCGTCGAGGGCGTAGGAGCGCTCTACCTTGGGGTAGCCATCCAGCGCCAGCTTGCCTTTGCCGCGCAGCCCGTTGCCCTCCAGCACCACCTGCGACACGTCGCTGACGAGGTTGCGCTCCTTGGGCATCACGGGCACGGTGGCCACTTTGCACTGCTTGGCGTCCACAGCCAGCAGGGCTTCCTTACCCTGAATAAAGGCCGAAGGCATCCCAAAGGGCGTGTATTTGCTGGTGGCATCCAGAAACACGTACTGCCCCGGCTTCGGCTCGTAGGCCGCAATCATGTGGTTATCAACGCCGGGCGTGGCCAGCTCGGAGTAGCGGTAGGGTAGGTCGCGGGTGCCAATCCAGGTGAGGTAGGACTTCACGCCGGCCATGCGTAGCATCTCGTGCGTGAGGTTGGCCATGTCCTTGCAGTCGCCATAGCGCTTGCCGCACACCAGCCCGGCATCGCGCGGGATAAAGCCACTCATGCCGTTCTCGAAGGCCACGTAGCGCACATTGTCCTGCACCCAGTAGTACACGCGGCGCACGCGCTCCTGCTCGGTCTTGGCCCCTACCACCAGCGAGTCGACAATGTGGCGCAGGGCAGGGCTTTCCTGCTTGTCCACGTTGGCCGTGAAGCCGGAGTACATAGCGTACAGGTCCTCTACCCCACCCAACACTTTGCGCGGCTGCCCGGCAGCGGGTGCTTCTTCAATATAGTATACAATGTGCGGCAGGTAGTACGCCGCCGCCGGACCATCCTCGTCGCGGGGTGGGCTGGGCAGGTTGTCGGCCGTCCAGCGGTAGATAACGTTGCCGCCTTTCTCCTGCCGGGTGAATTGAATGGGCGTTTGCTCGGCGTGAAAAACCTTGTAGTTGATTTTCACCGCTTTGGGCGCCGTGATGGTCAGCTCGGCGTGGCGGGTAGGCACGTAGGAGCCTACGTAGAACGGCATCATAAACCGGGCGTCGGGCTGGCGCACGGTGTAGTCGCTCACGGTGCGCACGCCGGGCGCCACGGCCGGAAAGCTGAAGGTGGTGGCTCGCGTATCGTCGAAGAAAATGCCCGGCTGCATCTCAAACTTTTCCTTGAAGCTGGTCACCTTCATCGCCTTATAGCCATTGCCGACGGGCACCATGGTTTGGGCTTCCAGCTTCTGCAACCGGCTGAAGTGCGAGCTGTATACCTTGTCGTTGGCGTACATGCTCGACTGCGCCCCCAGGTGCAGCATGTCGTAGTGGTGGCGCGTAAGCACCTGCACCGAGTCGCCCTTCAGCGTCACGTTCAGGTCCTGCCGATACTCCAGATACACCGCTTTTTCGGTGGGATACTGCTCCTTCATCTGGGTTAGCAGCTGCAAGGGCTGCTGGGCGCGGGCGCCGGTTACCAGGCCCAGCGCCAGCAGCGCCCACAGGCTGCCCCGACGGTAATAATCACTTGCTGCCATACACATAAGTATCCCAGTAGACGTCCGTTTTGGTGGGCTTCCCCTGAGTGTTATAGTAAATAGTTGGACCGCATTTTTCGCCGCAACGGTAGGTTTCCTCGCGCTCCGGCGTGCCGTCGGGGCGATAGTAGCGGCTCCGGCCGTGCAGTTCATCGTGCTGATACTGCTCCTCTTCAAAAGGCTTGCCAGTGGGGTAGTACGTGGTGAGCAACCCGCTTAATACGCCATCTTTATGCTGAATTCGGCGGTACACCTGCCCGGTGCTGTAGTAGTAGGTGCGGGCGCCTTCCGTATCGCCCTGGCGGTAGGTTTCCTCGGCGGCCGTTTTGCCGTTGGCGAAGGTTGTTTTCAAGGAGCCGGTTACCGGCACGGGCTTGTACTCGCCGGTTGGGCGGCCGTCGGGGCCGGGGCCGCGGTAGCGCACGGGTAGGCCGTTCTCGTATACTTTCTCCAGCATCAGCTCGCCCAGGCGGTTGTAGCTGAGCGTGGGGCCGTGCCGCTCGCCCCCGGCGTAGGTGGTGCGGTACTCCACTTTGCCGTCTTCAAAATACGTAAGCCACTCCCCCATCAAGTCGCCATTCTCGTAGGTGCCGGTGCTAAGCAGGGCGCCGGAGGGGTAGTACATTTTCCACGGTCCTACCCGCACGCCGTGGTGGAACTGGCCCTCGGCGGCCAGCTTGCCGTTGGGGTGGTAGGCGCGGTGGGGGCCGGCATTCTGGTCTCGGTCGCGGGTGGTGGCGTACTGCACCTGGCCCGTGGGCGTGTACCACACGGCCTGGCCCGTCTCGGTAAAGCAGTTGATGTCGGTTTTGAACAAGGGCTTGCCACCGGGGTAGGCCAGCGTATAGCTCTTGGTTTTGGGCGTCAGCGCCACGTGGCTCAGCACTTGCCCGGTAGAGTCGTAGGCGGTTATCTGCACCAAGCGGTCTTGTTCATACTGCTTTTCTTTGGTGAGCTGCCCGGTAGGCGCGTAGCTCTGCGACAGGCCATTCAGGTCGCCGTTGAGGAAGTTGTAGGTTTCGCTCAGGTGGCCGTCGGCGTAGTAGTCGTGCCACGGCCCTTGCTGCTGCCCGCGCTGGTAGAAGCCGTTGCGGCGGGGCTGCCCGTCCATGTAAAACGTTTCGTAGTAGCCGTCGGCCTCGTCATTGTGGTACTGCTGGCGGGCCTGCACCCGGCCATTCACGAAGTAGCTTTCCTCCAAACCCTCCTGCTTGCCCTGGGTGTAGTGGCGCACCTTGGAGGGGGTACCGCTGCGGTGCAGCCAGCGCCACTCGCCTTCCATCAGGCCATCGGTGTAGGTGCCGGTCAGGTAGGGCGTGCCGTCGGGGCGAAAGCCCTGGATGGTGGTTTTGCCTTTCCGGGCCACGTCGGTCTGGTTGATGGTCTTGCCGGCTTTGTCGAGGTAGGCGGTGCGCGTTACGCGGCCGTGGTCGTAGGTAAACTCCGCAAACAGCTTGCCGTCCTCGTCGAAGTCGCGGTAGGGCCCGTGCAGCTCGCCCGCGTTGTCGTAGCTGATTTCGGTGCTGGGCTTGCCATCGGCGTAGAACTCGTGCCACGTACCCGTGCGCTTACCCTGGGCAAACGTGCCGGCGTTGTGCACTTGCCCGTTGGGGTGGTAATCGGTGTAGGCGCCGTGCAACTCGCCTTTTTCGTAAGTGCCTTTCTTTTCCAGGTTTTTAGTAGGACCAAACACCTCAAAGGCTCCGTTCAGCTCGCCATTCAGGTAGGTGTACCGGTACTCCACGGTGCCATCGGGGTAGTAGGCGGTTTCGGGACCGTCCTGCTTGTCGGCTTTGTACTGCTCGCGGCGTCTTACCTTACCATCGGCGTAATAAAACACCGCTTCGCCGTTGATGGCGCCGTTGCGGTAGGGCCGCACCTCGCGCACAATGCCGCAGTAATAGTATAGTTTGGCGTCGCCCTCGGGCTCCCCATTGCGGTAGGCTCCCTCAACTGATAGCTCGCCGTTGTCGAAATATTCTTTGTACGAGCCCTCCTGCTTGCCCGCCGCGTAGTCCAATACCTTGTGCACCTGTCCGTTATCGTAATACTCGTGCCACGTGCCTGTGCGCTCCCCATTCGACGAAAAAGCGCCCTCCGACACTACGTAACCGGGCGCCTGCACCATCATCCAGTCGCCGCGCAGGTGCATTTTGCCATCTTTGCCTACTTCGCCTTCCCCAAATCCATCGAGGCTGCCTTCGCTGTCGTACCAGGCTTTCATCCGAACGGGCTTGCCCTGGCGCTGCACCACTTGGTAGGCCCGCAGCTCGTTGAGCGCGTCGGCGCTAGCGCTGCCCAGGGCTTCCACCTTTTTCTTGTTCGACTTTACCCACTGTGCCGGCTTCTTATCATCGGCTGACATAAGAATAAGGTAGGTGAAGGCCGTGAGGTTGTCTTTCTTGCGCAGGGTAGACACCAGCGGCCCATACGTGCGCAGCCAGAAATCCGACTCGGCCGCCGCGCCGGTAGCCGCCGGAAACTTCTCTACCAGCAGCTGCAACTGCTTCACCACGTTCGCATTAAACTTCACCTTAGAGGTGTAGTCGTTGCGTAGGGCTACTTTGGAGTTCAGCAGCAAATCCAGCTCCTGAAAATTCTCATTTGGCACAAAGGGCTTCACGCGTTCCTTTTCCTCCACTTCCAGCGTGCCCGTTGCCAGTTGCTCCAGCGACACCAGCACACCATTGCTCTGCTCTGTATCGGGCCGAATCGCCAGGTAAGTCATCAGGCTAAGCATAGCCCGCGCTGTCTGCCCTTGCTGTGCTGCCAAACCACCCAGTAGAAAGTGACTGTTGGCGTGGGTAGGGTTCAGCTCCAGGCTACGCTGCAAGCTGGCCAGCGCCTCGGCGTAGCGGCCATTATTTTTCTGCGTGACGCCCTGATTATACCACAGCGTTTGGCTGTACGGAAACCGGCGCAGGCCCTCGGTGTAGGCCTGCAACGCTTTGGGTATATGGTCCTGCTGCTCTTCTGCCTCAGCCAGGATAACGTAGGGCTCCGCATCGTTGGTGTGCAGGGCAATAGCCCGGCGGCTGGCATCAGCGGCCTCTTTATACTGCTTGTTGGAGAGGTACGACAGGCTCAACTCGCCTAGCACCCGCACATAGGATGTGTCGCTTGATGGCACGGTGCGGTATTGGGCAATGGCGCCGGCATAGTCGCCCTTGTCGTGCAGGGCTACGGCGTCGCGGAGAATTTGTGTGGAGTTGGGGAGGGTAGGCAGCGTGGTTTGTTGTGCCTGGGCCGCACTACCGGCCGCTACCAATAGGGCCACCAGGGCCGGACGGGTAAACTTACGCATTCAACTAACTGAATAGAACTATAATTACTTGATAAAGCACCAGGATCAACCCGAAGGCTATTATCACTGCCACAATAATATCACTATTGTGGCATCTAACCTGAACCGTTCGTGCGTTTTAGATGAAATTTTGGGGTAGTGCATCTGCTCTGCGCATCATTAAAGCACAGCCGCATGTATTACCTTACAGGTCACACAAAAAAGGCCGACTTCACAGCCGGCCTTTTTCTTGTTCTTAGTATTGCTATTGCACACCGCCTTAGCGGTTGAAGCTGACGTTGCCGTAGCGCACTTTGATGTTTACGTTGCTGGCGTTGCGGGCCTGCACCGCCCCAAAGCTACCCTGCGTATCGCTGGAGGCTTCGTTGCTTTCTTCGGAGGCTACTTTCACCATTTCCTTGTCAACCAACAGCTTGCCGTGGTCGGTATTCACATCGAAGTTGAAGCCCGCATCGGCGGCAAAATTGAGTAGGAAGGTGCTGTAGCCACCGTCGAGGTTGATCTGACGGAAGTTCTTACCCGTGTTACGCACCTCAAAAGCCGGGCAGTACTGCACTTTCATGTCCAGCTTGTTGTCGAGCTTGTCGATGCTGAATTTCGAGAAGCCCGACGAGCCGCTGAGGCTATGCACGGTACCCAGCACCACGTCGCCGTACTTGCTGTGCACGGTCAGGTCCTGCACCGTACCCATATCGATATCCGAGTAGTTGTTGCGCAGCTCAATGGTCTTACCGGCGTTCAGGCGCAGGCGGGAGTAGCAGGCGTCGATGGTGGCGGCGCGGGCGTAGGCTACGGTGGCCTGGCCGTTGCTCACGCGCACGGCATTTTGCGCGCCATCCAGACGACCAGCACGCAGTTGCCCGTAGTGCACGGCCAGGTCGGTGCTGCCGGTCAGGTCGCCGTTGATGCTGATTTCGCCAAAGGTATTCTGGAGCTTCAGCGGCGTGTTTTTGGGTAGCCAGATGGTGTAGTTTACTTCGTAGATGCGGCGCTTGCTCCAGCATTCTTTAGGCATCAGCCCAAAGCGGGAGCGGGCCGACACGCCGCCCGTGGCGGGGTCGTTGGCTTGCAGCTGCACCTGAATCATGTCCTGGAGCTGCTGGGCTTTCTCATCCGTCGAAGCACGCGTAATCACTTCTACATCCGTCCGGATTTCCTTGCGGCTCCATGTATTGATCTGCACGCGGCCGTAGCGAGTTTCCAGGGCGTAGCTTTTGCCCGGCACAGCAGCAAACGTGCGGCTCAGCTTGCGAGACTTTTCTACGGCAATAGCACCGGGGTCTTGTGCAGGCGTTTCACCTTGTGCCGGGGCTTCGCCTTGCACGGCAGTAGTGGTGCCTTGGGCAGGAACCGTTTGCTGGGGCGCGGCCGTAGCTGCTTCGGCCGCAGCCGGCTGCCGGTAGAACTCCCCGGTCGTTTCCGCAGTTTGGGCGTAGCTCAAAGAGGCGCCTGCGCACAAAAACGCTGTCAATAGGTTTCTACCCCAGCCTGCACGTGTAAACCAGTGGCTCATTTGCGACGATGATTATCGGCCAGCGCAAAGGGCTCTTCGTATGCTTGTACCTGCTCGTGTGTGCGCAATTGTTGGTTCAGAATATCCAGCCGGATTTGCAGGTTGCGGTTCATGGCGTCCAGCACCACATCGGGCTCGGGGTTGCGGTACAGCTCCACACGTAGCTGCCGGTAGGTAGAGTCCAGCGAGGTCAGTTCCTGACGCCAGTCGGCGTCGGGAGTGGCAAGGGTGGCTGTTTCTAGTTCGTGCAAATCAGCCTGACGCTCCCGAATCTGGGTAGCGTAGTAGGCTTCCATACGCTGTACGGCCGTGGCTAGGCGCTGGGCCGGCGCATTGGAGGCTTCTACCGCCATCGGCTCGCCTCCCAGGTAAAGCGGCAAATCAGAGGTAGCAACTGTTGCCGAAGAGGCACTGGCAGTTGTTGACTGGGTAGCCCAGCAGGAGTTATTTTGGGTGGTAGTCTGCCAGAAATAGCCACTGCCAGCTAGCAGTAAAGCCGCGCAGGCAGCAGCCCAGGCATAGCGACGACGCATGGGCTGTGTTTCGGCTACAGGAATATGGGTAGGGGTAGCAACTGGTTGCGTCGGGGCATCATCTGCCACAATGCGCAGAGGAGCAGGCGCTGGAGTTGCCGGAGCATCCAGGGCTTGTTCTAAGTCGTCCCATAAGTCGGGGCGGGGCTCAAACGCGTCGAAGTCGGCGCGATGCCGCTCCACGAAAGCCTCTAATCCGTTGGGGTTCTTGTTCATACTCAATAGAGCTATACACAGCCACATCTGGCCACGGTCAACTGTCCGCTGTGTATACGATGGGTGGTGGAATAACGCGTCTGGGGCCGCGGGGGTTTTACAATCCGTGTTGCCGGGCAAGTTCTAACAGCTTCTTACGCGCCCGGCTATACTGTGATTTGGAAGTTGATTCGGTGATGTCGAGAATACCGGCTATTTCGGCGTGGTCGTAGCCTTCGAGCAGGTACAGCGAGAGTACAACCCGATACCCGTCGGGAAGTTCCTGCACGCAGCGGCGCACCACGTCGGCGCGCCAGTGCAGCTCCTGCGCATCGGCCTCCGAGAAGTGGCTGTCGGCGTCGCTGCCAGCCGCGTCGTGCTGCTCTCCTAAAGGCACCACTTGCAGCCGACGGTTGCGTAGGCAGTTGATACTTTTGTTGATCACGATGCGCTTCAGCCAGGAGCCAAACGACGAATCGCCCTTGTAGCTGTGCAGCTCCCGGAACGCACTCAGAAACGCTTCCTGCAACACGTCCTCGGCCTCGGCAAAGTCGCCGGTGATGCGCAAAGAAGCGTTGAACATGGCTTTCGAGTAGCGTTTATAAATCTCCGCCTGCGCACGCCGGTCGCCGAGGCGGCAGCGTTCTACAAGCGGGGCATTGATGTCGGTATACGCGAAAGCTTCCATGCAAAAGACGTTCAGGGTTTCGGAATCAGGTTAGCTGTCCAATATCCGAAATTCTGGGCTAAGCTGCTAGTTTCAGCGAGTAAGCAGGAGAAAGACAAGTGATTGAGGAGGAAGGTTGCAAGGGCCGACACTTTCCTTCTAACAGGCAAAATCCCCGCCGAATACACGACGGGGAGTAATGTTGTTTCCTATTCAGTATAAAATAGAGTGCGAGGGTAGGAATACTTCTCTACCACCACTTTTCAGCTGGCTTACAAGCTATTGCACCCAACCACGGGCAGCTACAAGCCGCCCCTACCCTCATACATCAAATCGTATGCCCTGCGCCAGGGGCAGCTCGTGGGAGTAGTTAATGGTGTTGGTCTGGCGGCGCATATACACTTTCCAGGCGTCGGAGCCGGACTCGCGGCCGCCGCCGGTGTCTTTTTCGCCGCCAAAGGCCCCCCCAATTTCAGCGCCCGAGGTGCCAATGTTTACGTTGGCAATGCCACAGTCGGAGCCGGTGGCGGCCAGGTAGGCTTCAGCTTCGCGTAGGTTGAGGGTGAAAATGCTGGACGACAGACCCTGACGCACGCCATTTTGCAGAGCAATGGCCTCCTGCACGTCGCCACTGTACCGGATCAGGTAGAGAATCGGGGCAAAGGTTTCTTCCTGCACCGTGTGGTAGTGGTTTTCGGCCAATATCACCGCGGGGCGCACGTAGGTACCGGTTTCGTAGCTGGGGCCGCTCAACACGTCGCCGCCTGTCAGCAGCGTGCCGCCTTCTTGCTGCACGCTGGCGAGAGACTTAGTAAAAGCTTCTACAGCCTGCTTGTCGATGAGCGGGCCTACCAACGTGCCGTCGGCCAGAGGGTGACCGATGGGTAGGTTGGGGTAGATTTTGAGGAGGCGTGCCTGCACATCCTCAAAAATAGAATCGTGGATGATGAGGCGGCGGGTAGTGGTGCAGCGCTGCCCAGCCGTGCCTACCGCCCCAAACACCACGGCGCGCATGGCAATGTCGAGGTCGGCGTGCTCGGTGAGGATGATGGCGTTGTTGCCGCCCAGCTCTAGCAGCGACTTACCCAGGCGGGCGCCCACGGCCGCGCCTACCTGCTTGCCCATGCGGGTGCTGCCCGTCGCCGACACCAGCGGAATCCGCTCGTCGGCTGCCATGGCTGCGCCTACCCCCGCATCACCTATGATAAGGTTGAAGATGCCCTCGGGCAGGTCGTTTTCTTTGAGCACCTGTGCTACCAGATGCTGCACGGCTACCGCCACCAGGGGTGTTTTTTCGGAGGGTTTCCAGATGCACACGTCGCCGCACACAGCGGCCAGCATGGCGTTCCAACTCCACACGGCCACCGGAAAGTTGAAGGCCGAGATGATGCCTACCACGCCCAGCGGGTGGTACTGGTCATACATGCGGTGGGCGGGGCGCTCGGAGTGCATCGTGAAGCCGTGCAACTGCCGCGAAAGACCCACAGCAAAGTCGCAGATATCAATCATTTCCTGCACTTCGCCCAGGCCTTCCTGCTCAATCTTACCCATCTCGTAGCTCACCAGCTTCCCCAGCGGCGCTTTGTATTCGCGCAGCTTGTTGCCGATTTGTCGCACCACGTCGCCGCGCTTGGGCGCAGGCACCAGGCGCCAGGCCGTGAAGGCTTCCTGAGCGGCTTTCACCACTTGCTCATAGTCCTCGGGGGTAGCCAACTGCACCTGCGCAATCAGTTGCCCATCGGCGGGCGAGTGGATGGCCCGCTGTGGCCCGTTGCCTACCTTGCTCCAGTAGCGGCCGGTAGAATAGGCAGCGTTTTCGGGCTGCACGCCCAATTCCTGCAATACCGTTTGGATGCCATGCGGGTCTTCGGGCGCGGGGGCCGCGCCGGTAGCGGCAGCTTCTTCGAGGGCTTGTTTCATGTCAGAAAGGGTAGAGTGTTGGGGTGGGAGAACAAACGCCGTTGCTTGCGCTGGACGTCTTACGTAGGATAACAAAGCTAACAAACATCGGCGCGACGTAAGGCTATCTGTTAGCTTTCCTACCTGAATAGGCGATAACAAAAGCAGGTAACACTACTTGACAATTACCTGTCATTCTGCGCTTGCGAAAGCCTCTCTCACGCAAGAATAATGCTCGTAACAACGACTCGTTCTGCTGTGAGAAGGTCCTTCAAGCGCAGGAGAACAGCCGCCTTTTGCGTCACCCTACCCTACCCTACCCTACCCTACCCTACCCTACCCTACCCCTCTCACGGTGCCAGCGCCCGTAGCGCCGCTAGCGCTTCTTCGGTTTCCTTGCGCTCTTTCTGGTACTCGCGCTGGTCTTCGTCGGCGTCGTGGCCGCCGAGCTGGTCGGTTTGTTGGGCCAGGGTGGGCACGCCCTGGACGAAGTAGGTGAGTAACTCAGAGCGCAGACTAGGTGAAAGGTGCTCGAAATGATGCTTGTGCAGCTCGCGGAGCAGTTCGCCATAGGTGGCATCGGCCAGGTGGTAGATGGTAGGGCGCATGGGCTGGCCGGTGTCGAGGTTGGTGTTGAGCAAGTGCGGGTCGAGGGCGGCCGTGTCGCGGGGCAGCTCGGCGGTGAGGGTGCTGTACGCCCGCAATACCGCGCGGTAGCTCTGCCGAAACTTCTGCTCGCCGGCCGGGCTGGGCAGCTCAAAGGCGTACGTTTGCAACGGACCTATTTTGGGAAGCAGGTTAATCAGCTTGGCCACTACCCGCGCCCCGAAACCGGGCTTCTTGTACTCGGTACCAAACTCGCGCTCAAACTTGCGGCGGTTGGTCTTGTAGAGGTACTCGCGACGGCGCGCCCGCGGGCTCACCCGCCGGATTTCTTTGCGCTGACTATGCCAGGCCGCCCGCGCCGCAGCCGGTAACAGTTGGTTCACAGCAAACCGAAACGACGCCACGCTCACATCCACGTTTGGAAACACCTGCCTCAGTTCCAGCCCATACGTCTGCTGAAAGGCCCGTTCCAGCACGTCTTTGCTCACCCGAAATCCCACGGCCTTATGGTAGTCCTGGGTACGGTAGCGGCCGGCGGCCACCTGCACCACATCAAACGAAAACTCCAGCTCGGTGTGCCGAATGGGTGCGTTTTCGTAGGTCACCACGGGACCATAATTGGCGCGCAGGTCCTCATACACGGTGGGCATAATCTGGTTGGTGCCCTCGGGGTGGCCCACGTTGTCGGCGGCGTAGTGCGAGAGGGCGCCTAGGGCAAAGGCATATTCGTTGCGGGTGCGAGCCTGCCGCAAGAGATTGCGCACAAAGTCGCCGCTGCGTACGTAGTGGGTGAGGTCGGTAAAAAACTCCACGCCCAGCGGATAGTACCCCATGTCCTGAATGATGGCGCCGCCATAGGCGTAGCTTTTGGCTTCGGCGAGCTGTACGGAGTCGGCACCGGGGTAGCGCTGGCGCAGCAGCGGCACCAGGCGCTGGTCCCAGGTGGAATCGATAACGGCCTGGTGAGTAAGTACCGAGTAGGCAGCGGCCGGCGCGACCGGCAAGGTCAGCAACAAGAGCAACAAGAGGCGGGAAAACATGTGGGAAGGTAGGCAGCTGAACTTGAACTGTGCTTAACCAATAAAGCCACGCAACGGTTGTGTTTTGCGCTTCTGCTCAATGGTCGAAGCGCTAATTTGTCTGCCAATAAGTCCAGCAGAGCAGTAGAATAGGGGAAATAATATATTCAACAAAATGCGTAGATTACCTAACCCACCTCTTTTTTACCCCCTATGCACTCCCCCACCTGCTCCCTCGCCTACCGCCCCGACTTGGGGTCCCTCATCGTGCGCTGGCCCGACGATGCGCCCTTCCCTACCCTGCAAGCCGACTTTGAGGCCATTCTGGCCGTAGCCGAGCAGAACGGCACGGCTCGCTGGCTGCTCGATGTGCGCCGTCGCGCCCACCTCGACCCACAGCTCGGCGACTGGACCACCCGTATCTTCTTCCCGCACGCGGCCGCCCGGCTGGCTCCGCAGGCGCTGCGCCTGTCGGTGCTGTGCTCTCCGGCACGCATGGCGGTGTATGCGGCCAGCGCGGAGCAGCAGAGCTACCTGGCCCACGGCATTGCCCACCAGGCTTACCAGATGCACCTCGTGTGCGACGAAGGCAAGGCCATGGAATGGCTACTGGAATAGGCAGCACCTGATTGAAGAATATCCCGTTACTATCAAGCCTCTCCCGCTATCTATTTCTTTCGGGACTTCCGCACGAATCGTCTGCCGGTCCAACGCCAGAAGCGTCTAACTGGTTGCTGTCTACTGACGTTGCACGAATGATCTGCGAACGTGGCAAACGACTCGTGCGGAAGTCCTGCCGTCACAAAAAAAGCTCCCAACCATGCGGTTGGGAGCTTTTTGTTTTGTTACAAGCAAGACATTGTTTAGCCGGCCTGCCCAATGGGGTAGTAGGCTTCGCGGCCGTCGGGGTACACGCCTTTCAGGAGTACGCCTTCGCTGTCTTTGGCCGCTTCGAGGTAGCGTTGCACATCCTGCGGTTTGGATACTTTGTGCTTGTCAATCTCCGTGATGATGAAACCATCGGCAATACCCGTGCGGCGGAAGTTGCTGCTCCGAATGCCGGTGATTTTCACACCACCTTGCAGGTCCAGCTTGCTGGCTTCCTGGCGCGATACGGCACTGAGGGTAGCACCTTCATACTTCACACTGGCAGCGGCCACTTCCTCACGCACGATATCGGTGGTGCCGGTGGCGTTATGTAGGGTAGCGGTAGCAGTGCGGGTGTCGGAGCCGCGCAGGTAGCTTACCTTTATCTTGTCGCCGGGGCGGAAGCGGGCCACCTGCTCTTGCAGTTGCGAGGAGGTATTCACGCTTACTCCGTTGATAGAGGTGATGATGTCGCCCTCTTGCAAGCCCGCGGCGGCGGCGGCGCTTCCTTTGTTGGCACCGGCTACATATACCCCATTGAGGCTGCTCAACTTCTTCTCGGCGGCCAGCTGGGCATTCACCTCCTGGATATTCACACCCAACAGGGCGCGTTGCACCACTTTGTACTTCAGCAGGTCGTCTACCACCTTGCTCACAATAGAACTAGGCACGGCAAATGAATAGCCTTCAAACGCACCCGAGTGCGAGGCAATGGCCGAGTTAATGCCAACCAAGTCGCCTTTCAGATTCACAAGCGCACCGCCCGAGTTACCGGGATTCACCACGGCGTCGGTCTGCAAAAACGACTCGATGCCCATGTTGTCCTCGCGGCGCAGGATGTTGATGTTGCGGCCTTTGGCGGAGATAATACCAGCTGTGACGGTGGAATTCAGGTTGAAGGGGTTGCCCACGGCCAGTACCCACTCGCCAATCTTCACGTCGTCGGAGTTGCCGTAGCGCACGAAGGGTAGGTTGTCGGCTTCCACCTTCAGCACAGCAATGTCCGTAGTAGGGTCAGCGCCTACCAGCTTAGCTTTGAACTTGCGCTTATCGTCCATCACCACCTCAATCTTATCGGCCTTCTCAATCACGTGGTTGTTCGTGACGATGTAGCCGTTGGCGGCAATGATAACTCCGGAGCCCGAGCCCATCTGCGGGCCGCGCTGCTGGTGGTAGCCCCGCATATCTTCACCAAAGAACTGACGCAGGAACGGGTCCATACCCGACTCGCCTTGTTCCTGGCTTATTTTCGGAGCGTATTCTGTCATCACGTGCACCACAGCGGGCGTCACGGAAGCGGCAGCAGCCACGAAGTTCAGGCCTTCGGGCACGGCATAGTTAGAAGAGCGCAGTGCGCTGGTATAACGAACATTGGGGTCGGCGGCTACCACTTGCTGCGGGGTGTCCACGGTGGGTTCCAGCAGTTTGTAACCACCCACGGCCACGCCCCCGCCCAGGATAGCGGAGCCTACGAGGCCGAGCATCATTTGTCTTGCTTGCATGGGATAGAAAGAGGGTTGGAAATTGAAAACAGTCTTAAAGTAGAAATTCTAAATGACAAAACCATGAACGACCGGCCGTTTTGGTTGGCTAACGGAGGAGCCCGGCCGCTTGGTATAGGTTGCATTAAAACAACGCTATATCAAAGAAAAAAGCTCCGTGCGGAGCCTTTTTCTTGAGTCAAATAACTAGCGTACTTCGATGTGGTGCTTGGTCACTTTGTCGGTGTCGAAGGGCAGTTGCACGTGCAACAAGCCGTCGGTCAAATCAGCCACAATGGCCTTGGTATTCACCGTGTCGGGTAGGCGGAAGCTGCGAGTGAAGGTGCCGTAGCTGGTTTCTACCCGGCGGAAGCGGGGGGCGTTGTCCTCGCCCTCGGCGGCCACCGGAGCTTTGCGCTCTCCTTTGATGGTGAGCTTGCCTTCCTCCACATCGAGGCTCAGGCTGTCTTTGGCCACGCCGGGCACTGCCAGCACCAGTTCATAACCATCTTTCGACTCCAGCACATCAGTGCTCGGTACAAACGAAGTGGCGGGCTCAGTAGCAGCCGGCAGCGTTTCGCGCAGCAGCTCGTTGAAGACCGTATTGAAGGGGCGCGCCGGACGGCGGGCGGGCAGGTTGTTATAAAGCAGAGTTGCCATATTGGTACTGTAGAAGTTAAGGTTTAAGGAGGAACTACATCGTGTTCCTACCCCTATTCTATAAATTCTATACCAACGGCTATCTGCGCTATATTTTAATGACTTTTTGTCTCATTATAAATAATATAGCAGTCATAGGCATGAAATGTTTTCAGTATATAATAGCCATACTACTCATATAAGCACTTTCATCAAAATTTACCGTACGCCATAATGTCACTATACTATTTAGTGTTGGGTAGGTAACTGGCGCCTCTCAAACATGCTACCACCCCGGAATAGTGTGAAGCGCGCATCCAGCCCTAGCACGGGCGTTATAAGGTTACTAGCTCCAGCCGCTCGGGTAATGTTCCCATCCTTATCTAAACGTGCTAACGCAAAAATATAGGTGGTTTGATATCCAAACCATGGGGTAAAGTCGAAGCGGTTGGAGAGGCGTATACCTACCTCCGCACGGGCATAACCGAAGTCAATAAACCGCTCTTTCAGTTGAGTAGCTTCGTCACGCTGGAAACGTAGGTAAGCAGTAGCCTGATATGCAAGACGTGGCCGCAGCACTATCTGTTCTCCTACCGGCACCAGTCGATCCAAGTCGAGGCGCAGGCTCGTCTGAGCGCGGCTCTCGCTGCCCGGTGTACCAAGTACTTCGTACGTCACGCCTAGACGCTGCCGGAAATTGAACCCGCCGAACGTATTCCAGTGCCGCACAAATAGCTCCGGCGTAAGGTCAGCATAGACTCTGCTTACATCACTGCCGTTACGATAAACAGAATACGCATCCACGCCCAATGTAGCGCCGCCACTCCATTGCGCATTCCAGAATTTCTCATACCCCAATAAAACACCCAACCGCTCCAATCCATCACCATCGCTAGTGGGATTGATAGAATTACGCAGACTCACTAGCAGGTAATCGTCACCATGCAGTGCATACTCGGCTTGTAGCTGTGGCAATAAGCGTATATCGTTCACAGTACGGTACTGGGCAACGGCGCTAGTAGCCAGTAGAAATAGCCCGGCCAGCAGGGCAAAGGGGATAGCGAATTTCATAAAACACGGTGGATATAACAGCAGCAACTTATTTGGCTGGCAGCGCGGCCAACTCGTGCAGCGCCAGCCACGCCATCAGGCCAGGCCCTACCTCTAAAGCCTGCTTGTCGATGTCGAAGGTTGGCGTGTGTACGGAGGCCGCGTAGCGCCCGTCGGCAGCGCGGGTGCCCAGGCGGTAGAAGCAGGCATCGGATACCTGTGAGTAGTAAGCAAAGTCTTCGGCGGCCATCCACTGGTCTAGTTCCACCACGTTGTCGGCGCCGAGGTAGGCTTCGGCGGCTTGGCGGGTGCGGGCCGTGAGGCGGGGCTCGTTTTCGAGGTAGGGGTAACCGCGGCGGATTTCCAACTCGCAGGTGGCACCCATGCTGGCAGCCAAGCCTTCGCAAAGCGTACGCAGGTGCTGGTGCGCCTCGTTGCGCCACTCTTCGTTCAGGGTCCGGAACGTTCCCTCGATATACACCTCATTGGGAATGACGTTGGTAGCGCCATTGGCAATCACCTTCCCAAACGACAGCACCGAGGGCAGCTTAGGACTGGCCCGCCGACTCACAATCTGCTGGGCCGCCACAATAATGTGGGCCGCTACCACCACCGGGTCGATGTTTTGCTCGGGCATGGCGCCGTGGCCGCCCTTGCCACGCACAGTGAGGTACAGTTCGTCGGTACTGGCCATGTAGCGCCCAGCCCGCAGCCCAATTTTGCCAGCCGGCAAATGCGGAAACACGTGCTGGCCCAGCACACTCTGCGGCCGCGGGTTTTCCAACACGCCATCCTTGATCATCAGCGAAGCGCCACCGGGTAGTAATTCCTCGCCGGGTTGAAATAGTAGCTTGATAGTACCCTCAAACTCGTCGCGCACTTGCGTGAGAATGCGGGCCGCGCCCAGCAAAGAGGCTGTGTGTACATCGTGCCCGCAAGCGTGCATCACGCCGGGGTTGGTCGATTTGTAGGATACCTCGTTCTGCTCCTGGATGGGTAGGGCGTCCATATCGGCCCGCAGGGCTACTACCCTACTTGCGGGGTTGCGGCCTTCGATAAGAGCCACCAAGCCAGTTCCCGCTACCGGCTGCGGCTCTATGCCCAACTGGCGCAGTTGCTCTGCCACGTAGGCTACCGTATTGGTTTCCTGGAAAGAAAGTTCGGGGTGAGCGTGCAGGTGCTCCCGCACGGCTACGGTATCGGCAGCGTACGCGGCGGCCAGTTGCTGAATTTTCTCGGGCTGAATCATATGTACAAAAGTAGGGCGAAGTTTGGCTTTGCCCTACCTCGCCTATTGCCCCCCTTTACTCAACAGCACCTGTGCCGCCTGCAACTCTGCTTTGGGAGCCAATGGTTTGAGGCGCAACAACGCCTGCTCGGCTTCCAGGCGGGTAAGGTAGTCGCCAATATACAGCCGGTACACCGGCTGTTTGAAGGTCAAGTAATCTGTTTCCTCAGGATAGCGGCTGATAACGGACCGCCGCACGGCCATAGCCTGGTCACGCTCTAGGCCTGCATAGGCCAAAATGCGGTAACCTTGCGCATACTTCACGTTCAGGTTGGCAGCAGCTTGGTCGCGCAAGCGCTGCTCAATCTGTGCATTCACCTGGTTGGTAGGCACTACCGGCTTTTTGGGTGCCGAGGCTGGGGTAGCAGCTGTGGTAGCAGGCGCTTCAAATACGGGGCGGTACTTGCTTAGGTCCTCGGCCGGCGTGCGCCGGGTGGTATCGGAACGAGAGGCAGTGGGTGCCGAGGGAGAATTGGTGGCACAAGCTGCCACTACGAACAAAGTCGGCAGCAGGAGCACGTTACGGAATAGGCGTTTCATCATGCAGGTCCAGCAGGGCAATGCTGTTAGAGGAGCCAATACGGTCGGCACCGGCCGCAACTAAGGCCAGCGCCGCCGCGCGGGTACGAATGCCCCCGGAGGCTTTAATACGGATAGAGCCCGGCAAATGACGACGCATCAATCGGATATCTGCTACCGTAGCCCCTCGGTTGGCATAGCCAGTGGAAGTCTTCACGAAATCTACCTCTGCCTCGGCGCAGAGCTGGCAAGCCAGCACTATTTCCTCGTCGGAGAGCAGAGCGGTTTCGATAATGACTTTCAGCTTGGCACCGCGCAGGTGGCAAAGTTCTGCTATTTCCCCGATTTCCTCCTCTACCTCCGTGTACTGCCCCGAATGGAAAGCCGCCATGTTCATCACCATGTCAATTTCCTTGGCGCCATCGTTCAGGGCCTGATGCGTTTCGAAGAATTTCACCTTCGCCAACTGATACCCCAGCGGAAAACCTACCACTGTGCACACGGCCACCCCCGAGCCGGCCAGCTTGCCGGTAGCCCGGCGCACAAAGCACGGTGGCACGCAAACCGAGGCGAACCCATAATGGGCGGCTTCAGTGCAAAGCTTATCGATATCAGCCTGCGTGGCGTCGGGCCGGAGGAGCGTATGGTCGATACGGTGCGCAAGCGTGGTAGTCACTTCCATGAGGGCGAACAGGTTAGCATTCGGTTAACAGGGGGGCTATACTCAATAACTGTGCAAAGAATACGCAGGGCGTTGGTCGTTCCGAAAACAAACAGTGGCAGAAGGAATAAATCCAACTGCCACTGAGTAATTTATGCAGGTAGAATCGCTTACGCTTCCTCTACTAATACGCACCGACCGCTGGCCAGATCGTCCTCTACAGTCTTATATTTCACGTCGCTTACAATGCGGCCGTCCATGTACTGCACGCTCACCTTCTCGTTGCGATTCGCGATTTTCTGCACCCGCACGGGTTGCTGTTTTTCCAGTACTACCGGCTCGTCGGGACCCATGTCTTCCGGACCAGCGCCCAGCGAGATAGACGACACTTCTTTCTGCGCTTTCAGCTTGGGCGCGGGCGCAGGTGCTGGCAACTTGTCTTCCACGTAGAACTCGGGCTCCTCAGCCTGGCCGTTCTGCTGGTTGGGCACGTCGGCGTGGAACAGGAACGTGACGGTTTCCTCGTTCACCTTGCCAATCATCTGCTTAAACAGCTCGAACGACTCAAACTTGTACACCAAGAGCGGGTCTTTCTGCTCGTACACCGCGTTTTGCACTACCTGCTTCAGGTCGTCCATGGCACGTAGGTGCTTGGTCCAGGCGTCGTCAATCACAGCCAGCACCACTACCTTCTCCATGCCCCGAATAATTTCGTGGCCCTGGGTGGCCTGGCTACGGCGCAGGTTAGCCACGGCGTTTACCTGCTTGCGGCCGTCGGTGAAGGGAATGGCGATATTTTCAAACGGCGCATTCTGGTTGATCAGGTCGTTGATCAGGGGCAGGTTGTGCGAGGCGATGAAGTCGTTTTTGCTCTGGTAGTAGCCCAGGGCTTCGTCGTAGAGGGCCTGCGCGAGCTGGTTCGCCTGCATGCCGCTGAGTTGCTGGGCCGTCAGGTGCGTGTCGTAGCCAAACACGCGGATGATGGCCAGCTTGAAGTCCTCGAAGTCGTTGGTGACTTTGTGGCTGGTTACTACGTCGTCGCAAACGTCGTAAATCATGTTCCAGATGTCCAGCTCCAGACGCTCGCCGAACAGGGCGTTGCGGCGGCGCTTGTACACCACTTCACGCTGGGCATTCATCACGTCGTCGTACTCCAGCAAGCGCTTGCGGGTGCCGAAGTTGTTTTCTTCTACCTTCTTCTGCGCGCGCTCAATAGAAGAGGTAATCATGGAGTGCTGAATCACTTCACCTTCCTCCAGACCCATGCGGTCCATGAGCTTGGCGATGCGGTCGGAGCCGAACAGGCGCATGAGGTTGTCTTCCAGCGACACGAAGAATTGCGAAGAACCTGGGTCGCCCTGACGACCAGCACGACCGCGCAGCTGGCGGTCTACCCGCCGCGACTCGTGCCGCTCGGTGCCGATGATGGCCAGGCCACCCGACTCCTTGGCGGTGCCGCGCAGCTTGATGTCGGTACCGCGGCCGGCCATGTTGGTAGCGATGGTCACGGTGCCGGGGTTGCCGGCGGCGGCCACAATCTCGGCCTCGCGCTGGTTTTGCTTGGCGTTCAGTACCTGGTGCGGAATACCGCGCAGCTTCAGCATGCGGCTTACCAACTCCGAAATTTCAACGGAAGTGGTACCCACCAGCACTGGCCGACCAGCCTGCACCAGCGTCTGAATTTCCTCGGCTACGGCGTTGTACTTCTCGCGTACCGTTTTATAAACTTTGTCGTGCTCATCGTGGCGGGCGATGCCGCGGTTGGTCGGAATCACCACCACGTCGAGCTTGTAGATTTCCCAGAACTCGCCGGCCTCGGTTTCGGCCGTACCCGTCATGCCGCCCAGCTTGTGGTACATGCGGAAGTAGTTCTGGAGCGTAACAGTAGCGTAGGTTTGGGTGGCGTCTTCCACGCGCACGTTTTCCTTGGCCTCAATGGCCTGGTGCAAACCGTCGGAGTAGCGGCGGCCTTCCATCACGCGGCCGGTCTGCTCGTCCACAATCTTCACCTTGCCGTCGTCGGTCAGGATGTACTGGTCGTCGCGCTCAAACAGGGTGTAGGCTTTCAGCAGCTGGTTCACCGTATGCACCCGTTCCGATTTGTCCTGGTAGTCCTGCATCAGCTGATCTTTCTGGTGCAGCTTGTCCTCGTCACCAAGGGTCTTGTTCTGCTCAATAGCGGCAATTTCGGAGCCGATATCGGGCATGATGAACAGGTGCGGATCTTCGCCCTGGGCCGTAATCAGGTCGATGCCTTTTTCGGTCAGCTCAATCTGGTTGTTTTTCTCGTCGATGGTGAAGTACAGCGGCTCGTCGGCCTTGGGCATCTGGCGGGCGTTGTCTTGCAGGTAGAAGTTCTCTGTCTTCTGCATCACAGCACGCATGCCGGTTTCCGACAAGAACTTAATCAACGGCTTGCTCTTGGGTAGGCCGCGGTGGGCGCGGAACAGCATCAAGCCGCCCTGCTCCTCTTCGGGACCCGTATTGCCTTCCTTGATGAGCTTGCGGGCCTGCACCAGGTAGTTCTGCACCAGCTTGCGCTGGGCATCCACCAGCATCTGAATACGAGGCTTCAACTGGTAAAACTCGTGCACATCACCACGAGGCACGGGGCCGGAGATGATGAGCGGCGTCCGAGCGTCATCAATCAGTACGGAGTCCACTTCGTCCACAATCGCAAAGTGGTGCTTGCGCTGCACCAGTTCCTGCGGGTCGCGGGCCATGTTGTCGCGTAGGTAATCGAAGCCGAACTCGTTGTTAGTGCCGTAGGTGATGTCGGCCAGGTAGGCCTGCCGGCGGGCATCGGTGTTGGGCTGGTGCTTGTCGATGCAGTCCACCGTGATGCCGTGGAACTCGAACAGCGGCGCGTTCCACTCCGAGTCACGCTTGGCCAGGTAGTCGTTCACCGTTACCAAGTGCACGCCCCGACGGGCCAGCGCATTCAGGAACGAGGGTAAGGTTGATACCAACGTTTTGCCTTCGCCCGTTGCCATTTCGGCAATTTTGCCCTGGTGCAGCACCACGCCGCCAATCAGCTGCACATCGTAGTGCACCATGTCCCAGGTGATGTCGGCGCCGGCGGCCGTCCACGTGTTCGACCAGGTAGCCTTGTCGCCCGAGATGGTGACGTTCTTCTTGCGCTGCGAAATTTCGCGGTCAAAATCAGTAGCCGTTACGACTAGCTGGCCGTTCTCCTTATAGCGCCGGGCGGTTTCCTTCACGATGGCAAACGCCTCGGGTAGGACTTCCAACAGCACCACTTCCAGATCTTTGTTGCGCTGCTTTTCCAGATCATCAATCTGGTCGAAGATAACTTCTTTCTGGGCAGCGTCTAGGTTAGGCTCGTCGGTAATGCGCTGGTGCAGGGTGCCCAGTTGGCCATCAATGGCGCTCAGGCGCTCATCAATTTTGGCGCGTACCTCGTTGGTGCGCTGGCGCAGCTGGTCGTCGGAGAGCGGTGCCAGTTTGGCATACTCGTCGTTCACGAGTGCCACGTATGGGATAATCTCCTTCAAGTCCCGGTCCGATTTGGTTCCGAAAAGCTTGGCGACGGTCTTCCCTAGAAAGTCAAACATGCTGGTAGTATAGAAAATGAAACGCCGGGGCGCACCTCAAATTTACAGATTTTCGAGTAAAACCCGACCAAGCGCGGCCCTGTTCCTCAAAACGCTAAAACCCCGACACTTCAAAGAGTGTGCGGGGTTTTCGTTTGCTGAAAAGGTGTCAGGTGGAGAGACGATGGTGAAGTTGTAAAAGATCTGTCATCCTGAGCAGAGCGAAGGACCTTCTCACGCCAGAACGAGTCATTGTTATGATAATCGTTCAAATGTGAGAAGGTCCTTCGCAAGCTCAGGATGACAGCCGGCTCTTAACGCAACCTACGCTTTCGGCTTGGCTGGATCGCGGGATACCAACTTTTCAACCAGCGAGGTCGAGCCGGAAATGGCAGGCTTCTTAATTGCCTCGTCTGATTTTTCCGTCAGCTTCTTGTACAAGGTCAAAGCCTGAGCTACTACTTGGTCCATGTTGTAGTACTTGTAGGTAGCCAAGCGGCCTACGAAGTGTACGTTGGGCGTTTCCTCGGCCAGCTTCTTATACTTGTTGTACAGTTCCGCGTTTTCGGCCATTGGAATGGGGTAGTATGGGTCGCCCTCAGCTTGTGGGTACTCGTACACCAGCGCCGTTTTGGGGTGCTCTTGGCCAGTGAGGGCCTTAAACTCGGTGATGCGCGTGTAGAGGTTGTCGTTGGGGTAGTTCACTACGGGCGCGGCCAAGTGCTTTTCCTTGCTCAGGGTTTCGTGCTTGAACTCCAGTGAGCGGTAGGGAAGCTTGCCAAACTTGTGGTCGAAATACTCGTCTACCGGACCCGTGAAAATCATTTCCTTGAACGGAATGAAGTCGATGACCTCGTGGTAATCCGTGTTCAGCATGATCTTGATGTTGGGGTGGTCCAGCATCTTCTCAAACATGCGTGTGTAGCCGTGCAAGGGCATGGCCTGGTAGGTATCGGTGAAATACCGGTCGTCGCGGTTGGTGCGGGTAGGCACACGGCTTGTTACCGACTTATCCAACTGCGAAGGGTCGAGGCCCCACTGCTTGTTGGTGTAGTTCTTGAAAAACTTGTTGTACAGCTCGCGCCCTACCTTGCTCACTACCACATCCTCTGAGGTCTTGATATTGGCTACCGGCTCGGCCACCGAGGCAAAGAACTCTTCTACCTGAAAGCTGGTCAGGTTTAGGCCATACAGCTTGTTGATAGTGTCCAAGTTAATCGGCATCGGCACAAACTGCCCGTCTACCGAGGCCAGCACGCGGTGCTCGTAGGGACGCCACTCCGTAAAGTTGCCCAGATAATCGAATACGTCCTTGGAATTGGTGTGGAAGATGTGCGGACCGTACTTGTGGATCAGGATACCTTCTTCGTTGTAATGATCATAGGCGTTGCCGGCAATATGACTACGCTTATCAATGATGAGTACTTTCTTGTTGGAACGAGTGGCTAGCCGCTCGGCCAGCACGCTGCCGGCAAACCCGGCCCCGACGATGAGATAGTCAAACATAATAGAGGGGTGTTTTGGGTTGTATGTAGAAATGTTAGTGTAGGAGCAGGTGCTTATAAACGCTCGTCGGGGGTAGGGCTGGCAGCCGAATCTTCTGAGGTCGGATTTGTTTTGCGCTCTATGCGGTCCTGCATGAGCTTCACCATTTGCTCCCAGGTTAAATCCCAGGAAATGGTACCGAGGTACTCGTCGGTGCGCTGACGCCAGTCGGCATCCTGGTGTTGCTGCAAGGCTTTTTCAATGCCTTGGGCAAACTCGTCGGCAGTGGACGCAATGTGCACCAGGTTCAGGTCGCCGTAGGGCCGCACCACATCGCGGATGGGTGTGCTCACCACCGGGCGGCCAGCAGCCAAGTATTCGGGCGTTTTGGTAGGCGAAATAAACTTGGTGCTTTCATTGTCGGCAAACAGGAGCGTTGCTACATCCCAACCCCGTAGGTAGGCGGGTAGTTCCTGATAATCTTTGCCGCCGAGATAATGAATATTGGCGGTGCGCGGCAGGCTAGCCGGGTCGATTTTTACCACGGGCCCGATAATGACAAATTGCCATTCGGGATGGGCTTCGGCCAATGCACCCAGCAGTTCAATGTCCAGGCGCTCGTCTACTACCCCAAAAAAACCAACGCGCGGGTGCGCAATGCCGGCCTGGTCAGCTGGCTCGGGCATCTCCTGGCGGGCTTGTCCGAAATGCTCCTTATCGATGCTGCTCGGGAAGGGGTGCGCGTCGCGGTGCTGCTGGCTCTTGGCTTCGTAGAGCGTGTGCCCGCCGGTGAATACTAGGTCAGCTTTGCCAAATAGCTCTTGCTC
Source organism: Hymenobacter defluvii (assembly GCF_017589435.1). Taxonomy (NCBI): domain Bacteria; kingdom Pseudomonadati; phylum Bacteroidota; class Cytophagia; order Cytophagales; family Hymenobacteraceae; genus Hymenobacter; species Hymenobacter defluvii. The sequence continues at coordinate 43,094 of NZ_JAGETX010000020.1, forward strand.
TCGTTCACGCAAAGTGGGCGGCGCGAACTTAAAGGCGGCCAGCTCGTCCATGCAGTCGTACACGGTCAGCAGGGGCTTAAACTGGCGCGACTTGTCCAGCGCCATGGGCGTGTAGTACCAAAAAATATAATTTTCGATGCTGTTTTCGCCAAAAAAGCGGGCCAATAGCTCGTATTGTACTTGGTTGCTGTGTGCCTCATCGAGGCCGTGGGGTAGGTGCGCTACTACTACCTTCAGCCCATTCTGCCGGTCCTTGATTTCGAGGTGCGGCTCCACCTGATCGGGGTGAACAAAGGCATCTTCGACGTAGAACACGCGGCCTTGCTGCGCGAACCGCGACAACAAGTGCTGGGGGCGCTGCCATACAAAATCCCAGTGCAGGTGCGCAAAACACACCAAATCAGGCACGGTGGTATCGTTGGTAGCGGGAAGAGGATGTAAAACAGGAACGGAAGCGGCAGCTACAGTATCGCGCGCAGGTTCTTTGGCCGAAGGCGGAGACGGCATGTACAAAAGCAGTAAAAAAGTAGAGGATGGCCCACGTACAGCAGATCTCACACTTACCTGTAGCGTAGTATTTCTGACATACGGAGTTGCCAACAAAAAGATATTGTTGAGCTAGGGCAATTCCGTGGGCTTTTTCCGCTACTGTTTAGCTTTTTCCTCAAATGCTGCTTCGGGGGATGCGGGTGCCGTGAGCACCCGCTGAAATTCTACGGCATCGTCCCAGCTAGTGGGCGTGCGCAGCCAATCGCGCCGGACGCCCACGCGCCGGAAACCCGCCGCCCGAAACAGGCGCAAACTGGCCGTGTTGCGCGCCGATACGGTGCAGTACAACTGGTGTAGGCGCAGGGTGTGGTAGGCGTAGTCGAGCACTAGCTCCAGGGCCGCCAGCGCAAAACCTTGCCGCCGCTCGGTGGCCAGGATGGTGATGCCTACCCCCGCGCGTTGGTGCAAGGGGTCGTAGTTGAAAAAATCGAGCGTACCAATGGGCCGCTCATCTTCGGTGGCACAAATCACCAGGCGTAGCTGGCGCACCTCGTGCCAATCGGCGGCGGCGTGGTCGAGGTAGCGGCGCAGCATGTAGCGCGACACGGGCGCCAGCGTGTCAGACACGCCCCAAATCACGGGGTCGTTTTCGAGTTGATAGAGAAAGTCTAAATCCGATTTTTCCAGCGCCCGCAAGCTCACTAATGGACAACGCAGCATCAACTCAAAATAGAAATTCGCGAATAGAGACTAAACTACTGGTAATAAGACGAGCCAAAAGAACGTCATTTCGACCGCAGGGAGAAATCTCGCGTGCTGACATCAGGTAGTATCTACCATCAGCACGCGAGATTTCTCCCTGTGGTCGAAATGACGTTCTTTTGAGCCAAGCTACGCTATTTCGATGGTTCCGTCGAACACGCGGGTAGCGGGGCCGCTGAGGTAGATATTGGTAAACGAGCCGTCAGAATGCGTCTGGAAGGCCACGCGCAGGTCGCCGCCGGGTGTGCGCAGGTGCACGGGGCTGCCGGCACCGCGCCGTGAGGCGGCCAGCGCTACGGCCGTTACGCCGGTGCCGCAGCTCTGAGTTTCGTCTTCTACCCCGCGCTCGTAGGTGCGCACCTGCCAGGGCGCATCAGGCGCGCTAGGTTCTTCCACGAAGTTGACGTTGGTGCCTTTATCGGCGTAGAGCGCGCCATAGCGCACGGCCCTACCCTCAGCAAACACATTGAAGGCAGCCAAGGACTCAGCGGGTAAGAACCGTACGAGATGGGGCGAGCCGGTATTCAGAAATACACCGTCGTGAGCCGCTACTTCTTCTTGCCCGGCTACGTCCTGCATACGCAGGTGCACGGTGCCGTCGGCGTCGATACTGGCCTCGTGGGGGCCGTCGGCGGCCAGGAAACGGGCGGTGGTATCAATTACGCCTACCTGGCGGGCAAAGGCTACGGTGCAGCGTCCGCCGTTGCCGCACATAGAGCCCAGATGCCCGTCGGCATTGAAGTACACCATCTCGAAATCGTACTCGGGATGCAGACGCAGCAAAATCAAGCCATCCGCCCCAATGCCGCGGCGCCGGTCGCAGAGGCGGTGCACGAGCTGGTGGTTGGCGGCGTCGAACTGATTGGCCCGGTCATCTACCATCACGAAGTCGTTGCCGGTGCCTTGGTACTTGAAGAAGGAAAGCTGCGTGGTCGTCATGTTGCAAAGATACGGCGCGGCGTTCTACCCTACTCCCTACCTTTGTGGCTATGTACTCTTTCCTTACCACCGGCACCTGGCCTGACTACGAACTGCTGGACGCAGGCAACTTCGAGAAACTGGAGCGCTTCGGCCAATACATTCTGGCCCGACCCGAGCCGCAGGCTATCTGGGATCCGCACCTGCCGGCTTCGGAGTGGCAGCGCGCCCACGCTACTTTCACCCGCGAGAAAGGCAGCCAGGAACGCGGCCAGTGGAAGCTGAAGCCCAGCATGCCTGAGCAGTGGGTAATCAATTACGATCAGGGCGACCTGCACCTGAAATTTCGGTTGGGCTTGTCGTCGTTCAAGCACGTGGGGCTGTTTCCGGAGCAGGACCCCAACTGGCGTTTTATATTCGAGCAAACCAAAAAGCGCCGTGCCCCTACCCCGCGGGTGCTGAACCTGTTTGCCTACACGGGTGCCGCTACCCTGGCCGCCCGCGCCGCCGGTGCCGACGTGACGCACCTCGACTCGGTGAAGCAAGTAAATTTCTGGGCCCGCGACAACATGGAAGCATCGGGCATTGACGGTGTGCGCTGGCTGGTGGAAGATGCCATGAAGTACGTGCGCCGCGAGGTGAAGCGGGGCAACAAATACCAGGGCTTGATCTTGGACCCGCCCGCCTACGGCCGCGGCCCCAACGGCGAAAAATGGCAGCTGGAAGACGAACTGAACGAGATGCTCAAGCTCTGCCGCGAGTTGCTAGACCCACAAGATCATTTCTTTCTGATTAACCTGTATTCGCTGGGCTTTTCGGCGTTGATTCTGGACAATCTGACCACCGCCATCTTCGGCGTGTCGGCTGGGCAGCGCGAAATCGGGGAAATCTACCTGCACGACCAAGGCCAGCGCAAGCTGCCGCTGGGCACCTTCTGCCGATTTGCTACCTAGGAGCACGTTGCGCGCCCCTCGTTGAACAACTGTTATTTTGTCCTGTCCCTAGCCAAAACGCACCCAAAAACAATGGGTGCGTAACGTGCCCCTACCTATGCACCCAACCCGCCACCGTCGCCTTGCCCTGATTGATATGGGCACTAATACCTTTCACCTGCTGATTGTGGAGCTGCCCGAGGCTGCGCATGTAGCGCCCAAAACGTTGCTGAGCACCAAAGCCGGCGTGAAGCTGGGCGAAGGCGGGGTGAGCAAGGGCGAGTTGCAGCCCGCCGCCATGGACCGTGCCCTGCATACGCTACAAGGCTTCAAAGAGGAAATAGAACTGCACCAAGTAACCGAAGTGCGCGCCACTGCCACCAGCGCCGTGCGCGTGGCCCGCAACGGCCGCGAGTTTGTGCAGCTTGTGTTCGAGGAAACGGGCATTCAGGTAGACGTTATAGACGGCGCCCGCGAGGCCGAGCTGATTGCCTACGGCATCCGGCAGGCCGTGCCACTGGGTAGTACTCGCCATTTACTGATGGACATTGGCGGCGGCTCGGTGGAGTTTATCATTGCCGATGCCGATACCATTTTCTGGAAGCAGAGCTTCGAGATTGGCGGGCAACGGCTGCTGGACCAGTTTTTCCGCCACGACCCCCTCCTACCCTCTGATATTGCCGACGAGCAGGCCTACTTGGCTACCGCGCTGGCGCCCCTTACGGCGGCTGTGCAGCAGTACCAGCCTACGGTGCTGGTAGGCTCGTCGGGCACCTTCGATACGCTGGCCGACATGCACGCCGCCCGTGTGGGCGAGCCGCGCCCTACCCCACCGCCGGCTACTACCCTCTCGTCGGAAAGTTTCTACGAAAGCTACCGCCTATTCCGCACCCTGGATAATGCTGGCCGTCGTGCCCTACCTGGTATGCTGCCTATGCGCGCCGATATGATTGTGGTGGCCAGTGTCCTTATCGACTACGTGCTGCAAACCTATAGTCTCACGCAGATTATTGCCTCGGCTTACGCTTTGAAAGAAGGCATGCTGGCAGAGATGTTGGCGTCATAGCAACCCTGTCATGCTTCGACTCCGCTACGCTGCGCTTAGCATGACGTTCTTTCACAGAAATAGCTTCACAACCACATGACCTTCTCCTACAACCATCTTTTCACCTTCACCGAAAACGTGTTCCGCAGCATGGGCTGCCCGCAGGCCGATGCGACCCTAGCCACCGAAAGCCTGCTGGCGGCCGACTTGCGCGGAGTAGACTCGCATGGTGTGGCGCGGCTGATTGGCTATGTGCGACTTTGGGAAGCCGGCCGCATCAACCCTACCCCCCGCGTGGGAGTCACCTACGAAACGCCCAGTACGGCCGTGGTGGATGGCGACGGAGGCCTGGGCCTGGTGGTAGCGCCCAAGGCCATGGAGGTGGCTATTGAGAAAGCGCGCGTGGCGGGCACGGGCTGGGTATCGGTGCGCAACTCCAACCACTTCGGTATTGCGGGCTACCATGCCATGAAGGCGCTGGCGCACGATATGATTGGGCTGGCCATGACCAACGCCTCGCCCCTGGTGGCTCCTACCCACTCCCTCGACCGATTGCTGGGCACTAACCCCATTGCCGTAGCCATTCCGGCCGCTGAGCAGCCCGACTTTGTGGCGGACTTTGCTACCACTACTGCTGCCAACGGCAAGCTGGAAATTCTGCAACGCAAGAACCAACCCGCCCCTACCGGCTGGATTCAGGACAAGGACGGCAACGTATCAACCAACCCGAATGAGCTAAAGGATGGTGGCGCCCTACAACCGCTGGGCGGCGAAACCGGCTCACACAAGGGCTACTGCCTGGGTAGCGTGGTCGATATTTTTTCGGCAGTGCTCAGCGGAGCCAATTACGGGCCGTGGGTGCCGCCCTTCGTGGCGTTTCTGCAACCGCCCGTCGATCCGGTGGGCCAGGGCATTGGGCACTTCTTCGGGGCGATGCGCGTAGACGCCTTCCGCCCCGCCGACGAGTTCAAAGCACACATGGACAATTGGATTTCCACCTTCCGCAACGCCCGCGCCGTGCCTGGCCAGCAAGTGCTTATTCCTGGCGACCCAGAGCGCGAATCGTCGACCAAGCGGCTGCTGGAAGGCATTCCGCTTCTCGACCCCGTGGTGAAAGACTTGGAAACTGTAGGGCAGAAGTTTGGGATTACTTTGTAAAAACAACCTGTGCTACCAACGCAAACAGCCGCCGCGAATTTTTCGCAGCGGCTGTTTACGATTAGGAGTAGTCTGAAATTAAATCAGTTGTCCTGTATTAGAATTTGCAGCGGCCAGGGCCTGTGCGGCTACGTTTTGATCAAGGTAGTGCGAACTGTAAGAAGCATCGTTGCCGTTCAAAAACAAGCACGTATGCCCGCCTACTGCATCAATAATCTGTGCGTATTGGTCCATGGGTAAGGCCGGGCAACCCAGGCTGCGACCCAAACGGCCATACTGCCGAATAAAGTCTTCGCTCACATAATCGGCGCCGTGCATCACAACGGAGCGCTTCAGCGCATTGTCGTTGTAGCCTTCATCGAGGCCTACCAGCTTCAGAGAGCGGCCATGTTTACCCACGTACTCAGCCTGCGTCACATAGAAACCCAAGCTGCTCATATTCGACTCGTTTTCGTTGGAAAAGTTGGTCGCCATGTTTTCGCCAGAGTTGTGGCCGTGCGCTACCAGCGTGTGGAAAAGTACTTGTTTGCTGTCCAGGTCCAGCACCCACAGGCGCTTTTCAGTGGAAGGTAGGCTGAAATCGATAACCGTCAGGCGGTCTTTCTCACCCAGCTTATCGGCCTTTTTTAAGTTGAGGTAGCCGGTCATAGCTTTCTCAAACACACCGAATTGCATACCCTGCGCTTCCAAGTTCATATCCTGATACAGCTTGTCGAACCGCTGATTCAGGAAAGTGGCGCGCATCTCCTCGGCCGTGGGTAGGGTTTGGTGCGTACGAGCGCGCGCCAGCGTTTTGCTGACGGGTGCCGCTACCGGCGTGGCCAGAAACAAGGCGGCCACAAAAGGCATAATTCGACGCGTGAGCCGCTTGGCCCGGCGCTTCAGTCGCTGACGATGTACTACACTCGGCTTTTCCATTGGGAGTAAGGTTCTTACTGGAAGAAAAAAGCACCAACACATTTGCCTGGTGCTTATCTGCTCCTATACGAACAATGTTAACGGATGATTCAGTTTCCGCCTACTTCATTTTATTAGGACGACCCTATATTGTCATGGCATCTTCCAGAGGCCTTTTCGACTAGCTTCGCCACCAAAAAATTTAAAAAGACGCGCCTGTATTCAGCTTCATGTAAAACGGCCACCCACCATACGATGCAGCTCCTACACAGGGGTAATTTTGCCGCATAGCTGGCGTTTAGTCTCGAACCATGCCTTGTTCCACTTGCTATTGAACAAGTTCGCGACCCAGGCCCCTACTTGAAAGCGGCACAGTATAGCTTAGCACTACTTCTGAAATTCTATTCATTAAGTAATCTGGCACCTTCTATCTCACGGTAGGGTAAGCACAAGGAAAATACTTCCCTTTGGGAATATCACCCCGAGATTGACCAACTGCCCAACTACCCCGGCGTTGTTTCTTCGTTACTTTTGCGCGCCCGCACCGGTTCTTTTATTCGTATAGGTAATCAAACACCTATACTCCTACCGTTCGCCTCATCGCGCGCTTGGCGCGCTGCTTTTCGCATCTTATGGCTAAAGTCGCAATCAACCTCTCCACCGGGAGCCTGCAACAGGAAGAAATTATTGTTGGAATTGATCTGGGTACTACCAATTCGCTGGTGGCCTACATTCACCCGGAAACCCGCCAGCCCGTGGCCATCAACGACCAAGGCCGAGGCACTATTGTGCCGTCGGTAGTGCACTTCCCGACCGATGGTACCGCGCCTATTGTGGGTACCGAGGCCAAGCAATATTTGCTTACTGACCCGCAGAACACGATTTACTCGGTGAAGCGCCTGCTAGGAAAAGCCTATCAAGACCTAGGCAACCACGCCGACCAGCTGGGCTACAAGATTATCGATGATAATTCGGAAGGCTTAGTACAGGTACGGGTAGGTGAACAGTTCTACTCGCCCATCGAGTTATCGGCGGAGATTCTGAAAGAGTTGCGCCAGCGCGCTGAGCACGCCCTGAAAACGCCCGTTAACCGCGCTGTTATCACCGTGCCGGCGTATTTCAACGACTCGCAGCGCCAAGCTACCCGCGACGCGGGCCGTTTGGCAGGCTTGGAGGTGCTACGTATCGTGAACGAACCTACCGCCGCCGCACTGGCTTACGGCATCGGTCTCTCGCCCGACGAGGAAAAAACTGTGGCCGTTTATGATCTGGGAGGTGGCACGTTTGATATCTCAATTCTGCGCATTCAGCAAGGCATTTTCGAAGTACTAAGCACCAACGGCGACACCTACCTCGGTGGCGACGACCTCGATCAGGCCATCTACCACTACTGGGCTACCGAGTACCAGCTCTCTCCCCTGTTGTTCCAAAACGTAACGGCTCAGCAGCAACTACGCCTGTTGGCCGAGCAGGCCAAACGCCACCTCAGTCAAAACGACGAGTTTGAGGTGATATTTGATGAGGTGCGCCTACCCTTAAGCAAGGCGAAGTTCAATGAGCTAATCACACCTCTGGTGCGCCGAACAATGGATGCTTGTCAGCAGGCCTTATCCGACGCGAAACTCACCCCCAAAGACCTGGATGCGGTGTTGCTGGTAGGCGGCTCTACCCGTGTGCCCTTGGTATACGATTCTGTATCGGCCTTTTTCCAACAGCCCGCCAATAATTCGCTGCACCCCGATGAAGTGGTAGCCTTAGGGGCCGCCATTCAAGCCGACATCCTGGCCGGAAACCGCCGCGACGTGCTTCTACTCGACGTAACGCCCCTCACGCTGGGCATCGAAACCATGGGCGGTTTGATGGACTCCATCATCCCGCGCAACTCCAAGATTCCGACCAAGGCTGGCCGCCAGTATACCACTTCTGTGGATGGGCAAGTCAACCTCAAGGTATCTGTGTACCAGGGCGAGCGAGATTTGGTGAAGGAAAATCGCAAGCTGGGAGAGTTCGTGCTGAGCGGCATCCCGGCTATGCCCGCCGGCCTACCCAAGGTAGATGTCAACTTTATCTTGAACGCCGACGGTATTCTGAAGGTAGAAGCTATTGAACTACGCTCAGGCGTCAGCCAACAAGTCGAAATCAAGCCCCAGTACGGCCTCACCGACGAGCAGGTAGAGAAAATGCTTATAGACTCGCTCACTTACGCCCGCGACGATGTATCGGCCCGCATGGTGATTGAGGCCCGCACCGCCGCCGACCAGCTGCTGTATCAGGTAGAGCGGTTTGTCAACAAGAATTCGCAATACCTCGAAGAAACGGAAATCACCCAAACGGCGGCCCTCACCGAAGTTCTGCGCGAAAGCCTCGCCACCAACGACAAGGATACCATCCTGAAGGCCATGGACACGCTGGAAGAATACACCCGCCCCTTCGCCGAGCGCGTGATGAACATTTCTATCAAACAAGCTATGTCGGGCAAGAAAATAGAGTAGGAAACTTCTTGTCATCCTGAACGCAGCGGAGCGCAGTGAAAGACCTTATCACGTCAAGACGAGTCGTTGGCACGTCAGTCGTTCTAGCGTGATAGGGTCTTTCACTGCGCTCCGCTGCGTTTAGGATGACAGTGTTTCCTACTCTATTTTCTTTTCTGTTTCTGCGGCGCCGGCACCATCCCAAACGTCAGCACCTGAGTAGCGGTCGAATCTCGGAAGCTAACGTCTAACAGCACCTGCGGCTTTGGCCGAAGCGTGTCGCTGGCAAAGTGGAATTGGTAGAACGGATGCGCCTTCTGATCGTCGCCAATGCGAAACCCTAGCTTGTAGAGCGTGATGCGCGGCCCAAACCGCTTTCCTTGCTCATACAGTACGCGGCTATCCGTACGGAACTGAGCGGTAGTCAAGCGTTGGCGGGTTTCGGGAGTCAGGAGGGGGTAGGCGTCGCGGTATTTGCCTTGCAACACCGTCAGCAAGAACTTCCGCGTCAGCTGCACTTGCGACGCTTTTTTAGGAGGTAGCTCCGCTGCCAGCAGCAAGCTACCACAAACGAATAATAGACAGGTAAAAAGAGCTGTTCGCAACAACTGGGTAAAATAGACCATGTCCTTGTTACTGCAAAAGCCGGTGCTGCGTTGGCTGGCACCGGCTTTTGCGGCTTATTCTTCCTCCTGCGGCACTAGAATGAACACGTCTTCTCCCGGCCGTTTCATGATATACTTTTCGCGGGCAAATTTTTCTAGCAGTTCAGGGCTACTCAATAGTTCGGCGCGGTCCTGCTTCACCTGCTCAATATTTTTAAGGTAGTAATCACGCTCGGTTTGCAAATCGCGCCATTTGGCGTACATATCGTATTGCTTCACCAAGTCATTAGCATCGAAGACGAACATCCACACCAAAAAGCCCATTCCCGCCAAGAAGTAGAAACTGCGCAAAAAGCGGGGCACACGGTGAAATACGTCGAGCAGGCTCATAGCAAGTAGAACAAGGTAGGAAACGCCCCAAAGCAGGCGCCTACCACAAATATCAAGATTTCAGTTGATACCGCTGACAACAAAAACGGCACCGCCGCTCGAAAGCAACGGTGCCATTCTCATGGAATCAGTGAAATCCTGCTAAGCAGCAGAACCCGTGATTTACATTTTTTTGCCGGGGAAGTAAGCAGTTTCGCCTAGTTCTTCCTCAATGCGAAGCAACTGGTTGTACTTAGCCATACGGTCGGAGCGCGAAGCAGAGCCCGTCTTAATCTGACCCGTGTTCAGCGCTACGGCCAGGTCAGCAATAGTGCTGTCTTCCGTCTCGCCCGAGCGGTGCGACATGATGCTCTTGTAGCCATTGCGACGGCCCAGGTTCACGGCATCAATCGTCTCGGTGAGGGTACCAATCTGGTTTACCTTGATGAGAATGGAGTTGGCAATCTTCTCGTCAATACCACGCTGCAAGCGCTCTACGTTGGTCACAAACAAGTCGTCGCCTACCAACTGGGTAGTCGAGCCGATGCTGTCGGTCAGGCTCTTCCAGCCGCTCCAATCGTCCTCGTCCATACCATCCTCAATGCTGATGATGGGGTACTTCTTGGTCCAGTCGGTCCAGTAAGCTACCATTTCCGAAGAAGTCAGCTTATCGCCGGTGCTCTTCTTGAAGTGGTAGTGACCATCGGAGTAGAACTCTGATGCCGCGGCGTCCATGGCAATCATTACGTCGTCACCGGGCTTGTAGCCAGCTGCCTCAATAGCTTGTAACACTACTTTAATAGCGTCTTCGTTGGATTTGATGTTCGGTGCAAAACCACCTTCGTCACCCACGTTCGTGCTCAGTCCCTGCTTTTTCAGCACGTTTTTGAGGTTGTGGAAGATTTCAGTGCCCCAGCGCAGCGCTTCCGAGAACGAAGGCGCACCGACTGGCATGATCATGAACTCCTGAAAGTCGATGGAGTTATCGGCGTGCGAGCCGCCGTTCAGAATGTTCATCATGGGCACGGGCAGCGTATTAGCCCCTACCCCACCTACATAGCGGTAGAGTGGCATACCGGCATCCTGCGCCGCCGCACGAGCAGCAGCCAGCGATACGCCCAAAATGGCGTTGGCACCCAGGTTTGCCTTATTCGGTGTGCCATCCAGCTCGCGCATGATTTTGTCGAGCAACGCCTGTTCATACACCGAGAAACCAATCAGTTCTTCTGCAATCTTGGTATTCACGTTGTCCACAGCCTTCAGCACGCCTTTGCCCATGTACTTCGACTTATCGTCGTCGCGCAGTTCTACGGCTTCGTGCTTACCCGTGCTGGCACCCGAAGGCACGGCAGCCCGACCAGTAGCGCCAGAATCTGTCGTCACGTCTACTTCCACGGTAGGATTACCGCGAGAGTCAAAAATCTGCCGAGCGTGAATGGAGGTGATAATGCTCATGTTGAAAAGTATGAGAGGTTGAAAAGTGGTAGGGTAGCCGCCAGCTGTTGAGCGAAACAGCAGCAAACGGGGTGTTTTGGTGGGGCAAGGTAAGAAATTCGACAGGGAAGCTGTACTCTTCTTATCCATGCCGTGTAGGCAAACAACAAAAAAGGACTGGCTTGCGGCCAGTCCTTTTCGTTTCAGAGCAGTTGCTTACGAAGCAGCTTCTTCGTCACGCTCCTGTGCTTCTTCGCGGCTTTCACCTTCTTGCACAGTGGTGGTAGGGGTATCTGCGGGAGCCGAAACTTCCACAGTAGCATTCGGAGCAATAGCTTCACCGCTTACTTCAGTGGCGCTGGTAGTGGTATCATCGGTAGCTTTCTTACCACCACGACGCGAACGGCGGGTAGTCGTCTTAGCTTCACCGGCGTTCTTCGCCTCTAGTAGCGTTTCATTGTAGTCTACAAGCTCAATGATGCACACTTCAGCGTTGTCGCCCAGACGGTTCTGGCTCAATTTGATGATGCGGGTGTAACCACCCGGACGGCCAGCAATTTTAGCCGCTACGTCGCCAAACAGTTCTTTGATAGCTTCTTTGCTTTGCAAGGTAGCAAATACGGTACGACGCGAGTGCGTAGTATCATTCTTTGCCTTAGTCAGCAGCGGCTCTACGAACTGGCGCAGGGCTTTAGCTTTTGCTACCGTCGTGGTCAGACGCTTGTACTGAATCAGCGAAATTGCCATGTTCGACAGCATCGCATTGCGGTGGGACGTAGTACGACCCAAGTGGTTGATAGATTTACCGTGACGCATAAAAGAGAGAAAATGTAAGCTTGCGGATGCCGGCCACGGCGGGTAAGCAGCCTAGCTGCCTCCACATTAGTACCGACGCCCCTCAGGGCTTACTGGTGAAAAAAGTGTGTATTCTGTAATAAGTGAATAGCCGAATGGCCGAACCGTTGGCGGTATGCTCATCGAGCAACCTCTTAACAGTCCAGCCATTCGGCTATTCAAGACTAGTCTTCGTCGAGGCGATATTTGCCCAGATCCATCCCGAAAGTCAGACCCTTTTCCTCCACGAGGTTTTCCAACTCCGTCAACGACTTCTTACCGAAGTTGCGGAACTTCATCATGTCGCTCATGTCCAGCTGCACCAAATCGCCTAACGTTTTGATGTCGGCAGCCTTGAGGCAATTGTAAGCACGCACGCTCAGGTCCATATCCGCCAATGGCGTTTTCAAAACCTTGCGCATGTGCAGCGTCTCTTCGTCTACAGTTTCTTCTTCTTCGGGCTTAGCCGATTCAAAAGTCATCGTATTATCAGAGAACAGCATGAAGTGCTGAATCAGAATGTTGGCAGCACCTTTCAGTGCTTCCTCCGGATGGATTGAGCCGTCAGTTTGAATCTCAACCAACAGACGCTCGTAGTCTGTCTTCTGCTCTACGCGGGTATTTTCAATGCTGTATTTCACGTTTTTGATAGGCGTGAAAATCGCATCAATAGCAATCTGACCGAAAACCTGATCGGTTGGCTTGTTTTCTTCAGC
>NZ_JAGETX010000021.1:0-52482 GCF_017589435.1 Hymenobacter defluvii
AAGATACTGCCTCAACTACCAACGAAGCCCTGTAACGTTCTATCCAATGGCCACTAAACCAGCTCCCAACCTGCGCAACGTGATGGCATTCGTTGCTAACCGCCCTACCCCCGCCGAGGAACCCACGCCCACTGCTGAAACCCCAACGCAACCGGCAGAAGAAACGAAAGAGCCTCCGGCAGTTGCGGAAGCTCCTGCTCATAAGAACCCTGATACAGAACGTAAACCAAAGGGAAAAAAAACACGCGTGGCGGCCGAACCCCTAACAGAGCACGCCAACTATACCGAAGCCTTTCTGGTGCCGGTTCGAGGCCGCAAGCCAAAAACCATCTACGTGGATGAGGACACCCACGAGGCGCTATCCGTCATCACCAAGTCGGTAGATGGCGTTGGGCTATCCGATCTGATCATCAACATCGTCAACCATCATTTCGAAATCTACGGCAAGGACATTCGCGGCTTTCTCGACAGTGTAGAGAACCAGAAGAAGAAACGCCTGCCCTACTAACACCCCTGTATAACTAATTGCTTTTCAGGCACTAAAACCCAGTGCCTTAGCCACTGCTTTGCTTTTTTCATCCACTAGTAACTTTCTTTACCATGTTCAAAATGATCACCTGGCCGCAGTATCTGGGCGTTGTGGCCACCCTACTGGTGCTGTACTACCTGTATGTGGCCGCAATCTATTACCGTCAGGAGTTGAAAGCATTGGTAAGCAGGAAGCCAGTAGTAGACACTTCTTCTGCGCTAAGCCCGTCCAATCGGTTGCCCAGTAAAGGCCCCCTGATCCCACGGCCCGCTACCCTACTTTTTACTTCCCCAGCGGAACTCACTACCGACGAGTCCGAAACGCAAACCTCAGAAAAGGATTCTGCCGAGGAAGAAGCTGAGCAGTCAGCCGAAGTAGGCACTACTGAAACTGAAGATGGGGAGAATGAAGAAGTAGAAATATCAATTGATATTAATCCTAGCTTTGTTGATGCAAATGAAAAAAGCACTAAATTTACTGAGGCGGAACAGCCCTATACCGCCGAAGCGGCTCAGGATGATTTAGAGCAAGACTTTACAGTAGGCGTAACGCAGCTCAACGACTATTTAAGCTTGGCAGCAGATGGAGAAATCACCCAGGAAGAGCTTATCAAGGAAGTACCAGCACTCGCAAACACTGAGCTAATTGCTGCATTTTATAAAACAAGTAACCAGAATTCTCAGCAAATAACGGCCGCTCTGTTTGCAGATATGCCGGCCGGATAACGGACTAAATGATTTAGTATTTTTTCACCATTCCTCAACTTCTTTTCACCTTCTTCTTTCTTGTTATGGCTAACCATTTAATCATTCGCTCTCGCCTGCGTGCCCGTCTTACCGCCCTATGCACAGCCGCTGTTATGCTGGCATCCACCACCGCTTCGCTTGCCCAGGGCAACGGCGCCGCTGGCATTCAGGAGGCCACGGCTCAGGTAACGAGCTACTTTGATCCGGCCACAACCCTCATCTACGCCATTGGTGCCGTGGTGGGCCTAGTAGGTGCCGTGAAAGTATTCTCGAAGTGGAACAGCGGCGACCAGGATACGCAGAAAACTGCCATGAGCTGGTTTGGCAGCTGCATCTTCCTGGTAGTAGTGGCCACCGTTCTACGGGCCTTCTTCCTGTAAGCCGATGAGCCACTACCCGCTGAACAAGGGCGTCAACAAGCCCGTCGAATTCAAGGGATTGGTCGGCTCTCGCTACATCTTTATGCTCCTGGGTGGACTCGGCGGCGTGTTCTTGGGCTACATCGCCCTGCACGTCGCCGGCGTCAGTTCCTACTTGACGTTGCCGCTGGCTATTGGCTTTGCCTTCTTCTGGATCACCCGAGTATTTGCCCTCAGTGCCAAGTACGGGGAGCACGGCGCCATGAAGCAACAGGCAAAAGGCCGCCAGCCCCTGCGTATCGTGAGTCGTAATACCCGCCTGTTTAAAGATTTACAGCGCCCATGAGCAACCTCCTTCTACCCTCGGCTACCCTGGAGCAAAAGCAGCCCATCTACAAAATAGAATCGGACTGTCTGATCAGCAAGAACGGGGACGTAACCGTCGCCTTCCGCTTGAACCTTCCGGAAATCTACACCTTGGCCCAGCACGATTACGAGGCGCTGCATTCTGCCTTCGTGAAAGCGGTGCGGCTGCTACCGAACCATACGGTGGTGCACAAGCAGGATTGGTTTGTAGAGGACAAGTACACGGCCTCCTTCGAAGAAGAGGCTACCATGCTCTCGCACGCCTACGAGCGTAATTTCAACGAGCGGCCGTTTCTCAATCACTACTGCTACCTCTTTCTGACCAAAACGCCCAGCAGCCGCGAAAACTGGACGAGCCTTTCTACCCTGCTTTCGCGTTCGAAGATCGTTCCGAAGGAGATGATGAACGAGAAGCTCTTGAGTAGCTTTTTCAATGCTGTGGGGCAGTTTGTGCGTGTGCTGTCGGATGCTGGTATTGGCTTTACCCAGTTGACGGATGAGGAGCTGACCGGCACGGAGAAGAAAACCGGTCTGCTGGAAAAGTACCTCTCGCTCAACATGAGTGACGTGGCTCCCATGACCGATTTAGATTTCACGCAAGGGCTGAAGGTAGGACACAAGATCTGCCAGTGCTACTCGCTGGGCAACCTGGATGATCTGCCGATGGCCCTGAGCACCAGCGCGCGGCACAGCAACCTGAGCACCGACTACACGAACTTCTTCGTGGGCTTCTCCTCCCCCGTCGGCCTTAGCCTCAACTGCAACCACCTCTACAATCAGTATCTGTTTGTCGATGATCCGGCCAAGACGCTCAAGACCTTCGAGAAGAAGCGCGACAACCTGAACGCCTTATCGCTCTACTCGCGGCAGAACGCCATCAACAAGGAATTCTACGACCAGTACTTGAACGAGGCGCACTCGGAGCAGAAGCTCCCGGTGCGGGCGCACGCCAATGTCTTCGCCTGGACAGAACGCGAAGCCGAGTTGAAGGAACTGCGGGAGAGGGTAGGGGGGGGCATTACGCTGATGGGGTGCAAAGCGCGGGAAAACACCGTGGACATTGGCGCGCTGTTTTGGGCCGGAATTCCGGGCAACGCCGGCGACTTCCCCAGCGAGGAAACCTTCTACACGTTTGCCGAACCGGCCTGCTGCCTGTGGAGCGTTGAAACCAACTATCGTAACTCCAGCAGCCCGTTCGGTATCAAGCTCTCTGACCGCATCACCGGTAAGCCGGTGCACGTGGATATTTCCGATGAGCCCCGTACAAAAGGTATCATTGCCAATCGCAACAAGTTCGTGCTGGGTGGTTCCGGTAGTGGCAAATCCTTCTTCACCAACGGCATGGTCCGGCAGTACCACGAACAAGGGTCGCACGTGCTGATTGTCGATACCGGCAACAGCTATAAGGGTCTGTGTGAACTGCGTAAGGGCGTGTACTTCACCTACGAAGAAAAGAAGCCGATCAGCTTCAACCCCTTTTTTGTAGTGGGTAGTCCCGATGTGGAGAAGCGGTTGAGCCTACATAACCTGCTGGTGATGCTGTGGAAGCGGGAAAACGAAGATGTTTCGCAATCCGAGTACGTGTCCATCTCGTCGGCGCTCACCCAGTACTACCAGTGGCTAGCTGCTAATACCGATATCCAGGCCAGCTTCAACACGTTCTACGAGTTTCTGCAAGGGCCCTTCAAGAGCTACCTCGACACAGAAAAGGTACGGGAGCAGGACTTCGACATGCACAACTTCCTGTACGTGCTTAAGCCCTACTACCGCGGCGGGGAGTATGACTATCTACTAAACTCAGAGCAGCAGCTTGACCTTACGCGGGAGTCGTTTATCGTCTTTGAAATCGACAACATCAAGGACCACCCGATTCTCTTCCCCGTGGTGACGCTGGTCATCATGGATACCTTCCTGCAAAAGATGCGGCAGCTGGAGGGCGTACGGAAGATGATTCTGATTGAAGAGGCCTGGAAAGCCATTGCTACACCGGCGATGGCTGACTACCTGAAGTATCTATTCAAAACGGTGCGCAAGTTTCAGGGTGAAGCCGTGGTGGTGACGCAGGAGGTGAAAGACATTCTGGATAACCCCGTCGTGAAGGACACCATCATCACCCAGTCCGACTGCATGATCCTACTGGACTTGCGCAAGTTCATGGGGAAGTTCGATGAGATTCAGGAAGTGTTGGCCCTGTCGGAGAAGCAGAAGGCCTTGGTGCTCAGCATCAACCAGGACCGCCGCCAGAACGTGCGCTACAACGAGGTGTATATTGGCCTGGGTACCACTGTCGCGACGGTGTACGGGGTAGAGGTATCCAAGGAAGAGTACGTTACCTACACCACGGAGCAGGCCGAAAAAATAGTACTCTTCAACAAAGTAAAATCTGGGCTGAGCATGGAAGCCGCCATTCAATCCTACGCCCAGGAGCTGCGCGAAGCAGGGTAAACCGGAAAGGAAGTCCCTGACCACCCAAAATACCACCTACTACGACTATGAAAACGCCTTATTCCTTTCTTCTATCCGGCCTGTTGCTGCTTTCCAGTTGCGGGCAAGATGCTGCTTCCAAAGAGGCCGAGGCCCGCGTTACAGCTTCCATCAAGCAGTTGCTCGTGCAGACTAGTGATTCTTCCTACGTGCAGGTAGTGCACACTTGGTATAAGAGTGACGTACCGAACACGATCAAGCTCAATCCCAGAACGGAAAGCATCTACCGTACCCACGCCGAGATTTTACAGGAAGTGGCGACTCAGGAACCCAAGCTGGTTGCGCACCCAATGGCGTCAGTAGACCAAGCTCAAGGCATCCGAACCGGGTATAAAAAGTTGGTTGACGAAAGTACCGCCAACGTGCAGGAGCTATCCAACTTGGCGGCAGGCACGAGCATGAGCGAAGCGGAGCAGTTGAAATACGTCTCTGACCTGGCCGACAAGGAAACGCATCAACTGGCCTTGGTGAAATACTACGGTAAACGAACGGCCGCGGCACTGGCCCAAAAAGAGCAAACGGCCACCAACAAACGGCTGATGCGCAATATGTGGGGCCACGAATAGCCCAGCCTTAACAAAAGTCACTAAGCACATTTCAGGGTATGAAAAAGACACAGATTTTCCTGTGTATGGCCGCGCTTTGCCTTCTTGGTACGCCCGCCGCGCACGCCCAGGCAGTGGTTTCCGCGCCCATTCTGGAAGGCACCAACTTCATCCAAACTGGTTTGCAAGCCACATTGAAAGCTCTCAGCACCAAGGCTAATACCCTCGTGAATGAGGGCGTAGTCGAGCAAGTACTGACGAAGGGCTTCACCGAGAAGAACATGCTGCTGGCCAAGAACTGGTACGACGGCTTACTGCAGGTCAGCAACACCATCAAAACCTACCGGCGCGTGCAGCACATTTTCGAGCGGCAGACGGCTATCATCACGATCTACTCCAACTACATCGGCAAGTTTAAGCAGGATTCGCACCTGACCCCGGCGCAAGTGCAGGGTATGGTACGCGGCTATACCGTGCTGATCCAGGAGTCGGCTTCTTACCTAGATGATCTGACGGCCATCGTCTCGCCGCTGAAGTCGAAGATGACCGATGCCGAACGCATGGAGCTGATTGACCAGCTCGACGACAAGGTGACCCATCAATACGATCTGGTCAGCTACTTCACCCGCCGCAACATGGCCATCTCCCTGCAACAGGCGCAAGACGATAAGGATATGCAAACCCTCAAACAGCTCTACGGGCTAACTAAGTGATGAGAAAGCTTTTACCCCTACTACTGCTGATGCTGTTCCGCCCCGAGGCCCGCGCTCAAGCCATTGTCTGGATGCCTATTGCCGAAAAGCAGGCCTCCAAGCAAGCTGTTCACCAAGGCTTCTTGACTACCCTACGCGAGTTGGGCAACACCATCGTCAAGAAAGGCACCAACACCCAGGCCATCATCAAAACGATGACCGACCAAACGGCTTTGATGCACGAGGAATGGTACACGAGCCTGCTGCAAATCAACTCGGTGGTGCGCGACTATCGCCGGGTAAAAACCATCTGGACCTATCAGGACCGCATCCTGAATCTCTACACGCAGAATATCAGTCAGCTGCGGCAGAATCCTTACCTGACCCCGAACCAGATTCAGGGCATGGTGAAGGGCTACACGGTGCTCATGACGGAGAACGTCGGGCTACTCGATGATCTGACTACCATTCTTACCCCCGACGCCGCGAAGATGACCGATGCCCAGCGACTGAAGTTCATCAACCGCATTTCCGATAAGGTAACGCATCAATATGAATTGGTGGCCTACTTCACCAAGCGCAATCAAGCTATTGCTACCCAGCAATCAAAAGCAGCCCGCGACAGTCAACTTCTCAAACAACTCTACGGCCTTTCCAACTAACCACTGCCATGCTGCTATTCCTCTCTTCCTTGCTGCTTCAGGTGTCCATTCCGGTTGCCTCCCTTCAGCAGCTACTTGATAATCTCTACGATGAGATGCTGCCCCTGTGCGCCGATATGATCAACATCGGCCGTGCGCTGGGAGGGTTAGGTGCCCTGGTGTTCATTGCCGGCAAGGTGTGGCGCAGCATGGCGGCGGCCGAGCCTATCGACGTATTCCCGCTGCTGCGGCCCTTCGCTATCGGCTTGGTCATCACGTTTTTTCCTACTATGCTGACTGTTCTGAATGGCGTGATGGGGGGTGTCTCTTCCGCCACTAGCTCCGTAGTGCGGGTGCAGAACCAGAATATCATTCAGCTGGAAGACCGCAAAAAAGCCCTGTTGGCTGCTCGGCCCGAAAATGCCGCCTATGAGTCGGATGAAGCCTTTGACAAAGAGCTGGAGAGCAAAGACGTGCTGGACTTTGGCGGTAAGGCGTCGCTCTACTTCAACCGCATGGCCTACAGCGTACAGAAAGACTTCCGGGAGTGGATTCGCAATGCCCTGGAGCTGGCCCACGACTCGGCGGCCCTGGTCATCAATACCATTCGGACCTTCTTTCTGATCATCCTCTCGATCATCGGCCCAATTAGCTTCGGCTTTGCCATCTGGCCGGGCTTCGAGGGCACGCTAACCAACTGGCTTTCGCGCTACATCAACGTGTTTTTGTGGCTGCCCATTGCCAACATCTTCGGGGCCATCATCGCCAAGATTCAGGTGATGATGCTCAACCTGGATATCCAACAGATTCAGGCGGGGGCCGATCTGGAAAAAGCCGATTACGGCTACATGATTTTCCTGGTGATTGCTATTGCCGGTTACTTCACGGTGCCCTCGGTCGCCAACTGGATTGTCGCCGCGAGTGGCATGAGCAACATAACCCGCTTTGCCAGTGCTAGGGGCCTTGGAGCAGCTAGCATAGGTGCCAGCATGGCCGGTGGCGCTGCGGGGCAAGTAGCCGGCCGCGCCGTAGCCGTGGGGCGCTCCCTGGGCTCGGCCCCCGATGCGCCCTCCGTGGCAAATCCGACCGGCTACCGCAACACGAAAACTGCTTAATCACTTCCAGCCCCTAACCCTATGTTCCGATCCCTTAAAAACATCGACTCGGCGTATCAGCAGACCAAGACCCTGGCCCTGCTGTTCATGCTGCTCTGCTTCTCCGTGGCGGCCTACGCCGTGTATTCGGCCCGGCAAACGGCTACGGCCGCCCAGGGGCGCATCTACGTGCTCGACCAGGGCAACCTACTGGCGGCCGTCTCGCACAATGTGAAGGAAAATCGCCCGGTAGAAGCCAAAGATCACGTCAAGCGCTTCCACGAGTTCTTCTTCACCCTCGACCCCGACGCCAAAGCCATTGAGTACAACGTGAGCCAGTCGCTGTTTCTGGCCGATGAAAGCGCCCAGCGGGCCTACGAGAACCTGAAAGAGAGCGGCTACTACAATAAATTGATTCAGGCCAACATCAGCCAGGATATCAAGGTCGATAGCGTCAGCATCAACGCAGCCAACTACCCCTACTATGCCCGGTGCTACGCGCATCAGCAGGTTATCCGGGCCTCGTCGGTTACCTCCCGCTTGCTCGTTTCCGAGTGCTATCTACGCGACGTATCGCGCTCGACGAATAATCCTCACGGTTTTTTGATGGAGCGGTGGCGGGTAGTCCAAAACAACGACCTGCGCACCGAGCGCCGCTAAAGCCCTACCCCGATGAGCAAAGCACTGAAGCACACGCAGGAATTCATCAGAAAACGCCAATTGATGGTATTCATTCCCATACCGGGCGTTATTTGCCTCACCCTACTCTTCTTCCTGGGTGGTGGGGGCAAGGGCGTACCCACGGCTATGGCCAGCACTGGAACGAACGAAGCAGGCATCAACACGTCGCTGCCTTCAGCCGGCAAAAGTGCGCTGTTTGAAAACAAGATGGATGCCTATAAAGCCCCACAGGATAGCAGCCATTACAACGGCCTGGCCTTTACCCCAGTGGGAGACGCTACGCAGCCGACAGATGCCGCCGCCGCCCCAGAGTCCATGGGTAGCACTGCGGAGCCGGCACCAGGCGGTATGAACTACGCCGTGCAGCCGGGCGAGTCGCCCCAGCGCTACAACCCTAACTACGACCCCAACGTGGCCGCCGTGCAGAGCCGCATGCAGCGGATTCAGCAGCAGCAGACTGCCCACCAGCAGCCTTCCTACCCTCGTTCGGGCGGGGGCTATGCGAATGGTGGGTATAGCAGCGCGGCGAACTACGCGCCGGCACCCTCCGCCAAAGACGTACAGATGGAACAAACCCTGCGGGAGCTGGATGATCTGCGGCAACAGTACGAGAAGCGGTTGCAGGCCCTCAACGCGCCTACCCCTGCTGCACCAGCGGCGGCCGTGGCACCGGCACCGATAGCCACGAGTGCGGCTCTTACCAAGCAGGAAGGTATGAGCGTGGTAACAGAAGTACCGCAGTCGGTGGTAACTAGTCTGGGTGGCCGCTCCACTCTGGGTACGGCGGTAGTAGTCGTAAATTCAGGCAATGCCTTTCACGGCCTGGGTAGTGATAATGGCGCTGGCCAGCTCAACGCTGTGCCGGCCGTGATTCACGATGACCAGGTAGTGAGCCAGGGTTCGACGGTGAAGATGCGCCTGCTCTCCGACGTGCAGGTAGAAGGTCGCCTTATCCCGCGCAATAGCTTTCTGTATGGCACCTGCGACATATCGGGCAACCGCCTCACGATTGAGGCTACCTCGGTACAGTATCAGAACAGTGTGATTCCCCTCAGCCTGCACGCCTACGATATGGATGGTGGGGAAGGCTTGAGTATTCCCGGCTCCGTGAACCGCGACGCGGCTAAGCAGGGCATGGCCAACGGGGCCAGCTCGGCCGACCTGCTCACCATGTCCCCCAGCCTGGGCGCCCAAGCGGCTGGCATTGCGTTGCAGACCGGCAAAACGCTGGCCGGCCGCAAGATCAAGCTGGTGAAAATCCATCTCAAAGCCAACTACAAACTACTACTCAAGTCATGAGATTATCCCTTAACCTCGCTTGTCTGGGCCTGTTTGCTCTCTCATTGTCGGCGCTGCCGGCTACGGCCCAAAAGTCTATCGCTCGTGGGTCTATGACCAAAGCTCAGCTGCTGGGCGACTTCTCTACCCCAAAATCGTCCGTAGCCGCGGAGCCGGCTGCGGCTGTGGCACCGGCGCCACTGGGACCGAAGATGCTCAGCCTGGGGGAGCAGAACTTCATCGGTTCCTATCACCTGAGCGTGGGCTTTCAAAAGACGACCCACCTGGTGTTTCCCTACGCCGTGACCTACGTAGACCTGGGCAACAGCGGCATCATTGCAGACAAAGCCCAAGGCGCGGAGAACATCGTCAAGTTGAAGGCCAACCTGCAAGGCTTTCCTCAAACCAATATGACAGTGGTAACAGCTGACGGGCGGCTGTATTCCTTCCTGATCGACTACGAGAAAGACCCCCGCGTCCTGAACTACAACCTGACCACCGGCGCCGGCGACGCATCGCCCGTCATGCCGCTGGCCATGTTTTCCAACCTGAGCATGACACAGACAGAGATGGAGAACTACTCGCGCTCCGTGCTCAAAAAGAAGAAGATGCTGCGCACGAAAGAGGTCAAGGACGATATCACATTTGCCCTCCAGGGTATGTACACCAAGGACGACATGTTTTTCCTGCCGCTGTATATGTACAACAAGTCCAACATCAACTACGACGTAGACTTTATCAAATTCTACATTCGGGATAAGAAGGTGACTAAACGCACGGCTATTCAGGAGTCGGAGCTTTCTCCGGTGTTCGTCTACAATGCCACCCAAACGATGATTCCCGGTCCAGGGTCAATGGATCAGGTGTACGTGCTGCGCAAGTTTACTATCCCCGACGACAAGACGCTGGTGGTGGAAATGTTCGAACGTGGTGGAGGCCGTCACTTGACGTTCAACGTGACCAATGAAGATATTCTCAAAGCCCGCAAATTGAAGCGGTAGCGGGCATTCTGCCGTAAAACAAGTAGGGGTAGGGCAACGCGCCCTACCCCTACTTGTTTTCTATGATAGAGGGTTCCTCTTTCTAAAGGGCGGGATTACACGCTAAGCGGCTTATAGTTATTTTCCGTTCCTACTCTCGTCGGCTGGCAAATGCGACTTTTGATACCGGACTTTTAGCCAATGTCTTAGCGTAATTGTTCTCCCCCGCTGCTACGGGAGGCCGTTTAACATTTGTACCAAACTTTTAATTAGTAGCCGGTGGCCACCAAGTCGAAGGTTCTACTCTATTTGTTTAAAACGCGCTACTTCAAGCTCACAATAGACTGCTGAAACTGCGCCCATAGTTTGGCGTCCTGGTCTTTTGTCAATGGCTTGCTGGGCATGTACTGAAACTCATAGCTGACATGGTGCAGCAGCGCAATACCCATGTAGCGCGGACCTGCGCCTGGAATGGTATAATGAGCGCAAGCAGCCTGATATGGGCCATTCATCAAAATAGCTTCGTCCAACAGCGTGCCGTGCGCGTCGTGCATCATTTGGTCGATGGCCTGGCTGTAAAACTCATGGTCTGAGTCTTTCGCGTAAAACTTATCCATCGGCTTTTCCAGCCGCATCAGAATGTAGGTACCGGCCGCGTCGGTATAGCGGTAACCACGCGCTTGTTTGGCGGATAGACTCGGCTCTAGACGGGTAATGTCCACCGGCTGGGGCTTACCCGGTACGCGGAGCGTAATGGCTGCATCAACGGGAAACGCTACCCAAGGCGCGGCGAGCTGCGCGTGAGCCGCTACGGTGCAGAATAACGGGGCTAGGATAGTAATCAGTTTTTTCATGCTGGCACAGTTGCAAAACTTTAGCCAACGCTGGAATCGACGGAAACAGTCGCCGTAGCGGCTCTAAATGCCGACAACTGCCACCGCTTCTTAGGCTACCTTGATATCAGAATAAACATAAAATTATTTACTATATAACTATCTGTATGTCAGTAAATTAAGTATAAAAAAGCATAAGTATCAATTATGCAGTTTGTACTTTTTCTTACTATTTAGAGCTACTGTACTATTCCATCCGATGACGTGCTATTGGAGAGCTTATCATGTATTCTGTTAGATAGGACAAAGACTACTACAAGATCATTATTAATAGATTTCGTATGTTAGCTACGACTCTAAAGGCAACGCGTGGTCTGCTTATCTATCCTGCTTTACCCAGCTTAGCTGTGCGAAAGTTTCTGATCATTCTTGCGCTTGCTATTTTCCTCTACAGCCCCTACGGACCTAGTTGGGGCCGTTTCGTGGTGAATGCGGCCGTTGTCCTAAGCATCTTTAGCTTCTACGGCAAGAGCCTACCCACGCGTCCCCATCACTACGACGAAGAGGAAGAGTATAACTAAAGGCCTATGTTTTCCATGTTCGACCCCTTCCTGTTTGCCCAAATTACGATTGGGTCGTTTGTTTTTAGCTACTTGACATGCCTGGTACTGAAGGAAGTATTTGGCTACAACGTGGGCCGTCGCAAGAAGTAGGCCTACCCCAACCTACTCGGCTGGCGTTGGTTGATCAGCTGCATCATCTAGTAGGTCAGGCAGCACTTCTCCCGTAGTGAAATACTCGCTACGAAATAGATTTGATTCCCGTTCTGCAACTGGAAAGCGTTGTGCAATAGCGTTGTAGGCTCTTCTCGAAATCTTCAGGTGGGCCACCTCTCCTGTTGTGCCCTGGCCACGGTCGCCGTGGATGCAGAGTAAGTGGTCGAACTGATTGAGCGGTGTGTACTTAAAAATGCGGATATACGCCTTGTTGCCCTGGTAAGGAGCTAATTCAGTGGGACCGGAAAGCTTTTTGGAACTCATGCAGGGTAGAGGGTAAGCCCAAAGGTACCGAACTACCCCTACTCACTCTCCAACTGAAGCCACGTGCGGCAACTCATACACCTAGTGCACCGCATTTTCAGTTCCGTCAGCTCCCCTATTCTGGCAAGCACTTCCTCATGCACATGCAAGGTGTCATCCAAGCATGTGGCGCAATTGAGTAGCTCGGCACTCTCAATCATTTCCTCCAAAAACTCGCGCTCGTCTGCTTGCATGATCTAGGGTAATAGGCTACCAATATACGCTACTACTTACAAGCATAGTTTGCTCGCTGCTACATTAGCGTTGCCTTCGGGCCGTAAACCAGCGGCCTTAGTGTGCGAAGCCGTTCTACTTTTCCGTGTCGGTCGCTTTGCCTGCCATTGATAGGGCGTGTCTTTTTAGCCGTTGTGGCGCTAGTAGGTTTTGGGTGGTACACTTTGTTGTCGTTAGGGTTGTTCGTGCTACAGGCGTAAAATCTGGGCATATCTGGGCCATTCTCACGTCGTTCGCCCGGCTTTCACTACCCTAAAAGCTTTTTTTCTACCGCTTCTCTGTGGTCGT
The DNA here is from genome assembly GCF_017589435.1 of Hymenobacter defluvii. Lineage (NCBI taxonomy): Bacteria > Pseudomonadati > Bacteroidota > Cytophagia > Cytophagales > Hymenobacteraceae > Hymenobacter > Hymenobacter defluvii. The sequence goes on from NZ_JAGETX010000021.1 coordinate 12,830, forward strand.
CAGATACTATTCTTAATCTTCTTTTATTCTATACTATAAGGAGTCGGTGAACGAAATCTGACAGAATGGTGAACGAAATCTGACAATGCCGGTGAACGAAATCTGACAGAGGTGAATGAAATCTGACAGATGGTGAACGAAATCTGACAGATGGTGAACGAAATCTGACAGATGGTGAACGAAATCTGACAGAGTTCTCAAAGCCAAAAAAAAGCCCGATCCGTTATCTGGATGGGCTTTCTGTTGCTAATGAGTAATGTGGCGTTAGCTACGCTTATGCGTTGGCTGATCCTGGAACTGCATACGGATTTGTTGGCGTTGGGCCTGCTCCTGCTGGTGCTTCAGCTGCTCTTTCTCAGCCTTTTCTTGGCTGGGCTTCTTGGCAAGGACTACCTGGTACGCGTCCTCAATACTACCATCTACTTGGCGCTTGGCAGTCGATTCAATTTTGATCACCTCAGCGGTAAAGGGTATGCTCTCCAGCGCGCATACTCGGGCGATATAGCCCCGTAGCAAGCTGGCCGCTTTCTTGTTGGTCGTCTTGTAGAAACCGGCAATTTCTTTTAGCTCATTGAAGTTCTCGATGAACTTGCTCTTGCTCTTGTTGTCCTTAGTGCACCACAGGCCCCAGGCATACCGCATGCGCAGGTACAGAAATCGGCCGACTGTCCAGCTACTACCGTCTGGGTCGTTCTCAGTACCGGCCGTGCGCAGGCTTACATAATCCCCTAGATCAATGACCTGGCTCAAAAAATGGTTGTTCTGTACAAAGTCGGGGTTTACCGACATATTGTAACGAACGAAAGAGCGGTCCTTGCGCGTGATGACCAGCTGCTTGAACAGCTTCAGCGTATCCAGCGTATAGCGCGTCTCCCGACGTGGGCCAGCTACCCGATACTCTCTGCTCTCAAATCCCATTGAGTGCATCGACATGCTATACAGCGTGGCATCCAGGATAGTGCGGCCGTATGTCTCGCGGTGCTTAGGGCGCATAGCAAAGATAACTTCGCCGCCTTTGGTCAGGGCACTAAGAAGGGCTCCTCGGCGGTGCCCGAAAACGGAGTAGAAATCGGCCGCGTGAAAGGTCACGTTCGGCGTATCAAGTAGCAGCGCTAGATTCTGGCGGAAGCTGGGCACGAAGGTTTCCCGCGCCACCCAGACTACCAAATCAATTGCCAATCCACCGTAGGGGCCATACTGAAGCACCTCGTGTGGATACCGGCAGATATTAGAATCCAAGTAGATTTTTTCTATATTTGCCATACGTGTTGCGAACACAAATTTTGACGGGAGGCCTTGTTAGTAGCAAGGGCTCCCGTTGTCTTTTAATACCAACCTGCGTAGTTGATGCCGAAAGGTAGGATTTTCATTACTATGTTCCTAAATAGAAACATAGTTTTTTTTAGAAAGTCCAGCAGTTTACGCATTTCCCTACTGCTTTCCTTTGGGCTGCCGCTGGCGCCCCACCACCTGCTCCACCGCTTCCTCCCGCTTGGCTGCCGCTTCCGTATTTCGGCTAATTTCTTCCAGCACAAGCTTCACCACGTCCTTGATCGGCTTGCCGATCAGTTTGGACAGTAGCAGCAGCTCGCCCATCGTAAAAAGCGCCGGATCCATCTCCCGGCGCTTCAGCGACTCATAGCCGACATTCAATAGCTTCTTAAAGTCGCGCTCCGTGAATTTATCACCCTCTCGAAGCAACTGGCTAAATGTCTGCGGTGTGTCCGTGCTATTCATGTGGTGCGAACCTTGATATTTGGCAAAAATAGGGGATGCTGAGTTGCCTTAAAATTCGGGGCCACCTTTTACCTGAAGCAAATCGCCGGACTGCGGGCCGATTTTGTCATCTAACTAAGTTTCTACCGGCAACAACTCTGGTAAGTAATGCAGTGGCTAGCCGCGTATTACTGGCCGCCTAGCGCTATAATTCATTTTTAGTTAGGTAGCCTACCAGTTTGCCGTGCAAATCAGGCTACACCAGCACCGAAGCGGTAATAATAACTCCTGTAACTCATTAGGCCCGTTTTCGTGACTATATCTTGTAAATCAATACCGTAAGTGGGAGCGATGTAACATTTGTACCAGACTTTTAGGCCAAGAAGCAAACTAAAGGGAAGAAAGAGAACGGCACCGGCTAACCCCGACCTACTGCATGAGTTGGGCCGGGGTCGCGGTACTGGCAGCCGATTTACGGGCGCGTAGGGTTACAGGGTCGTACTCCTTAGCTAGTTGCTCCTGAGCTGCTTCGTCTAGGCCTACAGCTAAGGTTTCCAGCCCTAACAACTGCACTGCCTTCGCAGCTCATAGCAGAACAGCAATTGCCCCTAATATAGATTTCATCAAGTGAGAGGTGGCGCAACTCAGCACCCAGCAGGGGCGCGGCGATTTCGTTGGTGACAGTTTTAGATAACATCGTAAACGGAAATTTTATAGGTTGAAACAGTTGTAGGTCGGTGCCCTATCGGCACCGGACAGGGTTTCTATCCGGTGCCTTTCGGGGCTGCTAGGCGGCTGCCTTTGTCGCTTCTTCTTTCGCGTCTGCGGCCTCTACCGTGTCACTATTTTGCTCAGTCAGCTCCTTGCTTTTCGGTGAGTAGGGGCTGATACCTAGAATTAGGTTTGCAGCCTTCTGCGCGTGGCTGGCGGCTTTCACCAGTAGCGTCTTGTCCTCTTTGAGTTTACCTAACCAAAATTGCAGGTAAGCCGCGGTATTATCGTCGGTGGCTTCGGGGCTGATACCTGCGGCACCGCACAGAAAAGCCGCGCCCATCTCTGCGGTCAGTTCTTCACGGGCATATCCTGCGGCACCCTTTACGGCCATGTTTTCGGCCAATTCGGGCCGGTTGAGCCGGTTGCGGTGGCCGGTGGCGTGGGTCAACTCGTGAAACAGCGTCTGATAGTATTGCTCAACGCTGCGGAAGCTGCTTAGGATCGGCATATTCACGTAGTCCACTGAGGGCACGTAATACGCCTCCTGATCCATGTGCCTAATGCTGGGGCGGTCGGCCCAACTGCTCACGATTGCCTCAGCTGCGGCAATTGGTTGGTGCTGCACCTCCTCCCCTTCGGGCAGCACGAGGTTCACGCCTTCCACGTCGGTAATGTTAAACACGGTGGAATAGCTGGCAAAGGGTATGCGCTTGGCCTCTCCCCCTTCGGGTGCTTCCTTTTCAATAACGTTGTAGAAAATGATGGGGAAACCCTTTGCCCCTTGGCGAATGTACCCGCCTAGCTTCTTGGCTTGGCGAAAGGTCATAAACAGCGGCATTCCATCACACAGGAAATGCAGCAAAAAGGCGTTGATGCCGGTGTACACGTGGCCACTGACATAGTTGCGGGGGGCGCCAAACGTGTGCCACGGCTTCTGCCACGGAATTTGACCGCCTTCCATCTTTTCCAAGATGCGGTCGGTAATGACTTGGTAGGCATCGGCTTTAGTAGAGCCGTTACCTGCGGACGTGTTGCGAACAGTCGTCATAAAAAGTGGTTTTTAGATTGAGCTTCGTTGCTCTTTCAATGATATAAAGATACAAATTATGTTCCTAAATAGGAACATAAAAGCCAACTTTTTTATAAAAAATGTCCCTCTATTGGTCCCCTACTGCCTTTTTCTTCCCTTTCGTTAAATCTCTGTTATGGCCACAAAAAAGCCTCGACTGGAGGGCCGAGGCTGGGGTATTATTCTTATTCTTATTCTTCGAGATGCCATAAGCTTTGCTTTAGGGATCACACAATAGTAGGAACTGAAAATACCGTGATGAAAGGGAGAAAAGACAAGTAGTAGCTTACTGACAGGATTTGAAAAAGGCAATCTGTTCTTGAAAAGCGGCCAGTGCAGCAGTATCGGGTAATATAAAGCCATTACTTAGAGTATCAAGCGGATAGCGTATCAACTCTGTAGGTACCGCTAGGTGCCGAAGTACCCGTTGGAGCAAGTGGGGTTCTTCCCGTTTCAACTTCCCGTTTTTGAGGTTAATAACGGCTGTATAAGAAAATCCCCCCGCCTCACAAAAAGGCTTCAACTCGCCTCGCCCAAACATACCCAAGCGGCCCTGTACATAATAAAGCGCCTCGTTGTAAGGAACGAGTAGTTGTAGGTTGGGAAAGCTTCGGGGAGCTATTTCTTGTCGGTGTTCTTCTTTTTCCATGCTTGGTAGCTCTTAATCATAGCGGCACACACCGTCACGTTGGTGACCATCGCCTCGTCTTCAGTTACGCCTGGCCTAAACTTGACTTTCACTTCTCCATCTGTTATGACTAGGCCTTCTCATAGCAACGGGGGGATAAAGTTACTCTAAGGATTGGATCAAAAAGCGTGGGTCAACCAGATTACAGGGGTCGCACTAAACTAGGAACGGAAAACAACGCTAAGAAATCCTGAGTTAGCGGTCAATCTCATAAAACGTAGATTTTATAGGCCAGCAGTATCAAATTAAAAGGTATTTGCTTTGTGAAGAGTTGATATCATCTATTAAGCAGTTCGCAATTGCACTTTTTACAGGTGTTTTCAGCTACCTTTTTTAATAAATAACTATTTTCAAGCTTAGCGTCTAAATCAATTCTTTCGGAGGAGTAAACCCTTAGGGGGCGGTGCTAGTGGTATGATGGCCAAAAGGAGACGTCTATTCAAAATTAAGTAACCAGTAAAATTCTTTCTTATGCTCACCGGAGTGGTCTTTTTCATGAAGCAATTAGATGGGTCACTCCCGCGATGGCTTGGCTATATATATTGCCCGGTTCTGAAGTGCATATTCTTTGTGAACGAGCAACGAATGTTTAAAGGGTCTGCACAACCTGAATTGGGCGCGGCGGTCGATTTCAGAGAGGGAGCGACTCAAGAAGGAAAAGAGTTTGCGGCGGCTAACTCAGTGCGGGAAAGCACTACGACCTATAGCCTTGATGAGCCATTAGTTCCTTTAGAAGTAGTAGCTGCTATTTATCGGCTTCCATCTCAAGTTATTAGAGCCAAGCTAAATAGTAAATCATTAGCAATTTGTGGGAAGACAGGGGAAACGCTGCTCGCTATCATACAGATTAATGCTTTGGCAGATTGGCAGCCAATTAGCATGAGCGCGAAGCAGAATAGAAGTGAGCGGTCAGTCCCACCAGACAACTCGCTACGGTTTGGGCAGTTGGTAAGGCACGAGTTTGACCGAGGGTTTGGATTTGTGAAAGAGCAAGGAAAGGGTAAATCTGAAGTTTTTGCACACGTCAAGAACTTGAGATTTGAGCCCAAGATCAATGAATGGCTAGTATTCGCGGTAGGGAGCGATGGTAGGGCGTCGTGGGCGCAAAGGCCAGCACAAGCCTTACCTTGGCTGCGAAAAAGTTACACTACATTCAGTGTGGCCGCTTTGGATGAATTATTCCAGTTGGGTGACCAGCAATTAGCTGACGAGGTGCTGAATTTCCGCATTGAGCGGCTATTAGCATCTAAGGACGATACACACATCCCGAATGGAGAAGCATTGCTGCAAAAAGTCCAAAGGTTTCTACCGCAGAAACTAAACTACGCCTACGAGCGGCTTATTACAGATTTAGAGAGCATAGGTAAATTGCGACTGTGGGTGCAATTTGGGAATACAGCAGACGCACCATCTTTTGTAGCGACGCTGAATGACGTTTACCGAAACACGTTAAATCTGCAAGCTGCTGAAATGCCTCGCAATGAAATGCTCAGCCTACTGGACCTTAGCAAAGGACAGGCTAATGCTAAAGCAATAATTCAAGCATGGTGGCCGGCTCAAAAAATTGAGAGGATACCAGATGAAGAGCGAATAGAAGTGGTTAGCTCGCTTTTCAAGTGGCTGCGCGAATGGCATGGATTTCTTTCAGCTTGTGACCTGACACCCTCTGGACGCATAACGTGTTTAGAACGCTGGCGAATATTATCTAACATGCTACGAACACATTTCGCAGTGGTGGGTGGCGTTACACTTGGAGCTGCGATATACGAAGCAACTGGCGTACTGCTGCCTGTCCTTGAATTGATTCGGGAAAAAGTGGAACAGCTTCCTAAAAAGGCATTATTGGATTTAGTACGGGATGGTGGAGAAGCAGGCTATCTGGCATTAGCCGTAGCATTGCGACGGTTGGGGAAGATAGATACAGAGGCTACCTACGAGAGCCTACGTGAGTGGCTTAGCAGAATCAAACCACTACAGACAGATAACCCTGGATGGATGAGAGCAGTGATGGTGGCGGTAGATGAAGCCTGCTCATCAGTGTATCGCTTGAATCTATGGAACGCAGGATTTCTTCCCGATCTAGATTGGCGAGAAATCACAGGCTGTCTAGAAATAGAATCCGCCCGAATAGTAGCATTTGATGGCAACAATAAAGACAGTTTGAGGCTGGCAGCGGCGCATCGCGTAATCGATTTAGAATTATTGGATTCGTCTACTGCTTACAGTTATGTATTTACTTTTCTACATCAATTAAGTGGAAAGTCTTCTGTCAACCCGCACGTCATCTGGAATCCTAACGGATGGAATTGGCAAAAAGCGCCGCTAAATCAAGCATCTTTCGCTGCCTTGGTGAGAAGTATCTTGGATAGAGGTGATACTCGATTGCAACACTATCTATGGAAAGCAGGAGTTATTGAAACACCCGCATTCGACCGAATTTATAATGCGATAAACTTCTACGCCGATGGGTTTGACCGGTCGGGTGATACCACCGCTTGGGAGCCAGCGTATGAATTGATAAGGTCGCTGAATGAGTTCCAGCGGTTGGCTTTTCTAGATTGGATGTTGGAGTGGAATCATATCAGCGAAGTAGCAGGCTGGAGTAGCAAGCTTTTGCATAAATGGCTTAATGGCCTACCGGGGGCTGTTAAAGAACAAGAAATTTGGACCCGTCTGTTGGCTGCGCTGACTACGCCAGCCCTGCTGAAATTATGGTTGGCCGATGTTGTAGAGCACTACGACTTTGATGCTTACCGCCTCTTGGTATTCACGCTCTCGCCAGCTGACCAAATGCTGTTTCTGCGCAAGACATTCAAATTGCTGGCCGTTGGTACGCTGCAATTGAACGCGAGTCAATTGAACACCATTGTTAGGTTTAGTAAAGACGAGTTAGGCCGGGGAGCAGCTCTTGACTATTCACTCGATTTAGCTCTAGTAGTGCTACTCTCGCTGTCCCGAGGTGGCTCCTTGCCAGGAGAGGACGGCATTATAGAAATTGCTTGCCGTTACCTTAAGGAAGATACAACAGCACTGACGCCCGTAGGCAAGGAATTTTTTGCATCGTGTCCAGGACGTTCTGAAGTAAAAAAAACTAAAGACCCAAGTAAGGACATCGTAATAGCCAGAATAGAAGGATCGGAGTATCCGGCTTCTATAGATAGGAAAACAGTATTCGTAGAAGGCGTTGCGGTAGAAGTTGCGAACAATAACGTTGAACTAGCTGGAAAGCACTGGCCCGTCAGTTGGATTGTCACTCCTGGGTATGAATATCAGCCAAGCTCTAATAATCCTGAGTTAAAACCTGTTGGAATTGAGCTTTGTGAAGGACGACTCGCCTATAAAGAGGATGTCAAATCGCAACTGCCGTTTTGGTGGTGTTGCAATCGACCATGCTTTAAGCCCAATCAAAGCAAAAGAATATCCGATGACTGGCAGCAGTATAGCCTGATGGACTTCATAAGTATCTTGGGATTGGAGTACGATGCGGACTCCTACTATGCTTTCGTTGGGTTGATAAACCGGGTAAATAGGTTACTGGTGCGCTTGCAATGCCGGTGTTGTGGGCACATTCTGCGGCCTATCGGACAATCTGACTTCAACTTCTATCGAGCTAACCGCTTCAAATGTACTAATTGGGAATGTGAGGAGCGGAAGCGAGAAATATATTTAAGTCACTGTTTAAATGGTCATTGTATGACAGTGATTGATAGCAGGGACTCTAATAGGTGCTCATACCGAACCGAGGGCAGACCAGACAAGCAAGGGATGTACATCTGCGGGCACTGTGGTGGCTGCTGCTCAAAGCAAGCGCTGGTTCGCCGGAAAGAAAACCTGGAAAAAGCCTACCTACCCGAGATACTGATAAATTACCCGCAGTACAAACTCATCGCTGAAAATTTAGCGAACAAACTATACCATTGGGAAAGAATGCGTGTCTTTTGCTACAAATGCACAAAACCGATGCAGCAACGGCACCCGCAAGCCAATTATACTTGCACTGATTGTAGTGTTGAGTACAAGCTAGACGTGGTGCATATTGAGGTTGCTCGACGAAAGAAGTTAGCTGAGGAAGATGTCTAATCATTGGGTGATTGGATACTGGTGGATACAAAGCTTAGTTTAAAAGATAGTGGGGTTGCATTAGTAGTTGGACAAAGAATTACGCTAAGCATATAAAATATTGATCGACAATATTTTATATACAAACCTCAGCTCCCTACTTCTGCTGTTTGGCTTGGCCAAGTGGCTTACCCGCCGTTTACATCGCCTCGCCTTGAACCCCAAGCAGGGAGCACAAAAACGAGCCCTTTATTATGCCTGCTCGGTGGCACGTTGCGCCAGGCGTTGCACTTGCTTGTGGGTGAAGCGGCAGCCCCGGCGGGTGCGAAAGCCCAAGCTCTCCAACTCCTGGGCAATCTGATTGTAGCCATGCCCCTGCGCCCGCCGGGCCAGGATCAAGGCCGTGGCCTGGCGGTTGCCCTCGTGGGTGCGCGCGTTCTGCTGCCGGCTGGCAAGGCCGTGCGCATGGGCCGCCGGCGTCAAGTTGGCCGGGGTACCCAGCTGCTTCCCCTGGGCCTTGAGTACCTGCAAGGCCCGGCGGGTGCGCTCGCTGATCATGTCCCGCTCCTGCTCAGCGAGGGCCGCGAAGATGTGCACGGTGAACTTGTTGGCCTGAGGTTGATCGCAGGCCACGAACTCCACCCCCGACTCCATCAGCGAGGCAATGAAGGCCACGTTGCGCGAGAGGCGATCCAACTTGGCAATCACGAGCACCGCCCCGCGGCTCTTAGCTAGCTGCACGGCCGCTCGCAGCTGGGGCCGCGTGGCCGTCTTGCCGCTCTCGACCTCGACGAACTCTCCCACCACGCCTTCTTCTTTGACAAAGGACTTCACCATCTGCTGTTGCGCGGCGAGGCCCAGCCCGCTCTTACCTTGCTGCAGAGTACTGACACGGTAGTAGGCAACGAAGGGCATAAGCAGGGGCAGTTGGAGAAGGAAATGGAGCAAAGATAAGCAGCTTGGACATTTTCCAAACGACCGTTTAGAAAATGTCCAAGGCGTCAAATACCTCTGATTAGCTTATAGAGACCACCTCCAACTATATCGAGTCTAAAGCGCGGGCATACTGCTCGATGTCGATAGCCGGAACAGTGCCTAGTCGCTGCAAGCGAGAAAGAAGGCGGAGAAAGAAATAGATGAGTGCTTCCTCCGGGGTACTGATTTCTCGGGTGTGGCCTGAGTCGGCATTATAGTAAATGTTAAATCCGCCTTTATCCAGCACGCATCCAATATCAATGTGGCTTCGGGGCTCAAGAGCGTCAACAGCCTTGATGAATGGTTCGCCGAAGGGGTCGCTCCAGGTCGAATCCAGTGTTAGGATGCCACCAATGATGTTGAAGGGTTCACGCGGGTCCGTGATGCAACCATCGGCGTGGTAAACGGGTGCATTTGTCCGGTTAAGCAGGCGGACAGTTTTTATTTTGTTGGCGGCGTATTCCAACATGGCTTTATCGAGGTTCTGCTTTACCTCAAATACCGCGTAGACGCTCTCGGCCGGAATATGATCAGCTCCATTCACGGTCCAGACGAAAGGCGAATACTGTCGGTCGTGGATAACTAAATCTATCTGGTCACTCATGTAGCCGTTGTGGTCTACAACAAAGGCTTTGCTGACGCAGTACCGTTTGGGCAGGTATTCCTGCAGCCACAACCGCCAGCTCTCTTCCGTGACATCTCCCATGGTTGGCGCATGGGATACAAGCTGGCGGTTGGCAGTGAGCTTTAACGACATCTGCTTCTGCAGCGCGTTGAATGCCCCTTTCAGGTCAAAATGATTCATGTTGTTGCGGGTGAGTATACCAGAAGCTGGCTCTGATGTTGTACAAAAAAATGTGGCTCTACTTGGTGGCGTCGCGTTTGGGCAATGAGCAGCAACGGGCTGCGGGTGCGCACATCGGGGTGAGCCGCTAGTTTGGCTATGGCAGCTTTATCTGTTGGGCTGGGCGTACCAGGACCATCAGGATGCGAATGCCAGTCGCCCAGGTATTGCAGCTGGTCAGGCAATTGCCGCAACTGCCGGTTGATGCAGGTTGGGTCCGGCGTGAAGGACGTAGGCGAGTTCCTGTACTTGGAAGGAATGATGATTCGGCTGACGACGGCACAGCTGCCGTCTTCCGAATAATTGCCGATCAGCACGCCACCAAATTCTTTCGGATAGTGCAGGAGCGTCTGCTCCCGTATCTGGTCGAGGCATTCGCTGGTGACGAGGAGCTTCAAGCCGGTCTCCAACTGCTCATACTGCTGATCGACGCTAACCTGGATGCCACGCCCCACTGCCTGCTGTAGGCTGAACGTGCGGAATCTTTTTTTCTGACGGGCCATTTCGGCTAATTCACTGATGGCAAGTCCAACCATGAACTCAATCTGGGCGCCCGACGCCCGGAACGTTGGATGCCAGCAGCCCGCCCCCTCACGGAAGTCAGGATACACGGCCCGGCTGATGTGCGCCAGCAACTGCTCACGGCGTTCCTGTAGCGGACATATGTCGTCATCAACTACCGCTATCAACTCCTCTGCCCCCTCCGTGATTGAAAGGTGAATGACCTTCCCGACAGGCACGGCATGGCGGAGGGTAGTCAGCACCTGGTTATTAGCCGAACAGTCAACGATTAAGTCGTATTTCCCAAGCAACTCAACTGTTCCTTCCCAGTTTTTGGCTCTAGGCAAGGTGGCGGGCACGCTACTACTTATATGCACCGACACGAAGGGCGACAAGTTCTGTAAGTGCTGTTGCAGAGCCGCCACTTTGGGTGCATCAATATCCCGAAAGCGGTAGCGGCTGCGGCAAATATTACCGGGAGCTACGGCATCAAAATCAGCCAGCGTCAAGTCGCGCACGCCACCCCGCACCAGGGTTTCGGCTAGGCAGCTGCCGATAGCGCCAACCCCGAGAAGCAATATTCGGCAATTGGTAAACAACTCGGGTAGCTGACCCCGGCCGAAGAAACGGGAGTACGCGGCATTACTAGCCTGCCCCCACAACAGCCGTTGCCTGCCCAATGCATCGAAACGATTTTGCACTTTCACGCTGGAGGCATCCCGCCGCAGCAGGTTAAGCGGCAGCAACAAGGCATCCCACGTAATCTCCTGTCCTTCCTGATTTGGTATGGGGTACCCGACAGCAAGTAAGAAACGATTGCTCAATGCCGGTGGCGACTGGCGACGGAACTGATGGCTTAGCCCGAGCTGGCGTAGCTGAACGAAGAAATCGGCGGGTAGCAATGGCAGCAGATCCTGCCAACATTCTATCCGCTCTTTCCGCTGCAACACGGGCTCCTGCTTCAGTAGCGTCCAAATTCCAGTATAGCTGTCAGCCTTTGCCGCAGGCGCCCACCGGGCTGGTAGATTGCCAAGGCCGGAGCATAGGCAGGCAGGTGCTGAACCTTTCACCGAGCGCAACAGGCTGTACGTAAACGTACCGCTTTGCTGCAGCGCGAAACGTTCTGCAGTGTAATCCTGCGGTTCTTCGTCAAACAGAAGATGGGCTCCCTTGGCACTGCGTACAGGAACGTACTCATAATGCTCGTCTACGTCTTCGCGCACGTAGTACTTCTCCAACCACCCGTGCAGCTGCTGCATTTCCAGTTGCAGACGCGTAGCCAGATGGTTCACAATCGGAGTCGACAAGCAAAGTGAACCGCCGTGGTCTTTAAGGGTAGGAATGTTTTGGTGCGGGTATCCGGCCAGCGTCCACGGATAAAACAGCGCCTCTCCCTGCGGATAAGCGTCGGGAATGTGCACAGTCACTGAAACTTCCCCTTTGGCCGTGCTCACCCCGATGGCACCGGCGTGGTGAGCTGAAGCCGCTTCGAACACGAAGGGCTTCAGCAATGTCACGCCGGTTTCGGCCGCGAAAAACTGGTTAAAAAACCACACATCCGCAGTTGGATCAACCATAGGTAGTGGGCGGGTAGTTGGTTTGCCTCACGCTCGCGTTCTGCTCGTAGCGGTTCGACGGCTTCGCTTCTTCATTTTCCTTCGCCTCGTCCTTACAGGGGAACTTCGGATTGACGGGGAAATAGAACTTTAGCTTGTTGCTGTCCTTGTCAATCTGCTTCAGCGCCCGTTTCATCTCCTTGGCCAGCTTTGTTTTCTGGCGGTCGGTGAGGCTATTGGTTACGTTATTGCCCAAATTGCCCGGGTCGTGCAGGTTGATGGTTTCGATGTTGTCGCGGATGAACTCCATCGTAAACTTTACCCGTTCCCACCGACTGTTTGGGATGTTACCTTCACCCTGCTCATCAAAAGCTTCGATGGTCAGCAGCTCCAGCAGAAACGACTTCAGCTTGGGAAAATGAGCAAACTTCCAGGCCTTAAGCAGCTTGATGGTTTCGCGCTCCTTTTTGCGGCCCTTGATGTGCTCGATCTGTTTGGCAATGTTGGTTTTCATGCGCCCGGACGAATCTTCGTCGTTGAGGCACAAGTTCAGATCGTAGCAATCCGGGTCATCGTCACTGATGCGTCGGCCGGGCGTGATGTCGAAGTTGAGTACTTCGTCATCCACCAGGAAAAACAGCCCAATGGATACTTTTTGCGGGCGAACTTCCGTCAAGTCCCCTACTTCGTCGCCGAACTCGTCGCTGTCCAGATACTCGTACACGTCGTCGTACATCTTGCGAAGCGTTGTGAAGGACTTCCGCTTGAAGTTGACGCACAGGTCCATATCAAACTTGATGTTGACGGCCGTGTGCTTGGCGTAGGAGCCTGAATGCTGGATGCAGATGATGTCGGAGCCATATTGCTTTTCCAACGCGGCTTTTACCTTATCACGCTTCTTGCGGTAGCGGTCAGCCAGGCTTTCGTTGTCCTCGATGAGGTCTTCTTCCAGGTTGATGCCGTAGGAACGGTGCACACAACCCAGGTATTCGTCTTTGTTTAAATCAGCCATGATGGTTTCAATAGGTGCACAGGAGGTAGCCTCTTTCCACGGCAGTTGTAGAAAGCAGTAGCAGTAGCCCGACACCACAACGACGGTGATGCCGGGCTGTGCCTGAAAATGAGGGGTTATCCTTTACTGAATTCGGGGTCGTAACCGTAGGTGTTCCGCTCGCGAATCTGGCCGTTTCGGCCGTGGATGAACAGTTCGCTCTCCCGGTTAATGGCCATCTGGCGGCCGATAGCCGCAGCGGCGGTCTGGGTGGGAGCAATGACGGCGGCGCGCTCGGCGCCGGCCGATTTGACGGCCCAGCCGTTGGGGCGGGGCGTGATGTGGACGTTCTTGCCCATGGTATTTGTCTCGTTTAGACAGGTGGAAAACGGCTCCGAGAATGGAACAGATCAAGTCGACGGACAACGGAGGGGGTGTTGGTGCGTACAAAAATGTAGCTACCTTCGCGGCCTGCAAAGTCCGTGGAGAAGCAGCTGAAGGGCATTCGCCCGACAGCCCAGGACGCAGCCAGCAAGTGCGAATTGGAACCTCGGTTCTTGCTGAGCTACTAAGTTCGGAAGTCAGTCGTCACACTCCCGTGGCGGCTGATTTTTACTTTTGGAGTACTTAATTACAGCATTGGTGTGGTATGTTACGTGGTGGTTTCGGAGTCGCCAAGCGAGTTGCGCAAATTGATTTGCACTTCATTGCGGAGCCTGACGTTGCTGTGTTGGAAGTTGTTATCGACAAGGCTGCGTGTAACTGAGCTATAGACATCATGCTGTCGACGTGGGTCGCGAATGGTAATGATGAGTGCAAAATCCTGAGAAAGTTCTTCACCGTCTTGATCAGCAGCAATTTCGGCTGCCTGAGCGAATAAGCCTTCCAGCTTCAGAAACCATCTTTTCGGCGCTGTCAGACCATTACGACGCTTACTCTCGGTCATCTCACCTAGATTAACGGCATACTTCTTAACCGGGTGAAACTTACCCTGATAGCTGCGCAACTGGCGCTCAGGAGTGAAAGGATTGTCAAGATGCCGCTGAAAACGTTGGGCGTAATTCGACGCAAGCAGCACGTTTAAGCCTCCTTCACGCTTATTGGGGTTGAGTATACCGGGCTTGGTCATGTCCCGATCAGACAGGGTATCGTACGTGCCAAAAGCTACCTTGATATTAGATTGGCAGTATTCCGCTCCCTGTGTGCCGTCGAGCTTGGCGCCGGCTACCAGCGTGAGAATGACTTCGCCGTAATACTGGCCATCTTCATTTACCAACTCGTCGGGAAAAGGAAAATCGAATATTTCGATAAAGCTGCTGCGGACGATGGTGTCGCGCAGGATGAGCGTTATCTCATGCGGAGTGTTATAGATTATCTCATCCAAGCTCCCAGGGCGACCATAGCCCATTTCCTTGAGCCGGTCGGCAGGTTCTAGATCCAAGTCGGCGGGGTATTTAGCCGAATGGATAAGCAACGCTTTCAGCAGTAGCGGGTCAAAATCTTCAGCCAAGCGATGGTTGAGCCCAGCCAGCAAAGCAGTAACACGAGGCGTGGAAAAGCTGGTACCAATCTGCTGTACCACACCGCCGGTGATGGAGAAAGAACTAACCCCGGTCTGCGTGACCGTTCCATCGGGTAGTAAGCCGCCATTGCCACCATAGTGAGTCAGATCAGGCTTAACCAGGTTGTTCGGGCCGAAACCCGTGCGCGAGAAGGGCGAAGGATAACCCACCCGCGCTAAATCGTGCGGCCGTTGGGCATGCGCAATGCTACCTACAACCAGTGAACGGATGGAATCAGCCGAGTTAGGAATGCGGCGCTTCGGTTGGCGGTACTTAAAATTGTCGCAGTTGCCGGCTGACTTACAAATCAAAACATCGTACTGCTCCTGCAAAGCATCCAAGGCCTTACCAAAGTCGGAAAATTCAAGCGCGTGGCATTCGGTACGACTGCCCAGGGAAAGGTTCCAGATTTTAACATCCGAGTGCCGACGGACCGCGTTTTGAATGTTTTCAATTAATTCATCCTCGTCGATTGGTACCTGAGGATTGGGGAAAACGGTGGCATCGAGCAAATAGGCAGCGCCGGTATTAACCCATGGCTGTCTTTCTAACTCATCTCCATACAAAGCAACACCGGCTACAAATGTGCCGTGGCCGCGGTGCGTGTCTTCTTCGTCGTATACCGTGAAGCGGCGGGCCTCGAGCCAGGGACGGAGGTGGGCAATAGGAGCAATACCAGAATCTAACATGCCGATAGTCGGGTATGTCTGGCCCGGTATGGGTTCTTTCACCGGAACGCTGGGTTCTTCCCCGCTACCATCCAGCCCAACCGAATAGTTAGGCATGGGAGTAATGGAATAGAGGGCTTCAAATTCCTGCAGCTGTTCCAGCGCGTCGGGCCGGACGTGACGTATTTTAAATACTGTCAGCCCCGATGAGTATTTCGTTTTGCGGACAACTTCTATTCCTAATTCAGCCAGATCTTGCTCGAAGACACGTTCTACTACATTATTTAACTGCCGGTCCTGGTAGTTGACCAATTTAATCTTCAAAGCAGTTTCCGCATCAGCAGGAAGCTCCACCTCGGGGCTAAAAGCTTCTATTTCTTCAATTGCTGAAATACCAACGGGAAATGCCGTAGCCTGTTCCAGGTTCTGGTTGATAAAAGCCAGGTGTTCAGCGGAGTCAACCCTGAGTAGCAGTTCCAGGTCTTCGGAGAGACCAATGAAATTGTACTCATTGCGGCGGTTGAATAACCGGCCGATTTCTGCGCGGTGTCCTTTTGCTAAAGCATCGGACTTGAACGCTACCCGCACCACTGCTGGAATAAATTCCCTTTCGGGCGGACGAGTGGCAATGACCTGAGCCGTTTTAGTCAGTGCCTGACGAAATGCACCAGCCTTAGCTATAAGCTCCTCATTTGGTAGCACCCAATTTGGCAAGTCACCACTTCCGCCGCCTTCCGTGCGTCGTTCGTCCTGGTCTTCGCGCTTGCTGAACAGCTTGATAGGCAGCTTCTCGTCGGCCATGGTATTTTAGTTATTGGAGTTGAGGTAATTTTGGACTTGACGAAGCGAAATGTCCACTAGGTCGCTAATAGTTTTCTGCGCTACGTCGTGCTGGGATAGGAACTCGACCAGAGCCTTGGCAGAGGAAGCGTTGTGGTGCTTGAAGTGGTAGAACTGCAGCAGCACGTCGGCATGGGTGACGGCCTTACGTTGACTCATAATAGACTGAGCAACGGTGTTCTGACAAATGGCTTTGATATCAGCGGGGCTGCAACCGTGAAGCAGATCAACCAGCGTGTCCCATTTCTTGGACTGCTGCTCAAAATCCACGTTTCCCTTTTGTAAGTAGAGGGAGAGCAAGGCCTTGATTTCCTGGCTACCCGGTTTGGCTACCTCGATAATGCTGTTGAAGCGGCGCCAAATCGCCCTATCGAGCAACTCCTGATGATTGGTAGCGGCAATGAGAATATTGGACTGGTTGGCCTGGATGAACTCGTCGATGTTCTGCAACAGGCTGTTGACCACGCGCTTCAACTCGCCCAGTTCGTGCTGATCGTCGCGGGCCTTGGCAATGGCATCAAATTCATCAAGAAACAGGATGCATGGCTGTCGGCTGGCGAATTCAAATACCCGGCGAATGTTCTTGGAGGTATTGCCCAGCAAGGAGGACACTATAGAATCGAGGCGGGCTACTACTAGTGGCAGCTTGGTCTGCTGGGAAATGTAGTAGGCTAGAGACGTTTTGCCGCAACCAGGGGGGCCGTATAGCAGAAGGGAGGCCGCTAGGTCGACGCCAGCCGCATGAAGTTGATTACGGAATTGTAGCCGGCCGATGAAAGCATCTAGCTTGCTGCGCATGGTATCCGAGAAGATGAACTGCACCTCATCGGTAGCGGCCGGCATGATAAGATCGGCGATATTAAGACGCGTTTCCTGATCAACCGGAGGAGTGAAAACCTGATCGAGATAGACAGGTTGAGCTTGATTGCTCTGCAAAACTTTGAGTATACGCTCAGCGGTCTTGGCTTCACCGTCTTTTGACAGATTTTCGGCCAGCAGCCGGGCATAGTTGGCAACTTTGCGCGGGTCTTTATTCAAGCCACCCTCTATTATTTTTAGCAGCTCGGTGTACATGACAATGGTTTTTGAGTCGTTTTGCGTATCATTTAAAATCAAAATACGCATATTTGATATCAAAAGTCAAGTTTTTATAATCAAAAATTTCATTTTTAGATACAATAATACATAATAGGTTCACACATCAACCTATATCCAACGTTATTAGTAAATCATTCAATCATATTGATGCTTTGATAAAAAAGGTACTCGACAGCTTATAGCTGCTTACACCGTGTGGAAAAGCGGATGAGCTTCGATAGATTTACAGCTTTGACTTTGGTTACTACCTATTGACATCAGTTTATCTTTCTTTAAATAGCTTAAGCCCAAGTAGCGTCATTAACTGCCTAATAAGCCGCCCAGCTTCAGATGCTTCGTGCGACTCGCCGATTTTGCGCACTTGGTTCCATGACTTTGCTAGCTCGGTGCAACATAGCAGGGCGGACCTTCTGCACTGAAGCAGGCACCAACCCAAAATTCTCATTTCATATTCGGCAGTTTTTATGCCTTCTACTTCTGTTTTAGCGTCTCATTCAACGATCCGAGACAACCGCGCCGATGGACCCTATGGCAAAGTCGGTGACTACCTGGCCGAAACCGTCATGGCCGGCTCCGACCTAGCTATTGTATCGGCTTACTTCTCCATCTACGCCCACGCGCACCTGGCCGAAAAGCTGGGCGATATTCAGCAGTTGCGCTTTCTGTTTGGTGAGCCCAACTTCGTGCTCGACCCCAGCAAGCCCCAGCGGGTATTCGAGTTGACCAAAGACACCGTGGGACTGCGCGACAAGCTGCCGCAAAACAAGGTGGCCCGCGCCTGCTACGATTGGCTAAAAGAGAAAGCGGAAATCCGGTCCATGGTGAAGCCGCGCTTCCTGCACGGCAAGCTCTACCACGTCACCCACCCCAGCGGCATGACCAAAGCGCTGGCGGGCTCCTCCAACTTCACCGCCAAGGGGCTGGGGTTTGGTAATGTGCCCAATATCGAGCTGAACCTGGTAGTCGACTCCGACCGGGAGCGACGTGAGCTGCTGGAATGGTTCGACGGCCTCTGGAACGACGAAACCGGGCTGGTGGAAGACGTGAAAGACCGAGTGCTGGACTACCTGAAGCAGCTATTCCGCGAAAATTCGCCGCTGCTCATCTACTATAAAACGTTGTACGAAGTGCTGCGGGCCGACCTGGCCAAGCTCAAGGAGTTCAGCCTGCTCGATGACAACCTGCCCACTTCCTTCACCCAAAGCGCCGTGTGGCAAAAGCTCTACGACTTCCAGAAGGATGGCGTGAAGGGCGCGGTGCAGAAGATGGAGCAGCATGGCGGCTGCATTCTGGCCGATTCGGTGGGCCTGGGTAAAACCTTCGAGGCGCTGGCCGTCATCAAATACTACGAGCTGAAAGGCAAGACCGTACTGGTACTTTGCCCCAAAAAGCTGTCGGAAAACTGGACCATCTATCAGGCTAAAAAGAACTCCACGCTCAATCCCTTGCAGCGTGACCGGCTGGGCTACACCGTGATGTACCACACCGACCTGGGCCGCAGCCACGGCCGCACCGGGGCCGATGGTCTCGACCTCACCCAACTCAACTGGGCGGCCTACGATGTGGTGGTGGTGGACGAAAGCCACAACTTCCGCAACAATGCCGCTGGCCGCCTGCTCGACGACGGCACTCGCGCCCTGAGCCGCTACGAGTGGCTGACCCAAAAAATCATCAACGCCGGCGCTACCACCAAAGTACTGCTGCTCTCGGCCACGCCCGTCAACAACTCGCTCAAAGACCTGCGCAACCAGCTGTACCTGATTAGCGGCAGCTCCGACACGGCCCTGCACGGCAGCACCGGCGTGGCCCACCTCGGCAACACGCTGGCCGTGGCCCAGCGCCAATTCACGCAGTGGGCCGACCCACGCAACGCCGACCGCTCGGTGCGGGCCTTGCTCGAAAAGCTGGATGCCGGCTTCTTTGGCCTGCTCGACCAGCTCACCATTGCCCGCTCGCGCCGCCAGATTCAGCAGTTTTACGATATGGCCGCCATCGGCCGCTTTCCCACGCGCCGGCCACCGCTCACCGTTTCGACGCCGCTCGATGCCAAGGGCGAGTTTCCAACCTACGACCAGGTCAACGAAAGCATTCTGCAATTCAAGCTTAGCCTCTACAACCCGTCGCGGTTTGTGCAGCCTGCCTTTGAATCGTTGTACCAGGAAGAGCGGGTGCGCAACGTGAAAACCCAGAACTTCTCCCAGGCCAAGCGCGAAGATTTCCTCATCGGCATGATGAAGGTGGGCTTTCTCAAGCGCTTGGAAAGCTCAGTTGAATCATTCGAAGAGTCGATGCAACGGGTGATAGGGAAAATTGATAGCCTGCTGGCCCGCATTGATGCCTACGAGGCCAGCCGTAGCGGCGGCGACTTCGACCCGGGCACCGACCTGGCCGGCGCGGCCCCGGCCGACAGCCCCACCGGCCACGACGAGCAGAACGAGGCCCAGACCGACGAGCAACAGGCCCTGGACGCGGCCTTCAACGTGGGCGGCAAAAAGAAATTCAACCTCGCTCACCTCAAGCTGCCCGAGTGGCGCAAAGCTCTGCTGGCCGACCGCAAAGCCTTAGCCGCTTTGCACCTGCGCGCTACCCACGTGGTGCCCGCTCGCGACCTGAAGCTGACGGAGCTGAAAAAACTTATTCAGGCCAAGCTCGATGAGCCCCTGAACCCCGGCAACCGCAAGGTCATCGTGTTCACGGCCTACGCCGACACGGCCCGCTACCTCTACGCGCAGCTGCACGCGCACGAGTGGGAAAACCAATCGAATAAGCTGTACACCGCCCTCGTGACGGGCGGCACCAACGGCAACCAAACCACCTTTCAACCCGCCGGCCTGCGCCACCCCACCGACTTCAATACCATCCTCACCAACTTCTCGCCCCGCTCCAAGGGCCGCGCCGCGCTGGCCGGTATGCCGCAAGGGGCGGGCGAAATTGATTTGCTCATCGCCACCGACTGTATTTCGGAGGGCCAGAACCTGCAGGACTGCGACTACCTCATCAACTACGACATTCACTGGAACCCGGTGCGCGTCATTCAGCGCTTCGGCCGCATCGACCGCCTGGGTTCGGTGAACGAAACGGTGCAGATGGTGAACTTCTGGCCTACCAATGACCTCGACCACTACCTCAAGCTGAAAGTGCGCGTGGAAGCCCGTATGGCCCTGGTGGACGTGACCGCCACCGGCGACGACAACCTGCTGGCCCACACGCCCGCCAGTCCCGACGGTAGCGAGATTGAGGAGCTGATAACCGAGGAGCTGAAGTACCGCGACCAGCAGCTCAAGCGCCTGCGCGACGAAACTCCCGACCTCGAAGACCTGCTGGCCGACTCGGGCGGCGTGAGCTTGCAGGACTTCTCTCTCGAAGATTTCCGCCTCGACCTACTACGCTTTCTCCAGCAAAACGAAGCCATGCTGGCCGCCTTGCCCCTGGGCCTGCACGCCGTAGCCGCCGCCCCCACCGGCCCCCACGCCCACCGCCGCGCCGCCGAATACGCCGAGCTAAAGGAAACCGAGCGCACTACCATCCGCCCCGGCGTGCTTTACTGCCTAAGCCACCTGGGGCAAGGAGACCAACCAGAGACTAGAAACCAGAAACCAGAAACCCTCAACCGCCTGCACCCCTACTACCTGGTGTACCTCTACGACGACGGGGCCGTGCGCTTCGGCTACAGCCAGCCCCGGCAGGTGCTAGAAGTCATGCGCCTGCTCTGCCAGGGCCAGACCGAGGCCGACCAAGAGCTGTGCGACATCTTCAACAAAGAAACCGATGAGGGACAGCAGATGGATGCTCATTTCAAGCTGCTGCAAAACGGCATAAAAGCTACCACTACCGAAGCTGCTCACACCAACCTGCGTCAGCTACAGGCTGGTAGGGGCCAGGCGGTGGCGCTGCCCACCAGCGCCTTGCCCACTAATCTGGCCGATTTTGAATTGGTGACCTGGCTGGTCATAAAATAACTGCTCTCCTTTCCCGTTTTCTAATGGCTACTTATCCTGCTCTAGCGGATGCGCTCCGCGCCTTCGCTACCTCCCCGCTAACCGAAGCTGCTACCAAGCTATTTCAGGAACTAGGCTACAATACCAGCCGCCAGCTTGAATTGCCCGCTGATTCTTACGCCGGTTTTGAGCAGGCGTTTGATGCTACCAATCCGGATTTTCACTTTAATCCGACCAAAGCGCGGGTGCAGGAGTGGACGG
Source organism: Hymenobacter defluvii (assembly GCF_017589435.1). NCBI lineage: Bacteria > Pseudomonadati > Bacteroidota > Cytophagia > Cytophagales > Hymenobacteraceae > Hymenobacter > Hymenobacter defluvii. Next base: position 34,310 of record NZ_JAGETX010000021.1, read on the forward strand.
CCGTTCATTTGCTATTTCAGCTTACGGCAGTCGAAATGCAGGCCACAGGCCTCCTGTTTGAGCCCACTGTTGACCGAGCCGACCCCGATTCTTACCTCTTCTTCGCCATTGATCTGAGCGGTAATCACTATACCAAGCCCCAACTGGCCGATATAGTGCGCGAAGTCAATAAGCCGTTCCCCATGCACGTATTCGTGCTGTTCCGCTACGGGGGCTGCCTCACACTGTCACTTATTCAGCGGCGGCCCAACCGGCGGTTTATGGACAGGGACGTGCTCGAAACCGTGACCCACGTCCACGGCATCCGGCAACAACAACCCCACACGGCTCACCTACGCATCTTGCACATGTTCTCGCAGGATGCCATTCGGGCCGAACTCCCGGGCCGCCGCCTCCAGACCTTCGGCGACTTGCAGGCTGGCTGGCGCAAGGTGATGCGCACCGATGTACTCAACCAGCAGTTCTACCGCGAATATTCGGCCCTCTCGCGCCGGCTCATCCGCCGTCTGCATCCGTCGCAGGTACCCAGCAAGCTTGATGCCCACCAGGGCGTGCTCAACCTGCTCAACCGGGTAATGTTCGTGTATTTCGTGCAGAAGAAAGGCTGGCTGATGGAGAATGAAAACTTCCTGTACCATTTCTGGCAGGCCTACCGCGAACATCGCAAAACCCTTCCCGCCGCCCAGGCCGACAAGCTTACTTTTCACGAACACTGGCTCAACCCGGTATTCTTCGCCGCCTTCAACGGCAAGCTCTACTCACCCGAGGGGGTGAAGGGCCTCACCCACATTCCCCAGTCCTATCAGGCGGCACTGGTCAACTTTCCCTTTCTCAACGGTGGCCTCTTTGCCCGGCACGATACCTACGACCAGTTTCTGCTGCCCGATGAAGATTTTGCGGCCATCTTTGACTACTTCGAGAGCTACCTCTTCACCATTCAGGAAGATACCCCACTCGACGTGAGCCTCGAAATCAACCCTGAGCTGTTGGGCAAGATGTACGAGGGCATGATTAATGCCACCGACCTCGACGACGTGGACGCCGAACACGGCATTGTGTACACCGAGCGGCCCGAAATTAACTTCATGGTGCGCCGCTCACTGGTGGAAGTGCTCGACCAGAAGCTGGCTGCCCCCACCATCTACGACCGTAGCTTTCTCTACCATTTCATCTTCGATAAGCCCGACCAGCAGTTGGAGTTGCTGCGTCGCCAAAGCCGGCTGGTTTCCGGCTTCGATGCTCAGGCCCTACGCACAGCCATTGCCACTTTCACAGCCTGCGACCCGAGCTGCGGCTCGGGTTCCATGCTGCTGGGCGTAATTACGGTGCAGATGGAGCTGCTGCGCACCCTCGATACCTACCTGGGCCGCCCGCATACCGGCACCGACGATTACGACATTAAAAAACAGCTTATCTCCAAGTGCATCTACGGGGTCGATATTAAGGAATGGGCCGTGCGCATTGCCGAACTACGCCTCTGGCTCTACATGATAACCGAGGCTGATTTTCCGGCCGAGGTGCTGCGCAAGGCTCCCTTGCTGCCCAACCTCGATTTCAAGCTGCGCCAGGGCAATTCGCTGCTCCAAAAATTCGGTGCGCTCGATTTCACCGTGGCCGACCTCATGCGTTCCCGCAAGGGCAATACCGGGGCCAAGCGCAAGCTCCGCGAGTTTATTCAGGCCAAAAATGCCTTCGTTACGGGTGCCGACCCCGATTCGCGCACTACTGCCAAGCAGCTCAAAGCGCAGGAGCTGGCCGTATTCGATGCCTTCCTCAATGAGTTGATTGACGCCAACAACAAGCGCATTCAGCAACTCGGCGTGCAGCAGCGCACCCAGCAAGGAGCTTTGTTCAACACCGGCCGGGGCCAGCAGGCACCGCTGCCACTCGACGCGGGCGAAATAGCCGCCCTCAGGGCCGACACCACTCAGCTCCGTCAGCTCCTGACCCAGCTACGCCTGCAAAGCCGCTTGCCGTTTTCCTATGACATCGACTTCATGGAAGTCTTCTTGGCTCCCGACGACGAAGCCGACCGCGGCTTCGACCTCGTGATTGGCAACCCGCCTTACGTCAGTCAAATTGCAATGCTCCCGTCAGAAGATGGACAGGTGCTGGAAAAGCTACTTCAGCATAAAGAACGGCGTGCTGAAGCCAACAAACAATTCAAGGAGGATTTGAGCGAGAAGGTATATAAAACATACCCTTTTCTAAGAGCTACTAAGCTAGTTGCTTCTCTAGACGAAGAGGGACAGCCCGTAATGAAAGCCAACGGACAACCCAAGACTAAAAGCGTTTCAGTCTATGGAGCTAAGGTGCCAGGACGTTCCGACTTGTATTCTTATTTCCAGTTGCTTTGTCCAAGCTACCTGAATAATAAAGGCACCTTTTGTTTCATTATTGCTAGTGCATGGCTTGATGTAGAATATGGCGCTTTCGTGCAGCAATTTCTATTGAAGCACACTAACCTGCATGGTTTCTACGACTGCAATGTTCGCTCATTTGATGCCTCTATCAATACCATTATTTACCTGCATTCAGCACCAATAAATACGGCCAAACTACTTAGTGCAGATAGCACGGCATTAGGGGATGATGGTATCCGGGTAGACTATCGCACCTTATTGCCACCCAACCGATTGGTGCCTTTTATAATGAATAAGATTGACTTCGAGTTAGCTGCTTATGCACCTTTGCTGGAAGACCAAGAAAAGCGGACAACCAATACCTTTCACGACCACTATCGTCTCATACCGATTACTCAAAAGGCTATTTACGAAGCCGGGTATGATTCAGAGACTAATACCTATAGTGGCGACAAATGGGGGGGCAAATACTTACGAGCCCCTGAAATTTATTACACCATGCTAAATAAGGCTCAAGCTATTTTGACACCGCTTGAGAGTTTGGCCACTGTCAAAAGAGGTTTTATGACTGGGGCGAATAGTTTTTTTTACCTCCCCAATTCATTCTTTGACATTACAGAAGAAGGCGAATTTTATCGTCTACTTCCGAAGTACAAAGACCTTCCAAATAACTTGAAGGTTGAAAAGGAGTTCACACGTGACACATTACTTTCGCTGAAAGATGTGAGCAACATGAGTACGGCGCATCGGCATTTGAAAATTATTTACACAAAAGGCCGTAACGTCAAGGGTAAAAAAATTAAAGAGTACATTGAATTTGGTCAAACGAAGTTTTCTTTCAAAGGCAAAGAGCATGGCAGCTTCCATGAACGGACTTCTTGTGCAAGCAGAGCAAATTGGTATGACTTGCCAGAACAAGATGATTTCGACCTGTTTTACTCCATTTTGAACGGAGATAGACATTTGGTATTCAATCTTGAAAACCAGTTTGCCATCAGTGATAACTTGGGCGGAATCTCCTTTGTTGATAAAAAACTAGCTGCTACAAATGCAGTGTTTTTTAATTCTATCCCATTTCGACTATTTATGGAAATGACCGGTAGGGAAATGACTGGCTCTATAACCGGTAAGAAGATTCAGGTTTTTGAGTTTGCAGTATTACCCGCCCTGCTCCAAGAAATTCCAAAAGCGGCCAAACATCTTATCAACATGCGGCCAATCGGTTCCATCTTCACTGAACTCGGCTTTGACCGCACCCAACCCATCCGTGCCCAAACGCCCAACCCGCTACCCGACCGGGCAGCCCTCGATGGGCTTATTTTTGATGCGCTAGGCCTGAGCGCCCCCGAACGCCAGGAAGTGTACTGGGCCGTGGCCGAACTCGTACAGCAGCGGCTCAATAAGGCTGCCAGCCGCTAGTCAGGGCAGTTGCCGCAACTGGTTCGCCAATCAGTTTACAGCCCTTATTTCAACCCCTACCCCCTTTCTCTCTTTTGCTCATGCGCAACATAGCTTTTGAGTTTCAGCCACAGGATGAAACCGTTTTCCAGCGCGAGGCTATTCGAGTTGGCCGGGTGCTGCTTACCCCAGTTCTCGACAATGGCACCACCCTTGAGCCTTCTACGTGGCGCATTACAAGGCTACAGCCTGCTTCGCGCTTAAGAGGCAATATTCTGTCTCGCAAAGAATTTCGGGTTGGTGTGCTCGATGACCGGGTTGTGGCTATTCGCGCCACTTTGATGCCATGAGTAGGCCCGGTACCACGGCGCTGGAGCGGCAGGTAGATGCGCTGGTGTATAAGCTGTACGACCTCACGGATGAGGAAATTGCGCTGGTGGAGGGGCGGAGCGCGTGAACCGGCCGGCTAGAAAAGCACGGCCGGTAGCCATCCGGCAGCGCCGCCCACCCCTGACGAAGTCGCTGCTAGAAAGTGCCGTGTCGCACATGCACACAGCTGTAGAGTTTTTCAATCGCCCCACCCAGCCGCACCGATACGAAATTGCGGCCGAGTTGGCGTTGGCCGCCTGGGAAAAGCTGCTGAAAGCCTACCTGCACCGGGCCAAGCACAACATTTTCTACCCCGACGGCAAAACCAAAGACTTCAATACCTGCCGCAATGCAGTGCTGGCGCTGGTGCAGCCAACCGATACCGGCTTTATTGCTACCCATGCCAACCTGGAACTGACGTATGAATACCGCAACCAGAGCGCCCATTTCTACGGCCAGTCTATGAATGCCGTGCTACACGGACTTTTCTCCGAATGCGTCGCCAAGTTTGCCCTGTTTATCCGTCAGCATTTCGACCGGGAACTGCTGCCGCCCGGAGACCTGGGCGTGCTCCCGGTAGGTTTTGGCCGCCCCGTAATCCCACAGGATTTCCTAAGCGACCATTCCGCCAGCGCCACCGCTCCGGCCGAGGTCAAGCAATTTCTCAAAGCCTTACACGATACCGGCGTCCGTCTGCACGAGGCCGGGGTGGCCCCGGAATATTCCATGATGGTGTCGTTCAGTGTCGCGTTGGAAGACGCGAAAAAGCTGAAACGCGCCGACGTGGTAGTAGGGGTAAACAACGCCGAGCCGCAGGCTGCCACCCTAACCGTGCAGAAGCACGTGACGCTGGCCGATACCGTGCGGCTAACTCCCAGCCAGAATGCCCCAGCGGTCCATTTGAAAGATGATAAAGTGTGGGACATCTTCAACCTCACGACCAAGGATGTCACGACTTTCATGCGTCAGCGTCTGCCGCAGGTTACGCTGAACAACGATTTTTGGAAGGTGCTGAAGCGCCTCGGTGCGGACCCCAATGCCCTGCGCATTCGCTATCTGGACCCCAAGAAAAACAGTGGAGCTCACAAAAAAATGTACAGCGACGTGATATACCAGTTGCTGATTGACGAGTACGAAAAGGAATAATATCATTCTTATGCCCGCCAAACATTCCTATTCCCTACACTACCACAACGGCCACTTCTACGACCCTGAAACTAGGCAGCGCACGGTGCTGCGCGACGGAGTCGAGTTGCAGCTGACGGCTTCGCCTGGCGCCTTCCTGGAGTTCGAGCCCGCCGGCGACTATTACCCATCCCACGCTGTGCGCACCGAGGATGCCATGCGCCGCGAGCTAGCCCACGATGCCAAAGTAGGAGCCTGTTTTCTGCTGCTGCCCGCCGGCACCGAGCTACGTTTCGCCCTGCACCCGCCGAAGCCCCCGGTGCCCGAGGCCGCCGTAGCCGAGTACACCTTCCAAGTAGTGCTCGATGAGCCGCTGTTCGTGTACCATCGGGCCAAGCCTGGCAAAAGCGACGACCCCGGCAGCCTGGTCGACAGCCGATGCTGGGTGGTGAGTGCCAAGCGCACCAGCCACGGCTACGACAACGCTCCAGACCGCCTGCTGTACTTCGAGCCGGTGTATGCTCGCTCGCTCAACAGCCTCATCAAAAACACCTACGTGCATTACTTCCAGAATGCGGGCGCCCCCGGCCGGAGCGCCTTCGAGGCCATGTACATTCCCGAACTGGGGATTACCCTGGGCGAACTACGCGAACAGAAAGTACCTGTGCTACCTGGCGCACCAAAATCCAAGTTATAATTATTTGTCAGTTCGTTCCTTCCACTCATGGGCAAAGAAATCAGCCTCTTCTCCGGCTACGACCAAGCCGAGAACCGCACCACCAACTACTGCTTGCTCGTGCTGCGCATGCTGTACCAGGAGAATCCTAAGCTGCTGTCGACAGCCCTCTCCAGCCTTATCGGCGACAGTTCGGGCCTGCAAATCGGCGTCGATTTTCGCCAGCAGGTGGGCCGTAATGGCAGCGTCATCGACGGCCTCATCATGCAGCCCGCCTTTGCTGTGTACGTCGAAACCAAGCGCTGGGATTGGTTCTACGACCAGCAGCTCGAAACTTACATGAAGCACCTTGACCAAGAGCAAGTCGGGGTGAAGGTGCTGCTGGCCCTATCGAACTTCGAGAGCAAGGAGTTGCGCGATTTTGAGCGCATTGAAGAAACCATTCGCACCAAGTACGACGGGCGCATTCTGTTTGCGGCCGTCACGTTTGAAGATTTCCTAGCGGCCATACAGCAACCTACGCTCCCAGCTGCTCTGCGCGAAACCATTGAGGACTTTAAGCAATACTTGAACGGCGCTAACCTGCTTCCTAATTGGAAGAACTGGCTCGACGTGTGCAACTGCGGCGCTTTTCATGCACAGCTGGTGGAGCACGGCGCCTACATCTGCCCGGCCGCTGGTGGTGCCTACAAGCACGACCGGTGCCAATACCTGGGCATGTACTGGTGGAAAGCCATGCGCCAGGTAGCCGAAGTTTGGGCGGTGGTTGACATTGCCGAAGGTGCTGGTGGCGAAGCCAAGCTTCGGTGGAATAATACCACTCGCCCCGAACAAGAGTTGGTAGATTTGGCCCGCGCCAAGCGCGTCGCCCTTTACCCTGACGAAGACTGGGCCACCCGCGTGTTTGTACTGGGTCCGCTCGTGGAAACCTACTTTGAGAAAGACAGTCACGGCGGCATGTTGAGCAGTAAGCGGTACTTCGCCGTGCACGACCTAGCCCCCACTGACGTGCAGGACTTGGCCACCAAGCTGCGTGCCGTGGCTTGGAGTGACCTACAATAGAAAGTATTTCTTCTTGTATAGAAGATTCATGTTTAGCAGAAGTATTTCGAGTCGTTTTATTCCATGTCTATTCTACTCTTACAACTAGATACGGCCCAAGCTGCTGTAGCTGAATCATCAACGGACTCTCTGCCTTTTGCCTTGCTGCTAAGTGGAGCTGCAATCGTTGGCTTTTTGTTGTGGCTGGTGTTACGGTCCCGCAAAGTTGCGGACCCTGGTGCACCTGATTCGCACTCGACCCGCCAGTCAACTATTTCAGCAGCGCCAGCGGCAACGCCCTCCCCTGCCCCATCAGCCGCGCCGAAGTCCTCGGTAGCAGGCATGGGGGCAGCACCGTCTTCGGTCCCAATCAGGACTGCCCCCCAGTCACCTACTCCAGCGTTGCCTATGGTACCGCCGCCAACCCCGGTAGTAACGCCTGCGCCAGTATCGTTGGAGAAATTGGAAAAGCGTCTGGAAATTAATCCCGCTTCGACGGCCACGACTAAGGCACTACGTACACCGGCTACGTCCACGGCAGTGGGTCATACAACTGGCTCTAAGTCGGCATCAGGCAAGAACCAAACGGGAGCAGGTGCAGGCAACACCCCAATAGCTCCGTTACCTGAAGTAGAAAAGGTATCTTCAACAGCAAAGTTCATTGGCTACCAGCCCTCAGCCCTGGTAGATACGGGCGCCTTTCCACTGGTTAGAATGCCCAAAGCAGGCTGCGTAATCAAGTTTCCACGGGTAGGTCGTTCAGGGCGTCGCGGTTACAAGGAAGCAGATTTTATGCAGGTGGCTAGTAGGTTGCTAAGTAACGGGTCAGTGAAAGTGTACAATGACCGGCACGTGCCCACGCCCAATGCCCAAAGCCCGTACGAGCCTGACCTGGTGTTGCTAAACGAGGCAAACGGCCTGAACTTGTTTCTCAACATCGAAATTGATGAGCCCTACGACGGCATACATCGACAGCCAATTCATTGCCAAGGTGAAGATGATGCCCGTGATGAGTTTTTCACCCGACGCGGCTGGATTGTGGTGCGCTTCGCCGAAATTCAGGTGCATCAGCAGCCGGAGGCATGTTGTGCCTATGTGGCGGCTCTGATTAGCCGGCTAGACCCGAGCTACGAAATTCCGGCGGTATTACGGAGCCTGCAGTTGAAGCCAGAGCAATACTGGGATGTTGTTCAAGCCCAGAAGTGGCAGAAGCAGCGTTATCGGGAGCAATATCTTGGTATAACAAACTTCGGTCGGCGCGAACAGATGGAGGGGTGGCAGGCACCGGCGGCACTGGCGGTGGAGGCAGAAATAGAAAAACTGGTGGATCAGTCCGCTTTACTGCTGGTCCATAACCGTGCAGCAGGACGCTTGGAGAAGAACCACAGCCATAAGCGAGATGCCAGTTTGCAGTTTGACCCAGAAGCACACCAATACTTCATCAACGGCCAGCCGGCCACAGCAGTGAGTACTTTAGTAGACCGGTTCTTTCCTGAGTTTGACAAGCACTACTGGGCTCCGCGCACGGCATCAAAGCGTGGCATGACAACGGAAGAAATTCTATTAGAATGGGAAGCGAAAGGCAAAACGTCTGCTGCCCTGGGTACCCAGCTGCACGAACACATTGAGGAGTTCTACAACAACGGCGCTACTCATTTTAAAACAACAGAATTTAGGCAGTTTCTAGATTTTCACGCCGACCACGGGCACCTCACGCCACACCGGACAGAGTGGCGAGTATTCAACGAAGAATTGATGATAGCCGGCACAGTCGATTTCGTGGCTCAACACGCTGATGGCTCGGTTTCGATTTATGACTGGAAGCGCAGTGAAAAAGTTATTTATCCGGATAGTAGTATTCAACGGAATGTCTACCAGACCAATGAAGGGCCATTAAATGACCTGGATGATTGCCGATTTAACCGGTATTCTATTCAACAGAACCTATACAAATGGCTGCTGGAATCTGAGTACGGATGCCGAGTACGGAGTATGCACTTAGTCGTATTACATCCAGCCTATGGGGGCTACACTGTACTGGATGTGCCTGATAGGACACCACAAGTGCAGAAAATTGTCGAGTCATTGCGGAGCTATTGCTAAGCAGCTATTAGCTTATCCTTCTTCGTCCGATCAAAGGGTAGTACGAGAGCAGGGATAGAACAGTATCAGTAAAGAAACTTTGCGCGGGCCGGTCGTCTCACAAAACGGACGTTTTAACGCTACTAGGGAAATTTTGAACAGCAGGCGGCTTTGGCCCTACAACTCTGTTTAGTTTGATTATCTCGCTAATCAATGGTTCTTACCAGCCGCAAAACGTGACTTATCGAGACAAAAATATTTGCTCCATGCTAAGTTCTGATGTTTGGACCGCCTAATGGAAATTTCTGTTTTTAATCTTTCGCTACCCTTACTACCTGGCTTTGGAGTACAGACACGAAATGATCTAATAAAAGAGAATCCCGCCTCCCTCACGGAAACGGGGTTCTGGTAGTATTTGTGAACGTTTTCTGGTAGGCGTTGGCCCGCTTATCGCCGGAGGCCCCGCCGTACGGCCGGCTCTTGAACCGGCTCTTTCTCTACCCCTGGAGCCTGGGCCTTTGCTGGCACCTGCGACGTGGCCACGGTCTGGCTCTTGCTCCGCAGGCTCTCCTTCAACTGGTCGTTCCAATCGTTGGCCTGCGACTTTTCCATTTCCAGCTTCACAGTCATTGGGTAGTGTTGAATCAATGCCTGATTGAAAAAAGATAGGGCATGCAGTCGTTTCGGAATGTGAAACTTGTAGCTATTCGCTGCATCCCGAGTCGCTGTAATCAGCTCGGTGTTCAAGGTAGCGCTCATGGCCGGGTAGGCTCCGCCAGCTTGATAGTAGCCATTTGTTACCTGCTCATTGTAGCTGCGCGTGGCGTTGTGTAATTGGGTAAAGTACTGTTCCTGGCCGGAGTGGATACCTAATGTGACGAAACCAGGCAAGTTGCGCTCAATACGCATTGGGGTAGAGGCATGGGCCAGGCCCGCAATCAGCTGCGTGTCGAATAGGTGGCCCTGCATGTTATTATCGAACGCCAACTTTACCGTCTTCAAATGAAGGTTTTCAATCAGCCGCTGCACCTCTGCTATCTTGTTATCAGTTAGATTGCCCGACGTGGAGGCATACATCGTGTTAGCCGGTTGCTTCAACTGGTAGTGCGAAAGGCTGTCGATGGCACTCTCCGAGATGATGAGCGTTTTGGTTTTAGGGTCACTGTGCGATAGCCATAGGGCCGCCGAATTGAGCGAATTGGCCGCCTGTCCTCTGAAGCCATTCGCCTTTATTTCCAGCCCAACAATCTTATCCTGGTACACCTGGGGAAAGGCAGTGTTCACGAACTTGTATGGCTGGCCGTCCTTGTTTTTACCCTCGTGCACGTGATTCAGCACACGGCCGGCAAAGTATCCGTTCGAGAGCGTTTCCGCTGTGATTCCTCGGTTGTTGAGGTAGCGTGTATCGGTGAGCTGGGTAGTCTTGCGCAGGAAGTCCGGCACGAATTGATCCCCTCTTTCTACGGTCGGAATAGCTGCTTGCAGAGTGCTAGTGTTGACCCTACTCGGGGCGGGGAGGTTTAAAAAGTTGCGGGCATTCTCAATCACGCTGGCCCAGATGTTCTTGCCGGGGGTAGACTGAATACCATCAATACGCGGGTTTTCAATCCGGTTTTTCAGAAAGTCAATCACACTGCCCTTGTCGTGGTCGTCAGCCCGGTTGAAGTACAGAAAGTCACCCGAAGGAGCCTTGTAGATAATCACTTGGTCCAGGTTCGGATTTCCCCGGTAGTCAAAGACGTGAAACTTGCCTTTATCGAGCGTAGGACCACTCTTTGCCTTATTGTGCTGATACCCCAAAGTGAGTACTAAGTCTACCAGATTAATCTCTTTCTTGACTTGGCTAAAATTGAGTTCGGGTTCACTGGGCTGCTGCATAAATGAGAGAGAGTTCGGAGTGTTGCATAAAATGAGGTGTGTAAGCTTGGAAGTCAGAGTGGAGTGCTAATAAACAGAAAATCAGCTCCCGAAACGCTCGGAAACTGATTTTCAAGGTAAACGCATCGGCTACATACGCATCTTTGGTCGGGTGGCAATCACTGGCTCCACCTTTTCGACCTGCTGAGTAACGTGTGGTTTCGCGTCACGGAAGGTGAGTTGGCGCTTCACCGGATCGAGCACCACCATGGCATCAAAGAGTTGGCCTTTGTCATTGCGCATGGCCTCCATTTTGGTAGGGCGGCCCTCCAGTAGCGCTTTGTTCTGCTGCGGATTCAAGGACACGCCCAACACTTCTTTGGGGATAGCAATGCCTTCTTTACGCACGGCTACCACCCGGTTCATTTCCTTGTCGATGGCTACGTAAGCAGCAAATGGCTGGCCCTGGCCATCCCGGAAGCCTTCCGCCAATGGTACAACGCCGTGCTTGGTCAGCTGCTCCTTCATAGCGGGCGTAAGCTCCTTGCCTAGAATCTGCTCTGGAATCACCAGCTTGTGCTTCGGCAGGTCAAATTGCAGGCTGGGGGCACCTGCGGCATCGCGGCGCATCACTAGCTTCGCGGCAAATGGCACGGCTTCCCCTTGCTCATTGCGTAGGGAGAAAGAGGAAAGGAGGTCAGTTTTTTGACCATTCAACAACTTCTGCAACTGCCCTGACTTCTCCAACTCGTCTACCTGCATACCCATTTTAGTCAGCAGCTGCACTGGCAGATCCGCTTTGGTAAAACCGGTGCCGGGCTGGGTTACACCCGCATTTTTTTCCTCGTACAGTGCCTTGACCTTTTCCAACGCCTCCGGCACGAGCAGGGAGGCAGGCTTTACTTCAGGTGCGGCCGTGGGTTGGGCCTGCGGCGCCGTAGCACTTTGTTGGGCGGGAGGCATCCCCGGCAGCCGGAGTTCCTGGCCGGGCACGGTAGTCAAGCCGTTCTCGTAGGTCAGCTTGAGTTTACCTTTCGACGCTACTTGCCACCCGTCCGCCGTTCGCTCCATCTGCCCGGGTTGTGCCACTTCTATCTTCACGAGGCCAGTACCGACATCCTGATAGTCGAAGAAGGCCCGTAGTGACCGCGCACCATCGTCTAACAACCGCTTCTGATCGACAGCAGGATTGAGCGCATATTGTCCGGTATCGGTCAAGGCAATGTTTAGAATGGGTAGCGGCTGGCCCGTCAGCTTCCGCGTCTCAAGCCGGCCCGTCTCGGTGGAGGGGCCGTACTGCGTGAACGAAAGCGTCGGTGCAGGCTTCTCGGTGGCCACCGATGATACAACAGCCGTAGTCTGGACCTGCTCAGTTGCCGGCTGTTGCGCACGAGCAGCTGACGCAGCCGACTCTTTCACTACGGTTGGCTGCTTTTCGGCTGGTTTAGGCACGTCCTTCTGGACCAAGCTGAAGTTCTCAACAAAGTTGCTGACGAAGCTGACCACTACCCCGTTCCGAATAGTGATGTTGAGTAGGGAAGCGTCATTCAGGGCTTTGCCTGACTTGCGTAAGGCCTGGGCCTGCGGCATGTTCTTCAACTCTGGATCTTTGTCAATCACGTCCCAGATGTTCTTGAGCACGTTGCTGACCGATTCCCCCTTTAAGACGTCGCCTGGAATGGATTGCTGCGGTTGGGTTCCCACGGCTAGTCCGATGATTTTAGCGGCCTGCTCCAACTGAGTAGCCTCCTGCTCCCTACCCTTCTTGCGTAGCGCATCGGCCACTGGCTGCGCGTTTTTGATAAACTCATTCCGCGCTTCATCGACATTTATTGCGGCGGGCTTTTTAGGGACCACGGAGGGCCCTACTGATTGGGTAGCTTGGGGCTCCGCCTCAACGGATTTTGGTTGATTTTGCTCAAGCATATTCTTGTTAGTAAGTGAGTTATACCACTCGCACCTTGCGTAGGGCCAGCATAAACAAATATAATAATTTGCCCGATTTTAACTCATTATTTTACTAGCATAAATCGCCTTAATTCTTAAATCAATAAAAATTATTCTGCTATGACTTCCATTAACCGTTCAATTCCCTTATTCATCGTGTCCTTGAAACCAGCGAGTCCATCCAAGACACTTCGCTTATCGAGGGTAGGAGTAGTATCGTTTATGCGCAGCTTCGATACGCCCCTGTTGTCATCCAGCACAATCCAACTGATATTATATCCTCGCTGATGGTAGAATAATAACAAGGTCAATAGAGACTCTGTACTGCCAGCGGCTGACTTCTCTAGGCGAGCGATAACGTTTTGGGTCAACCCTAGTTCAGTGGCGAGGCGCACCTGGCTCCACTTGGCTTCTCCGGGGCAGGCCAGTTCGTCACGTAACTGAGCTAGTCGCTTGCCTATCAAGTCTCTATTCATTTGGGCTTGGCTTTGTTGTTTTTAATCAGGTGTCGTAGGTCAGGATCGGCGGCAATACGGTCGAGTTCCGTTTTCACAATCAAAGCTATATCATCCTTGATTGATTTGTAATTCCGGCGAATGACTTCCTCACTTTTATCCTCGCCAGTACTCGGGTCTATGAAGCTAGTAATATCGGGAATCTCTTCATAAGCAGCCTCATCCGCTTTTGCCTGAACAGCATCTACTACGATTTCGGCGTGAAATACTTTCTGACTGATAGCCTCCCCAATATTGTCAGTTACGGCCCCCACAAAGGTTCCCTGGGTCAGATTGGAAATCTTGCTGGCCGGAATCATGCTGTCCAGTTGCGTGGAGATACTACTACTGGTGTCGCGGCTGTTGATATTTATACTCTGGCGCTTTTGCAGGATGCGGCCGAAGCGTTTACTCAGCATCTCGGCACTGTCGCCAGTCACCTGTCCCGAAATCAGGTTACCAAATAACTCTTGTAGCGTGGTAGACTCGGCCTTGCCATATTGCTGATCGAGTTGGGCTTTCGTTTGTAGGCTCAAGCAAGTAGATACTTTGTTGCTACGGGCCGTAGCAATCAAGTCTTCTAGCCCTTTGAAATAGATGGTCGGCAATTCATCGACGATGACCGATGATTTGAGCTTACCTTTTTGGTTGATCAATTTAATGATTCGGGCGTTGTAGAGCCCGAGCGCTGCCCCGTAAATCCCTTTGCGGTTGGGGTTATTAGCTACGCATAGCACTTTGGGCGCGTCGGGGTTATTGAGGTCGAGCGTGAAATCACTGCCACTCATCACCCAATAGAGCGCGGGAGATGCTAGGCGCGCCAAGCCTATACGCGCCGAGGCAATTTGCCCTTCCAGTTGGTCCATTGCGCCCCCTTCAAAAGCCGACACGAAAGGCTTGGCGTAGTTTTCCAGTTCTGTGTAAGAAAGCAGGATAGGAAACATTTCCTCGTAGTCGCGCCCCAAAAACTCAATGACGTGAGGAAAGGTGCAGTACTTGCCCTTCTCGTAAAGCTTCAGAAACCAGATAATGGACGCCACGAAGTTGATGGGCGACTCAACGAAGAAATCACCCTGCTTGCTGATCCACGTCCGATTCAGGTTCAGCATAATATTGCTGGCCGATTCCATCGCATCGGCAATATCCGTCATCATCGCGGGCATGAGCGGGTTACACCGATGGCTCTTGCTGGGGTTATCAAAGTTGATCACGTAGAAGCTAACCGGATTCTTGTACTTATCCTGATTCTTCAACAGCTCGTTGTAGACGACACGGCTCAAGTCGGGAAACTTGAAGTCGTACACGTACATGGCAAACCCCTTGGTCAGGTGCTGCTTGATAAACTGGTTGATGACCGCGAAGGACTTACCCGAGCCAGGGGTGCCGTATACTACCGTCGCCCGAAACGGATTCACAATGTTGATCCAACCTTTGCGCTGCTTGCCCTTTAGCTGGTAGGTAGTCGGCAGATTCACCGAGTACTCGTTCTTCATCAGGCGTTCTTCCTGCGGGAATGTCTCGTTTTCCACGTTGAAAATATCGCCCATCAGGTTCACTTTCAGCATGCGGCTAATCGAGTTGCCGGCACGCAGCAGCAGTAGAAAGCCGACGGCGGTAGTACCGGCATACAAGCTAGTGAGCACGGCCGCAGAGTAAGGCAAGTCCAGCAGCAGTCCACTGCCAAAGAACAGCGTGCACCCCAGCACCAAGCCAAGTAGAATAGGTGCCCAGGTTTGCCCCTCTTTAGGCTTGCCACGCGTACCCAGGCACGAAAGCACTAGAAAGACTGCTGCCGCTATCTTCGTCACGTAGGGGGCATAAAACAGCGCTGTTTTCGTGCTGAAGCGAGCCAGTAGCTTCCCTGACCACGCTGCCGTCAGGTGCTGTTCGGTAAAAAAGCCGTAGCAATAGTAATACACGTGCAGCAACACCAGCAACACGCTGATCAGGCGCATAAAGTCCATGATCTTCTTCAAGCCTCTTTCTTCTTCCATGACTGTTGATTTGAATTAATGCGTGGATACTTATATGACTGTTATGTGATTTGGCCGGGTAAAAGCAGCGCTCTTTAACTCTAATAGCCCCTTTCCTATGTGCACGTCGTGTACTGGAAGCACCCTATAGCTTTGGCCTACGCCGGCGCCGGCGTATCTCATTTTCGTTGCGCTCGGCATCATCGAGACCAGGGCTATTATCCACCGGGCCGGATTCATCACTTAGGCTAACCATACTGCCACCTAATACACCGTCGACAGCACTGGCTGCGGCACGGCCACTACCATTGCGGGCAGTTGTAAGCTGGTCGCTGGTGCGTAGGGCCTCGCGGCCGTAGGAGTTGAAATGGTCGCGCAGCTGCTTGGCCCGTACGCCTACGTCGGTACCCTTCACGTTATTTTCCTGGTAGCGGAAGCTCGTGCCCACGAGCACCCCCTTGGCATCGCGCTTCAGGTGCACGTCAATCTGCTTTTCGTTGAAGCGGGCTATCAGCTGGTCGAGGGAGCGAATGCCGGCATCCTGCATCGCAGCCGTCAGCTGCTCGCGCACATAGCCGCGGGCTACCTGCTTCTGCGGGTCGAGGTCTTTGGTGCTCTGCCGCCGTGACGGTAACGGGGCCATACCCAGCTGCTCCCGAATCTGACGCGTAACCTTCACGTTGCGGGCGTAATTCTGCGCCGTATCAAGGGCTGCCCCACCATCGGTAGGCACCCGATTGATGTAGATGTGAATGTGTGGGTGATCCTTGTCCTTGTGCTCGTAAACCGCCACCTGGTGGCGCTCCAAGCTGGCGCCCATTAACTCGCAATAGAGTGCCGCCGCCTTCATCTTCTGCTCTCGGTTTACCTTCTCGCCGGGAGCCCACGACAATACCGTGTGCCATACGGGCTGCTGGGTCCGACGACTCAGGGCAGCTACCGCCTGCATTTCCGCTGCTATCCCTACTGCATCATTACTCCCCAGATTAGCGACACTTATTAGCTCAGCCTGCTTATTAGTGCGGTCAGAACGCAGCCCCGCGCCGTACTTCAGGGCACCTACGAAGTCTGCTCCGGTAACTGTCTTGGCTATCATTTGAGCGTTTGAAGTAAGCGCGTCAGCACTTCGTTGAGCATCCCAAGCCCCACTGGCCCTAGCTTTCCTGAGTTGGCCAGGCGCGTCAACTGGTTCAAATTGTTGCCCACTGCGGCAATCTCGCGGCGCACGGCAGGCGGCAGCACCTCCGCTATTGGCTTATCCAGCGCGGCGCGGCGGCAATATTCGGAGAAGGTAAGCCCGGCTTTGGCAGCCTTTTCGTTCATCTTCTCTACTTCCGAAGGCGTAGCACGAAAGCGTTTTACCACCTGCATATTTTCTCTTTCTTCAGGTGGTTGCGGCGTTAACTCTAACATGATGGGGCTTGGTTTGGGCTGTGCCCAGCAAGACAAGGGGAAATAGCTTGCGTCAATTTCCCCGTTGACTTTGTAGCCGCGAACCCGAAGGGTTTGTGGCTACAAAGTCATGGCTTGCTGAACAATGTTGGAGGTAGTAAAGTCAATCTAAAACAATTGGCAAAACGGGAGAAAAACCACCCGGTGCTACTGGCGCTAAATGCCGTTGATTATGGCTGACGCCATCCGTTTCCTGTGAATACTTTTACAACTGTACGCATGCACAAACAAATATTTATGTAACTGTACAATTGCACAATTGCACAATTGTACAGTTGTTTATTTGTGCATTTAGACATGTGTGTACTTTTATAATTTTATGTGCGTGTAACTCCATGCCTGTGTAAGCGAGCAAATTTGTAAGCTGCCAAACCTGTATAATAGTGTGTATTCCTATGCATACGCATGGCCAAAGCTAAGAAAAGACATAAACACGTAAAGTGATTTATGCATTTTTATTTTTTTAGCTATTGCTTTATTCAATCAACAACTTAAATTTGTAAACAGTGAAAGAGTCACAAGATTTCTTTGTTGGGTCCACGCTTACACAGTTGGCCTACTCTCCACTAATCATCCCTTCCTTCTCATGAGCACTACCAAGTACATCTCTATCTCTTCTCAGAAGGGAGGGGTCGGAAAAACGACAGTCAACATACTGGCTGCCTCAGCTTTCCACTTCCTAGCCAATCAGAAAGTAGCCGTCATCGACTGCGACTACCCCCAGCATTCTTTAGAAGGATTGCGCAACGAAGACCTCACCCTGTTGCAGGAAAATGAGCAGCGGGCCGCTGATTTTGAGGCGCTTGGCCGGCAGGCTTATCCAGTGGTCGCTTGCGAGGTAAAGGACGCCTTAGACATTGCCCAGCAGATGCAGGGGCAATTCGATCTGGTCTTCATTGATACACCGGGCACCATCAATGTACCAGGCATCATTGAGTTGTGGAAGAAGATGGACTACATCTTCATTCCGGTAGAAGCTGACAAGGTTAGCATATCGGCTACGCTTACGTATGCCTCTGTTTTGCAACAGTTTATCATCGGTCAACCCGGTAGCCGACTGAAGCAGTATTACGCCTTTTGGAACAAGCATAACAAGAGCGAGAAACAGGATTTCTACGCCCGTACGGAAGCGGTCTTCGCGACTCAAGGCATTCCCTTCCTGCAAAGCCGGCTTGAACAGAGTGTGAACTACAAGAAAGACACGATGCGCTCCACCATGTTCCCACTCGCTAAAGAGTATATGCGCCTGGGAATCAGCAACCTTATTGAAGAAATGGCGCATATCATTTTTCCCGATTCAGCTCCCAGCCCAGCCACTGAAGATACTGCCTCAACTACCAACGAAGCCCTGTAACGTTCTATCCAATGGCCACTAAACCAGCTCCCAACCTGCGCA
>NZ_JAGETX010000022.1:0-50736 GCF_017589435.1 Hymenobacter defluvii
ATAAGGGGCCGTCGCTCCGCTCAGGATGACACGCTTTTTCCTACCTAACACTCTACATCTTATTGTTCCATGGCTTCTTTGGTGACGGGATGACTAAATTCCAGTTGCCGTGCGTGTAGGGCAATGCTGACGTCGGGTAGGGGAGCCAGGAAGCCGTATTTCACATCACCCACGATGGGAGTACCTAAGCCCGTGCTCAGTTGCGTCCGGATCTGATGCGGCCGGCCGGTGATAGGGTTTACCTGCACCAGCCAGCGCGAACCGGCCTGGCCCAGCACTTGGTAGTCCAACTCCGACTTTTGGCCTTGTGGGTGCAGCTTGGGGTAAGCCTTCGTAACGTTGCGGATAGGGTCTTTCACCAGCCAGTGTGTGAGGTGCCCTTCCAGCAACTCGGGCGCTTTACCTACCAGCGCCCAGTAGGTTTTGTGCACCTTATTATCCCGAAACATCTCATTGAGGCGGCTAAGGGCTTTGCTGGTCTTGGCCAATGCTACTACACCACTTACGGGCCGGTCGAGGCGGTGCGCCACGCCGATGAAGGCAGCGCCCGGCTTTTTGTACTTAAACCGTAGGTATTCCTCCGCTTTGGCCGATAGCGGCTCATCGCCGGTGGCGTCGCCCTGCACCAGCAAGCCGGCGGGTTTGTTGATAATCAGTAAGTGGTTGTCCTCAAATAGGATTTCACGGCCCTCGGCCCAGATATTCGGACGATTCACGGATAGGGAATTAAAAATTAATAATTAAAAATTAAAAGCTGAGGACATAGTAGATATACTGTACAGCTAATCATTTTTAATTCTTCATTCCTCATTTTTAATTGATTAATACGCTTCTTCTTGGGTAGGGAAGTCGCGGCTTTTTACGTCTTGCACATAGTGACGCACGGCGTCGCTCATGATTTCGTGTAACTCGGCGTAGCGCCGCAAGAAGCGGGGCTTGAATTCTTTATTGATGCCCAGCATATCATGTACTACCAACACTTGGCCGTCCACATCAGGACCAGCCCCAATCCCGATTACGGGAATGGTAAGCTGCTCGGCTACTTGCTTGGCCAGCTTCGACGGAATTTTTTCCAGTACTACCGCGAAGCAGCCAATTTCCTGGAGCAACAGGGCATCTTCAATTAGCTTTTGCGCCTCGGCTTCTTCCTTGGCCCGCACTGAGTAGGTGCCAAATTTATAAATACTTTGCGGGGTAAGGCCCAAATGACCCATTACCGGAATGCCCGCCGTGAGAATCCGCGTGATGCTGTCCTTGATTTCAGCGCCGCCTTCCAGCTTGAGCGCGTGCGCACCGCTTTCCTTCATCACACGCACAGCCGAGCGTAGCGCCTCCGACGAATTGCCCTGGTAGGAGCCGAACGGCAAGTCTACTACCACAAAGGCCCGCTTTACCGCCCGTATCACCGACTGCGCGTGATAGATCATCTGATCCAGGGTGATGGGTAGGGTAGTCTCGTGGCCAGCCATCACATTGGAGGCCGAGTCGCCCACCAGCAGCACGTCGATACCAGCGCCGTCCAGAATGGAGGCCATCGAAAAGTCGTACGCCGTCAGCATCGAGATTTTCTCGCCGCGCTGCTTCATGGCCAGCAGCTGGTGGGTGGTCACGAGCTTCACTTCTTTGTGTTGAGACATTTTAGGGTCTTGGGGTCTTAAGGACGTAGGGGGTCTTGCGGACGTGTGGTTAGGCAACGATGCAAACAATCTGTGGCACCGGAAACTCACGTGGCAGCAGGAACAGGGCCCAAAGCTCCTAAAAAATCAGGATTTAAGTGGTACGAGCCCACTCACCGGTCCTTAGTTGTTCAGGAAGGTCTTGTTGCGGTTTAGCTTCAAGCTCTGCAACAGCGCCGATTTGGCCGCAATGGTCACGTAGTAGCCCTGCGTATAGCCAAAGGGGCGCCAGTTGCCGGTAATCTGCCAGCAGTGCAAGTCGCGTGAGAAGTCTAAGGATGTGAAGGATACGGTGTTGTTTACAAAGTCGTAGCCTGTGTTGTAGCCCAAGCGCAGATTGTCAGTTAGCTTCACAGAACCGCTCAAACTTAAAGATGCAGCCCGTAATGCAGAGAGACGGTTATTATAGCGACTAAAGGCACGGGGACCTGGATCTGTATAGCCTACCGTAAAGTTTGTGCTTAACTCCCAAGGTAGCGTGAAATCTACGTAGTCTTCGTACGGATTGACCGGAATGGGTGAGCCTAATATGGGGTCGTTGGCAGGAGCTACAGCACGCGGTATCGTTGACTTTTTATTCCCAGTTGTAGGGTTAAACTGGTATGACAACGTTGCAGACCCTGAAGCTAAGCGAGCCAGGCGACGCTTCGGCTGATCAAAAAGGTATTCGTTAATCAGCCTGCCCGTGGAGTCACGTTGGTACACCTCGAAAAAACCGCTAACTAGAATATTGAGCTTGCGCGCCACCTGCGTGCGGAACGTGACGTTAATCGGCTGAAAATTCAATGAATCAAGTGCGAAATTGTAGTTTGTACTAAAGTCAAACCCATCAATCAAACTCACTTTTTTGAACGGTGTAGTACCGGTAGTATCCTTGTCATCACGCACCTTCATCTCCAAAGAGTTTTGGAGAGAGAAAGTTAATATTTTAGTTCCTGTTCCACTAGGTACGTTGCCACCAAAACCATTATAGCGCGACAGAGCTAGTGGATTAATTGGAATATTAGGATTCAGCGGAACCAAATTGCCACTCCCGTCCCGTTGCGGAATACCATTTCTATCAATGTCGAACTGATTATATCGCAAGCCTTGTGCATCTACTAAGCTACCTGTGTTTAGCAGCGTGAAATAGGCATCGTTAGCCGCGAAATTTGGTGAATACTGAAAATTTAAGCTGGGCGTAATCTTGTGGCGAATGGCCTCAACCTTCTTACCCTTGATTTGATAAATACCATATAAGTTTGTGCCCATATTCAAGCCGCCAGAGTAGTTGTATACTCGGTTGAAGCCCGGTATTGTATCAATACGTACTGCGCGTGCTTCCTCCACATAACTATATTCCAGACGTTTGAAATACCAGCTTTCTCCATAATTAATAGAAGGTTGCACAGTTAAGTATTTCAAAAAAGCTACCCGATCAAGTAAGCCACCGAAAAACTGATCAGCAGTATAACTACCCAGTGTAATCTGGAAGGCATGTTGAATATCAGTTTGCGAGTTGCGCAGCAGCGTATTCAAATTAGAGAGTTTGACGGGTAATATCTGCGCAGAATTAGAACCTCCAATTACTGGGATAGCGCCATTTTGTAATAATCGTGACGGAATAGAATTGCTGATGCGGTTGCTTGCCGTGAGCGTGTAGGCCACCGCGAATTGCTCATAAAAACGTCCCTTCGGTTGTAAGCCAAATAGGCTGTATAAATATTGGCGAGCTACGCCTACCGTTGCGTTAGGTAGAACGAAATCCATCGTGCCGGTAGTAGTATTCTGGCTTTGGCTGGCCTGAATGGAGTAGTTGATAGGCAGGTAGCGCAGTTGCTTAGAGTAGGAAATGTTGGAGCTGAACGCCGGCGTGAGGTAGTTGCGAGCGTTGAAGTTGTTTTGGCGGTTGTAGTTATTACTACCTGCCTGCACGCTGGCCGAGAAGCGGCCACCGCCGGGGCGCGCCACCGGTGTGTGCGACCAGCTCAGCCAAAACGTGCGGGGCGTGTACACGCGGCCGGCTGTACTTTCCAGCTGTATACCCCCTGGGTTCAGGATGCGTTGGGCCGGGCGCTGGTCGTAGCTGAAGCTGAACAGGCCGGAGTAGGCGTAGCGCTTGGTATACTGCGCCTCGGCCTGCCCGCGGAAGCCCCCAAAGGTTTCGGCATTGCCAGAGTACACGTCGCCGGTGAAGCGGACGCCAATATTCTGGTTGGGCACCCAGTAGTAGCCCCCATTGCGCAGGAAAAAGCCCCGGTCGGCACTCTGCCCGAAGGTAGGGATGATCAGACCCGAAGCCCGGCCCTTGCGTGGGGTAGGGAAGTAGCCAAACGGTAGGCCCAGAGGGGTAGGAATACCACCAATCACTAGGTTGAACGGCCCGGTAATTACCTTTTGGCCCGGTATCACCTTCATCTTGGCCGTGTTGATGTAGAAGTGCGGATCGGCGAGGTTGCAGGTGGTATAACGGCCATTGCGGCCGTATATCTCATCCAGGTTGTTTTTCTTGACCACCTCGGCGTGCACAAATCCCTCACCCTGCTGCGTCACTACTTCCCCAATTTTGCCTTTGCGGGTTTTGAAGTTGTAGTCAATCTTGCCGGCCTGGTAGGTGGTGGCGCCCTGCTTGAACAGCGGCTGCCCCTGCGTGCGCCCCGTAGAATCGGGTACCCCCACGGCCGACATCAGGTTTTTATTGTAGTCAACGGTAATGATGGCCGCTTTCAGCGACATGTCACCATAATCAACAGTTGCCTTGTCGTATAGCTTGGCAATCTTGGCGTCGATGTCGAACTCAATGGAGTCTTTGGCAGCGTACTTAACAGTGGTCTGAATGGGACCCTTGGGCCGGGCTGCCACTCGTAGCGAGTCGGCTACGCGCACAGAATCCGGCACGGGTTGCAGCGTTACGACGCGGGCGGTATCATTGGCATTGGGCCGAATGATGGGGCCGGGGCGAACGTCGGCGTTGGCCGGCACGGCAGTGGTTTGCGGACGCTTATTGGTTTGGGCTATTGCATGCCCTGCCACCCCTACCCATGAGAGTAGCAGTAGGATAGTGGAGGGCAATAGCTGCCGGATAAAGCGTAAAAAGAATAGCGAAGACAAGGAGATGGTCCGGGCCACGTAGTTTTAATTCGTTTATTTTGTGGCTGCTTACAAAGGTAGCGGGTAGCTGCTCCAACTAACGAAAACTGTGCGGAATATTGTCATTGTCTGCACCGCTGTGCTGGTGTTTTTTGCCGGACCGTCGGTGGCCCTTGCGCCGGGTGTGGTGGCGCACACTGCTAAACTACCACCCCAAAAGTACCGGATCAGAACCGTAGTGCTCGATGCCGGGCATGGTGGCAAAGATAGAGGCTGTGCCGGCTCCGCGGCCCGCGAGGCCCAGGTAGCTCTAAAAACCGTGCTGGAACTTGGCCGCCTGATTGAGCAAAATATGCCCGACGTGAAGGTAGTGTATACCCGCAAAACCGATGTATTTGTGGAACTAGCCGACCGCGCCGGGATTGCCAATAAGCACAACGCCGACCTATTTATTTCGGTGCACTGCAACTCGGGGCCATCGGTCGCCTACGGCACGGAGGTCTGGACGATGGGTCCGCACAAAACCGAGGCGAACCTGGCCCTAGCCAAGCGCGAAAACGCCGTAATTCTGCAAGAAGACGATTATAAAGAGCGATACAACGGTTTCGACCCCCGCTCGCCACAGAGCCACATCCTGTTTTCGCTGTTCCAGAGTGCGTACATGGTAAACAGCATACGCTTTGCGCAACACGTTGATGCAGAGTTTAAAACCCGCGTGCAGCGCCACTCGCGCGGCGTGAAACAGGCGGGCTTTCTGGTGCTCTGGAAAACGGCTATGCCGTCGGTACTTATCGAGTTAGGCTTCCTGACCAACCGCAAGGAAGAACAATACCTCAACGATAAATCGGGGCAGTCGTATATGGCCTCGGGAATATACCGTGCTTTCCGCACGTATCGTAACGAATTGGAAGGCACCAGCGAAGGATAGTCCATCCAGCTGTTGCATCAGCCTTTTCAGTTTCCCAGTGCTTTATTATCTCATCTTTATTCTGACCGAACGTGTCAAAAGAAATAAAAGTAGCGTTGCTGGGTATCGTAGCCATAGCAATCCTGTTCATTGGGTTCAACTTTCTGAAAGGCTCTAATCTGCTGTCTTCAGACCGCACGTACTACGCAAAATACGATAACGTAGATGGTTTGGCTGTGGGCAACCCAGTGGTACTCAATGGTATCAAGGTAGGGCAGGTGAAGCAGATGGAGCTGCTGCCAAGCGAGCACAACCGCGTAAAAGTGGCGTTGGAGCTTGCCAAAGATGTGGTGGTAGGCGACTCTACCACGGCCAGCTTGTCGGGCTCGTTGCTGGGCAGCAAGACCATCACGCTGTTTCTGGGCAAAAACTCTAAAGTGTACGACGGGGGCGAGGAACTACGCTCGTATACGGTAGCCAGCATCACGGATGCGTTTCAGGCCAAAGCCCTACCCGTGCTTGGTACCGTAGACTCTACGCTGATTAAAGTGAACAGCTTCCTGAGCAAGGATGCCCGTCTGAGCTTGCAGCAAACGCTACAGAACGCAGAGGGGTCGTCGGAAGCCTTCAAGAATTTGCTGCTGATGAACCAGCGCAACATCAACCAGATTACGACCAACATGGCCCGCCTCACCCACGACCT
This sequence comes from Hymenobacter defluvii, assembly GCF_017589435.1. Taxonomy (NCBI): domain Bacteria; kingdom Pseudomonadati; phylum Bacteroidota; class Cytophagia; order Cytophagales; family Hymenobacteraceae; genus Hymenobacter; species Hymenobacter defluvii. The sequence goes on from NZ_JAGETX010000022.1 coordinate 6,356, forward strand.
GGCCGTGACCAGCCAGAAGTTTGACAAGATTGCGGCCAACTTCAACCAGCTCAGCGACTCATTGAAACAAGCGCCCATTGGCCCTACCATGCGTAAGCTCAATGCGACCATGACTGAAGCGCAAACGGCCATGACTACCCTAAACCAAGGTTTGGCAAATCAGGAAGGCTCGCTTAACAAGCTCATGAACGACGATTCGCTCTACAACAACCTCAACGCGACGGCAGCCAGCACCAACTCCCTGCTCACTGATTTTCAGGCTAATCCCAAGCGCTATGTGCACTTCTCGGTGTTTGGCGGTGGCAAAGACAAGGTGAAGAAAGAAGTAACCAAAAAGCCTAACGGCGAGGTAGAAGTTGAGACGAAGCGGGTAGATGGTACGCCCGGCGGCATTGTGCAGCCTGCTACTACCCCCACCGGCCAATAAGCATTTATCCGGTCAGTTATTTTGATAGATTTGAAATCCGCTCGAAAGGGCGGATTTCTTGCTTTTTACGAATAGTAAAACGGTGAAATTGTGAGCTGAAAAAACTTCTGTCATCCTGAGCTTGCGAAGGATCTTATGCCAGTTGAACGACCATCGTACGAACGACGCATCCTTGCGTGATAAGGTCCTTCGCTCCGCTCAGGATGACAGGCGCTTTTGCTATTCACAAACTCACAATTTCACTACCTCACCACCCACCCTACCCCCACCCACCCATGGATATCGAATTCAACAAAAACGAAGACTACCTCAAGCAACTCACCTACCAGCTCTCGAAGCGTTTGCAGAAAGTAGCGCTTGGGGGCGGCGAGAAGCGCATTGCCAAGCACAAGGAGAAGGGCAAGCTGACTGCCCGCGAGCGGATAGCCTACCTGCTCGATAAGGATGCGGAAACGGTAGAGGTAGGCGCGTTTGCCGGCGAAGGCATGTATGCCGATGAAGGCGGCTGCCCCAGCGGCGGGGTAGTGGTGGTACTCGGGTACGTGCAGGGTAGGCAGTGCGTGGTAGTGGCCAACGATGCCACCGTAAAGGCCGGCGCGTGGTTTCCCATCACGGCCAAAAAGAACCTGCGGGCACAGGAAATCAGCATTGAAAACCGCCTGCCTATCATCTACCTGGTCGATTCGGCGGGGGTGTACCTGCCGATGCAGGACGAGATTTTTCCGGATAAAGAGCACTTCGGTCGCATCTTCCGCAATAATGCCGTGATGTCGTCAATGGGCATTGTGCAGATTTCGGCCATTATGGGGCCGTGCGTGGCGGGCGGGGCCTACCTGCCCATCATGTCCGATGAGGCCATGATTGTGGAGGGTACGGGGTCGGTGTTTTTGGCGGGTTCCTACCTCGTGAAATCGGCCATTGGCGAAACCATCGACAACGAAACGCTGGGCGGCGCTACCACGCACTCCGAAATTTCGGGCGTCACGGACTATAAGTTTGCAACGGACGAAGAGTGCCTCGACCACATTCGCAACATCTTTGACAAGCTGGGTGACACGCCCAAAGCCGGATTCAACCGCGCCGCTGCTGCTGAGCCGAAAGCAAATCCGCAGGACATCTACGGCCTCCTACCCGCCGACCGCGCCAAGCCCTACGATATGATGGATATTATCAACCGGCTGGTTGATGATTCGGAGTTCGAGCCTTACAAAGACCTTTATGGCCAGACGCTCATCTGCGGCCTGGCGCGTATTGATGGCTGGGCGGTAGGCATCGTAGCCAACCAGCGCAAAATCGTGAAGTCGAAGAAAACCGGCATGCAGATGGGCGGTGTCATCTACTCCGACTCAGCCGACAAGGCGGCGCGCTTCATCATGAATTGCAACCAGAAGCGCATTCCGCTGGTGTTCCTGCACGATGTGTCTGGCTTCATGGTAGGCAGCCAGAGCGAGCAGGGCGGCATCATTAAGGATGGCGCCAAGATGGTGAATGCCATGGCCAACAGCGTGGTGCCGAAGTTCTCGGTGATTGTGGGCAACAGCTACGGCGCCGGCAACTACGCCATGTGCGGCAAAGCCTACGACCCACGCCTTATTGTGGCCTGGCCGACCGCCCAACTAGCCGTGATGAGCGGAGCCGCCGCCGCCAACACGCTCTTGCAAATTCAGGTAGCCTCGCTGAAAGCCAAAGGCCAGGAAATCACGCCCGAAGCTGAGAAGGAGCTACTCGACACCATCAAGGCCCGTTACGAGGAGCAACTCTCGCCCTATTACGCCGCCGCCCGCCTCTGGGTAGACGCTATTATTGACCCGCTGGAAACGCGTAAGGTCATTTCGCAGGGCATAGCCGCGGCCAATCATGCACCGATTGAGAAGGCGTATAATGTGGGGGTGATTCAGGTGTGAGAGCAGTTCCGATTCTATCTCTGTTCCTACCTTTGCCACTCACCCAGCCCTACCCTTTGTGACCGAACAAAATCCTTCCGCCTTCGAAAAAGCCCGCGCCGGCCTGTGGGTCAGCTTGCAAAAACACTTAGCGGCCGTATACAGCGCGGAGAAATCTTTCTTGGCGGCTACCGCTTTCGTTGAGGCGTTTCCGTTTGCGCTACATGTAGCCACGGAGGAGCAACAAGCCGATTACCAACAGGCCCGCCGCGCCCTGCGCGACCTATACACCGACGAAACCGCCCAGCTCGGCACACTGGTAAAAGCCATTCGCACCAAGGCCTACACCGAGGACGAGAAGAAGCAACTGTACCTGCTGCTGCTGGGCTACCTGGATATTGCTGCCAGCGTATTTGCGCTGCTGAGCACGCACGTGCCTACCAAGCTACCCGAAGACGAAGAGCTAGCCACCACGATAGATACGTTTGAGCGTGTCCGCAAATTTGCCCGCCTGAATGTGAAGGGCCTGGCTGGTCTGCTGGGGTAGGGAGTATCAAAGTAGATTGCAACTGGCCTGTCCGGCGCAGATAACGTCTGGTTGTATCTTGGGGCGCTTATCTAGTTATATTTCTCATGACTAAGAAATCTGTTCCTGCCTCGCCTCAAATTGTGCACATCCCAGCGGCAGGGGCAACTGGCAGCACCCTTTCCAAAGAGCAAAAGGCCTTCAACCGCTTCACCAAGCGTATCAGCAAGCTGGAAAAGGAAGTAGCCGATTTTCGTGAGGCTGCTACCCACCTGCGCCAGCGGGTGCAGAACGAATATCGCCCCTTGCAACAGCAGCACAACGACCAGCGCGCCGCCCTAGTGCGCGTACTCGACCATGCCCACGACGAATACAAGCTCACTAAAACTGAGCGCGACAAAATTGTGGATATCATTGTGTATGGCTGCGTTGACTTGCTGGACTGGGGCTACGACGACCTGGAGCCTATTTTCGATAAGCACGACCCGCCCCTGAGAGCCGAAGAAACGGCCGAGGCGGAAGCGGCCAACGCCCAGACCGCTGAGATGATGAAGCAGTTGTTTAGTCAGCAGTTCGGGATTGAGTTTGAAGCTGATGCTGATGTGAATACGCCCGAGAAGTTTCAGGCTTACGTGGCGCAACAAATGGCCGCGCAGGAAGAGGAGTTTGCTGCCGAGGAAGCACAGCGGGCCGAGCGTCGGGCTAAACGCAAAAAAAGCCCCAAGCAGCAGGCAGCCGAAGAGAAAAAGCAAGCCGAGGAAAAGAATAGCACCAAGGCCGTACGCACGCTCTACATGGACCTGGTGAAGCACCTGCACCCCGACCGGGAGCCCGACGAAGCAGAAAAAGCCCGCAAAACCGAGCTGCTGAAACAAGTGACCACGGCCTACGAGGCCAATGAGCTATTAACGCTGCTGCGCCTTCAGCTAGAGCTGAATCGCATCGACCAGGCCCACCTCGAAAACATGGCTGAAGAGCAGTTGCACTACTACAACAAGTTGCTGAGTGAGCAGGCCCGTGAGCTGGAGGATGCCCTGCAAGCTGAGCGGATGGACCTATCGGCCTTCACTGGGCAGCCGTGGTATGCCCTTACCTCGCCTGCCGCCATGGACCTGGACTACCGCCGCCAGAAAAGTCAACTGCAAGCCAAAATCAAGCAGTTAGCCGCCGAAGTGCTAGCCTTTGGGCACGACCCGGCCGCGGTGAAAGCCTTTCTGAAAACCTACAAGATTCCGAAAGATGGGCCAGGGCTGATGCTGGTGTCGCTGCCACTGTAGAAAGCTGTACAATGGGATACAATATAATCTGTATAGCGGGTGTGTTTTTTCTGGTGGTTAGCCTGCTTTCCTTGAGAAGCAGAATACATACCATCAAGACCCAGGAAAGTACGACAGCAACAGTTATCAGAATAGATTGTGAAAAGGATAATGAGGGCGATAATACCTATAGGGCAATTTTTAGGTATACCACACGCAACAATCAGGAACTCATCTATACCCAGACTTCCTCTACCAATCCGGCAGCATGGGAGGTAGGCGAACAAGTGCGGATTGTATATGATCCGGAAAATCCCGTTGATGCCATCATGCTAAGCTTTTTCGAAGCCTTTGGGATGATAGTTATTCTGTTGATAGTCTCACTCGCAATGCTCGTGGTAGGGGGCGGTCATTACTTTGCAAATAAGCTGTTTGAAAGTATCAGCAACTGATTGTTGATACGGTACTGAAATGTAGATCTGTGTTTCAGTCGTAACAAGGTGTACATCCACTGAAAGGCGTAGACCATTGGGCCTATCCTTGATAGCGTTTTGCGGAAGCTGTTGTTCAGTTACTCTGTGTAGGCATTAACCCAGCTACACGTCCCTACCCCTACACTTCCCGTATAGTCTTCAAAACAAGAATTGAAGACGATGGCGAAGAAGAAAGTATCCGAAATACTGATTGATACGCTGCTGGCCGCTGGTGTGCAGCGCGTGTACGGCGTAGTAGGCGACTCGCTCAACGGCGTAACGGACATCATCCGGCAGCGCGACGGCATTGGCTGGGTGCACGTGCGGCACGAAGAGGCCGGCGCCTTTGCCGCCGGTGCCGAGGCCCACCTCACCCAAGAATTGGCCGTGTGCGCGGGTAGCTGCGGCCCTGGCAACACCCACCTCATCAACGGCCTCTACGACTGCCACCGCAGCCGCGTGCCGGTGCTGGCCATTGCCTCCCAGATTCCGAGTGTAGAAATCGGGACGCAGTATTTCCAGGAAACCCACCCCGAGCGGCTGTTTCAGGAGTGCAGCGACTATTGCGAGTTGATTTCTACCCCCGAACACGCCGTGCGCGTGATTGAAAGTGCCATCCAAACGGCCTTGGTGAAACGCGGCGTGGCTGTGATTGTGCTACCCGGCGACGTGTCGGAAATGGAGGTAGAGGCGCCAGAGCCACGCTTGCCCGCTCGGCACCGCTCCGCTACCTTGCGCCCTTCGGATGCCGATATAGCCGATGCTGCTACTCTGCTGAACGGGGCAGAGAAAATAACTATTCTGGCTGGGGCCGGCTGTGCCAAAGCGCACGCCGAGCTAATGCAGGTAGCCAGTGCGCTGAAAGCGCCCATTGTGCATGCTCTGCGCGGCAAGGAGTACATTGAATATGAAAATCCCTTTGATGTGGGCATGACCGGCCTGCTGGGCTTCGCCTCGGGCTACCACGCCATCATGGACGCCAACGTGCTGTTAATGTTGGGCACTGATTTCCCTTACACCCAATTCCTGCCACAAGAGTCCAAAACCATTCAAGTGGATTGCCGGGCCGAGCACATTGGCCGCCGCACTCGGGTAGACATTGGCCTGGCTGGCGACGTGGGCGAAACCATTCGGCAGCTGCTACCCCACCTAACCACCAAAACAGAGCGGGCACACTTGGATAAGGCGCTCAGCGACTACAAAGACTCGCGCGAGAATCTGGACGAGTTGGCCATCGGCAAGCCCGGCGACGACTCCATGCACCCGCAGTACCTCACCAAATTGGTAAACGAGCTGGCCGCGGAAGATGCCATTTTTACTTGTGATGTGGGTACGCCTACCGTGTGGGCAGCCCGCTACCTTTCCATGAACGGCCAGCGGCGTTTGCTGGGCTCGTTCAACCACGGCAGCATGGCCAATGCCATGCCCCAGGCCATTGGAGCACAACTGGTCTATCCCAACCGGCAGGTAGTAGCCTTAGCCGGCGACGGTGGCTTTGCCATGCTGCTCGGCGACCTGCTGACGCTGAAGCAGTTAAACTTGCCCGTGAAGCTCGTTATCTACAACAACAGCTCCCTGGGTTTTGTGGAATTGGAAATGAAAGAAGCCGGTCTGTTACCCTTCGAAACAACGCTTGATAACCCCGACTTCGCGGCCCTGGCCGAAAGCGTGGGCATTCGGGGAATACGCGTCGCTGACCCCGGCGACCTACATGCTTCCCTGGCAGAAGCCTTTGCTCACCCCGGCCCAGTGGTGATTGACGCCATCGTGAAACGCGCCGAGCTATCAATGCCGCCGACCATCGAGTTGGAGCAGGCCAAAGGCTTCAGCCTCTACGCTCTGAAAGCCGTGATGAGTGGCCGCGGCAACGAAATTCTGGACTTGGCAAAGGACAACCTGAACCTACTAGGGCTGTAGAGCATCTAGCCCGTCATTCCGAGCTTGATAGTCAAAAATGCCGCGTCAATAGCTTTTAAATGAACATTTGCCGTAGTTAGCGGTGTTGACAATAGCCGGTTTGGTGCGAGGCATCAAACCGGCTACTTTTATTCAGTATCTCCGCTCTGCCAGTTCTGGCTCCCGCCGCCGAAGCCTCGGCCATGTCTATGACCAACAAAGAAATAAAAGCGCTTATCTCGCTGCTCGATGATCCGGAAATAGCGCCTCAGATTCAGGGCACTATCCAGAATCTGGGAGAAAGTATCATTCCGTTTTTGGAAGAATCGTGGGAAGAAACGCTGGACCCGCAGCAACAGCAACGCCTCGAAGACCTCATTCATAACCTGCAATTCGATGGGCTGAAGCAGCGCCTGCGCGTGTGGCGCGACACAGGGGGCGACAGTCTGCTAGAAGGCATGTGGCTGCTGAACTCCTACCAGTATCCCGATGCCGATTTTCAGGCTCTGAACCGCGCCATTGAGCAGCTGCGCTTCGAAGCCTGGACCCAAATGCGCCCCGGCATGCACCCCGCCGACCAAGTGCAGGTCCTCAACTACGTGTTGTTTCGTACGCACAAGCTGGCGGCCAACACGCAGAATTTCCACTCGCCGGCCAACTCCATGTTGCACTTAGTGCTGGAAACCCGGCGCGGCAACCCGCTCACGCTCTGCGTAATCTACCTACTGGTGGCACAGCGCCTAATGCTGCCCATCTACGGCGTGAACCTGCCCAACTTGTTTGTGCTGCTGTTTCGCCCTACCAACCCCAACGTAGAGCCGTTCTACATCAACTGCTACAACCGCGGCCTGATCCTATCCCGCACCGATATTGAGCACTACATTGCCCAACTCAACCTCACGCCCAACGAAGTGTTCTTCGAGCCCTGCTCGCACCTCGACATCGTGCGCCGTGCCCTGCGCAACTTGCAATTGAGCTTCGAGAAAATGCAGGAACCTGCAAAAGCTGGCGAAGTAGCTGAATTGCTGGCTATCCTGACAGACGAAGGTGAACCGCTGACGGATAATGAAGGGGAGGAGTAAGGGTAGGAAGTTTGTGAGGGTATGGGGGTAGGAAGTAAAGGAGTGTGTCATCCTGAGCTTGCGAAGGACCTTCTCACGGCAGAACGACAAGCGTACCAACGACTCGTTCTGCCGTGAGAAGGTCCTTCGCAAGCTCAGGATGACAGAATATATCTATTCACCCTCCTAATTGCTACCTCTAAAACTTCTTAATCAAACAACCCGCAACGCGGGTGTCGGCTATGCCGGCGGGGCGGCCAGCTAGCAGGTTGTCGAGCACCTGGGCGAGGTAGCGCTGGCGCACGTCGCTTTCCACTTGGGGGTTGTCGTCGATGGCGCCTTTGTAGCGTACGGTGAAGCCGTTACCGGCGGGTTGGAGCACTACTACCTCTGGGGTTTTGGTGGCGCCGAGCTGGTTACTCACCTTCTGGCCTTCGTCGGTGAGGTAGGTGATGTTGTTGCTGTCGCTTTTCAGCACGAGCTTTTGCGCGTCGCCGGCCGCATCTATGTTGATGGGGGCATCGATATACAGAAACTGCACGCCTTGCCCGCCGTACGTGGAGGCCAGCGCATTGAGGCGACCTTGGTACGACTTGGAAAAGGGGCAGTTCTGGTTGATAAACACCACCACCACGGCCTTGCTGCCAGCGTAGCTGCTGAGCGACACCGACGAATTAGCCGCGTTTTTCAGCGTGAAATCGGTGACGGTGCGCGTGCCTTGGGCGCGCGCTACCCCTATACCCACGGTGCAAAAAACCAGGGTAGCAGCAGCGAGAAGCGAAAGTCGGCGGAAAGACATAGCGGGAAGTAAAAGGTGAGAAGCGTCGATTATGGAGTTCCAGCGCAAATGGCTATTGCTCCAAGTTCATCAATTCAACGCAATACGTGAGCACATAGCCGGGCGCCGGGCGCAAGTAGGTCAGCTGGTGCTGGCTGCGGGAGTTTTCGAGCAGCAGGTGAGCCGTCAACTCGCCTGCCTCCCGCAGCCAAAACGGGTCGAGCAATAATTGCTCTTTGAACACCAGCCCCCGGCGACTATGCAGCTTATAAAGCGTCTCCTTGGCACTCCAATAGAGACTGTATTTGGCTGCATCGTCGCCGGCATCGGCCCGCTCGGCTTCCGATAGAAACCGTGGGGCCAGTTTTTGTGCTTTTCCACGAATTAATTCAACATCTATGCCAACTCTGCCTTGGGCCGCAACTATTCCGGCCACCCACTCGCCGGAGTGCGACAGCGACACGGCGTAATGGGGTAGGGCAGGGAGATAGGGGCGGCCATTGGCGTCATTGGCCAGGGTCGCGGGGGCGGCCGTCAGTTCGGGAAGCAGCGCGTGCAACAGCAAGCGGCCCGCGGCCCACTGCGCCGCCCGGGTAGGGTCGCGGCCGGCCGGGTACAGGGCCTGGTACACAGTAGGGTAGGGGAGCTGCGGCAGCAGTTCGGCGGTGGTTTCGGTGAGGCGCCACAGGCCGAGGATGGCGCCGTGGGGCAGGGGAGTGATGGAGTGCAGGGGCATAGGGTAGGAGCGCCGCCCACCCGAAGTGGCGCGGCACAAGCAAATCTGGCGTAATTTCGCCTAAATTCTCGTGCGCATGTCCGTTCCCGCTCGTCCTCAGGTCCAGAAACTCGCTACCCTCACTGGGCACCGCGACTGTGTGTATACCCTGAGCGGCGGCCCCGACGACGCCACGTTTTACTCGGCTGGGGCCGATGGGCTGGTAGCAAGTTGGAACGTGCTGGACCCCGAAGCCGACGGCACGCTAGTAGCGAAGGTAGAGAAATCGGTGTATGCATTGCGCTACCTGCCGGGGCGGCAACTGCTGGTACTGGGGCACAATTACGAGGGCGTGCAGGTAATTGATCTGCACAACCGCCAGTTGGCGCACGCCACGGCCCTACCTCCGCTGGCTATCTTCGATCTGGCGTACTCCGAGGAAGCGCAACGCCTGTTTGTGGCCCTGGCCGATGGCACGTTGGCCGTGCTGCGCGCCGCCGATTTCAGTCTGGAAAAGCTCCTGCGCCTCGCCGACAAAAGTCTGCGCTGCCTGGCCCTGCACCCTACCCGCCCAGAGCTGGCCGTAGGCAGTAGCGACGCCACCGTGCGCGTGCTGGACGTGCACACGCTGGATGCCCTGCACACGCTCTCCGACGCCACCAACTCCGTTTTCACCGTGGCCTACTCCCCTGATGGCCGCTACCTGCTGGCCGCCGGCCGCGACGCCCACCTGCGTCGCTACGACGCGGCCGCTGGCTACGCTCTAGCCGACACGGTGGTAGCGCACATGTTCACCATCAACCACCTCACGTTCTCCCCCGATGGCCGCTATTTGGCCACGTGCAGCATGGACAAATCCATCAAGCTGTGGGAGGCCGATACGCTGCGCTTGCTGCGGGTGGTAGACCGGGCACGCCACGCCGGCCACGGCACCTCTGTGAACAAGTTATTTTGGTCGGGGCAGCAAAATCGGCTAGTTTCGTGTAGCGACGACCGCAGCCTGGCGGTGTGGGAGCTTACGTGGGCTGACAGCTGATGGCTGTTAGCCGTTGGCTTTATGGTGGATAACCACGCAGCGTATAGCGATGCTGCAATAGATTGTCAGGTTGTGACGTATTCCTACTTCACGCAAAGGCTGCTGGCTATGAGCTAACAGCTACTAGCCAACCGCTACACATGAAAATATCTGCCCTCGACATTCGGCAAAAGACCTTTGAAAAAGCCTTCCGAGGCCTTGATGCCGACGAAGTAAATGCCTTCCTACTCACGCTCTCGCAGCAGTGGGAGCGGATGGGCGACGAAAACCGCGACCTGCGCAACAAACTCGACTACGCCACGCAGGAAGTGCAGAAAATGCGCGAGATAGAAAGCTCGCTCTATCGCACCCTCAAAACCGCCGAGGACACCGGCCAGAATATCACCGAGCAAGCCCAGCGCAACGCGGAAATACGTCTGCGCGAGGCCCAACTACAAGCCGAGGAACTGCTGTCGCAGGCCCGGCAAAAAGCGCGTACACTGGTAGAAGATGCCTATAAGCAAGCCGAGCGTAGTGTGACGGAAATGCAGGTGGAGGTGAGCCGCCTCAACCAAGAGCATCAGCGCCTGGAAGGCGCGCTGGATTCCCTGGTGCGCGACTTGCAGCACTTGGCTACCGACACCATGGAGAAGGCCGAAAAAGCCCGCAACCGACCTAAAGGCGGCACGGCGGCCATCCTTTCGCAAGCGGCTAGCGTAAAGGTGAGTAAACCTGAACATTCACCTGAAGCCACTCCCACCATGCATATTGACACTGCTGCCACTTCCTCGGCCGCTGCCGTAGGCGGCGCGCTGGTTGCCACCCAATTTGGTAGCGCCGCTGTTACCACTACTCGCCCCATTGGCCCGCAGCCCGGCGCCTATAATCCCAAGCCCGGCCAGCAACCCGACCCCGGTGCGCCCGCGCAAATTCCTGGCCCGGAAATCAGCCCCGACCCTATCCCCAATGAAAACCCAGGCCAGGTGCCGCCCTCGCGCATTGACGAGCCGGCTCCCTCGCGCATCATCGAGCCCGACTCGCCTAACGTAGAGCCCGTGCGGCCCGATATTCAGCCCGTAGGTCCTAGCCACCCCGAGATTGTGCCGCCGGCCCCCGCGCCGCAGCCCGGCACGGGTAGCCCTGGTCCAGGCTTTAAAACTGAGCCAGCTGTAGCCGAAAAGTCATTTTTCGACGAGATTTAGAGATACTAAGCGCCTGTCATCCTGAGCGGAACGCAGGGCCCTCTCACGTGCGAACGAACCGTTGTTGCGCTTGTCGTTCAGACGTGAGAAGGTCCTGCGCTCCGCTCAGGATGACAGGCGTTTTTACTTACTATTCAACCAACTCCAACACTCATCATTTCACCATATGGGCCAGATTGCGCTGGAAGGCATGGAGTTTTTCGCTTTTCACGGCTACTACGACGAAGAGCAAAAGATCGGCAACAAGTATGGTGTCGATCTGTATATCGACACGGACTTACACGCCGCCGGGGCTTCGGATAAGTTACAGGAAACCGTGAATTATGAAGTGCTGTACCGGGTGGTGTCAGAAGAAATGCAGGCACCCGCCCGCCTACTTGAGCACCTCGGCCATCGGGTGCTAGACCGGGTGCTGGCCGAGTTTCCCTACATCCACGGGGCGCGGGTAAGCGTGTCGAAGTTCAACCCACCGTTGGGCGGCATCTGCCACCGTGCCCGCATCACGCTGGAACGCACGCGGTAAACTTGTTACCGCGTGCGTTTCGGTTTATCGGCCTCGCCAACGGGCATTCCACCACTGCGGTAAGTGAACTCCAGGATACAGCCGCTGATGGCTGCTTTCTTCGGGTCTTTTTTGGAGGGGCCGGAGCTAATGGCAGCACTGTCTAAGGCCAGGTAAATCTTGCGTCCATCGGGCGAAAGGGTCACGTCGCGGTAGCGGGCAGGTGCCTGGAAGTACATCAGCGTGTCGCCGCTGATACTGTTGCCGGCTGCGTTCAGCTTCAGTCGGATCAGTTTGCCGTGCTTCAAGCCAGGAATTAAGAGCGAGTTTTGCCAGCCGGGAATGGTCGTTGCGGTGTACATGGCCAGGCTGCTGGGTGCTTCAGAAAACCACTGCATTTTCTCGGGCTTGGGGCGCTGCTCGTTGCGGTAGAGCTTTTGCAGAAAGGCAGCAGAGCTTGGGTAAAGCGTCTTGATGGGGTCGCGGTAGGTGCCTGGCCCAATAGCGTCTGCATTGGCCCGCTCACTGCCGATAGTAGGGTAAGTAGTATGCCAGCGACCCGGTAGCGAATCGTGGTTGCTGACGCCCGCAGCCAGCCCATCGTAATTGCCATCGGCGTAGCCAAGAACGAGCGGGTGGCCATAGTTTTTGCCTTTCTCGATAAGGTTGATTTCATCATCGGAGTAGGGGCCGTGCTCGGAAGAGTAGAACCGGCCGGTGCCGCCTATTTCCGCATAGGCCAACCCTTGCGGGTTGCGGTGCCCATAGCTCCACACGGCGTTTTGTCGGGCTCCCGTAAACGGGTTGTCGTTTGGAATCCATTGGTCGGTAGGGGTAGGGTCGGTATCGGTCTCCAGGTTGAAGCGCAACAGTTTGCCTTCGTATCTACTGATTTCCTGCGCATGGTTGGGGCGGCCGCCGTTGGAGAATTGCCCGGCGCCCAAGTCGCCGGTGGATAGAAACAGATAATCTTTGCCTTCAACGGGCGCAATGAGTAGGCGGCCGGCCGTGTGGTCGTTGCTGCTGGGTAGGGTATCGCAGAGGGTCACGGGCTTGCCTAGCGTCTGGGCCTGGCGGTTGTACTCGTAGCGCACCAGCTTGGCGGTGAAGAAACTGCCGCCGTAGTTGGGCTTGCTGCCTTTGCCTTTCTCAGCAGCGCCCGCAAAATGGTAGATATACACCAGGTATACGTAGGGCTTGCCTTGCAATAGTTGCGGGTGCAGCGCCATGCCCATCAGGCCACCTTGCGGCCAGGGCTTGCCACCGTCGAGACTATCCGGGATTTTATCATAGCGCGGAAAGTTCTTGGCATTGTGGAGGTCGAGCAAGACGGTTTTGGCGCCGTTGGCCGGGTTGATGCGGCTGACGCGGTAGCCGCGGGCTTCCGTAATCCAGAGGTAGTTATCGGGTCCGTAGGTCACTTCCCACGGGTCGCTGAGTCCTTTGGCTACGATACGACGAGTGAACTTCTCGCCCGCGGGGCCCGTGAAGTTAGTTTGGGCGTGGGCGGGTAGGTAGCTAACCAATAAGCACAGGTACAGAAGCAAACGAAACATGGCAGAAGAAAGGAAGAAGGCAGATCAGCTGAACAGGTGAATAGTGCCTGGTTAGCAGCAGGAAAGAATAGGCATCTGCATACACGTAATCCACGGCGCGGTGTTATGGATGAGTTATAGGATATAGCAGAAGAGAAATATTTTTTGCGGGGCTTGTAACGAATGCCGAAATCGACGGTACTCTCTTCAACTCTCCCTCAAACGCCTACTTTCCGCCGTGCATAGCCCCAGCGACGAAACCTTGATGGCGCAGGTCCGCGACAACGACCTCGATCAGCTCACGCCGCTGTTCGAGCGTTACCAAGGACCGCTGTTTGGGTTTCTGCTGCGACTGACGAATGACCGCGACACGGCGCAGGACCTCGTGCAAAACGTGTTTCTGCGGGTGTTGAAATACCGCGCCAGCTACCAACCGGCCCAACCGTTCCGGGCGTGGGTGTACCAGTTGGCCCGCCACGTGCACGCCGACCACTGGCAGCGACAGCCCGTGCCGGCCGGCGACCTGGAAACGGCCGAGCGCACGCCTACCCTGCGCCGCGCCGCTCTGGCCGGGGTGGCAGCCAGCTCCGATGGTGAGCACCTGCAAGAGGCCCTAACGCTGCTACCCGAAGCCCAACGCGAAATCCTGGTGCTGCACCGCTTCCAGGGCTTCGACTACGCCGAAATAGGGGAGATGCTGGGCTGCTCGGAAGGAACTGCCCGCGTGAAAGCCCACCGCGCCCTGGAGGCGCTCCGCAAAATTTACTTCAGCTAATACTCTGACTGCTCTGTGATGCCCGACGATAACAACCACTTCCTCACCTCACCCGAATGCGCTGCCTTGGAGCCCTTGCTGGCCGACTATGCAGCTCAGGCCCTGCCGCCGGCCGATAGGGCACGGGTAGCAGCACACTTGCCCCAGTGCCCCAATTGTCAGGCACGGGTAGCTCAGTATGCCACTTTGCTGGACGCATTCGAAGGCCAGCCGCTTGCCATGCCGCCACTCGCTCTGCGCGACAACTTTCTGGCTATGCTGAACGCGGAGAAGGAATTGCTACCCACCGTTGCGCCGGTAGCAGCGCCTGAAAAGCAGCCAGTACCGTTGTATCCGTCGGCGGCGAGCAATACTGCATTGTGGCTGCGCATTGCCGCCAGCATAGCGCTGTTGGCAGTAGGTACCGTGCTGGGGCTGCTCCTAAACCGCTCAGCCGTGCCGGTGGTAGCGGTTGCGCCTGCCAAAGAAGCGCAGACCTTAGCGGCGCAACTCACAGCAGCCACCCAGCAGCCTGCCACCGCCAGTCACCGCATTCAGCTGGTGAGCGACGCTCCCGGCAGCACCCGCCCCGGCGACCCTACCGTGCTAGTGCTCATCAATACTCTGAATGCCGACCCAAACCCCAACGTGCGCCTGGCCGCCGCCGAAGCCCTCTACCGCCTGCGGGCCGATTCGTTGGTAGGGCCAGCTCTCATCCAGGCCCTACCCGTGCAGACCGACCCTAACGTGCAGATCACGCTGATTGAGCTGCTGGTGAAGCTGCGCGACAAGCAGGCCCTGCCCCAGCTCCGGCGCCTCTCCCAACGCCCCGACGCCCTACCCGCCGTGCGCGACCAAGCCAAGCAAGGCGTCAGCCTCCTGATTTAACCAGAACGGTCTCTACACTGTCCCATTGATTCGCCTACCCTGTAGCGCCAGCAATAGCGACATCCTTCAGCAAAATTTTCTCTCTCACGCAGTGCTATCTACCGAAGTCCGCGGCTTCGGATGGTTGCTTCCTGCTCTTCCTCAACGTCAACTCTCCATGAAAAAGCATCTGTTTCTCTTGTTCGTCAGCGTGCTGGCTGCCTGCTCAACCGTTCAGGCCCAGGAATTCAAAATCAAACTCACTGGTAATGAATGCAAAGTGGTTATCGAAATGCAGAATAGTGACCACGTAACCGTAGAAGGCTACGATGGCGACGAAGTACTAATCAAGGGTGAAGGGGGTAAGGCCACCGAGGAGGCGCCCAAGCGCGCCGAAGGACTGCGGCCCGTGTACAACTCCACGGTAGATAACACCCGCCTGGGGCTAGGTGTGACCAAAGAAGGCAACACCGTTCGTATCGTGAAAGCCTCGCGCCGAGAGGGCGGCTACGTGATTCGGGTGCCGCGCACGGCCGATGTGGTGTATCGCGAGGCCCAGTGGGGCGGCAACCACGTGCTGCTGCAAAACCTGCAAGGCAAGCTGGAAGTGATGATGAAAAGCGGCGATGCCAAGCTCCTGAACGTGACTGGCCCCGTGGTAGCCAACAGCACCAGCGGCGACATTACGGTGGTGTACTCCACATTGAAGGCCGGCCCCAGCTCCATCAGCAACATCAGCGGCGCTATTGATGTAGCCATGCCGGCCAGCACCAAAGCCTCCCTGACCATGCGGACTATTTCGGGCGAGGTATACACCGACTTCGACATGGCCCTACCCAAGCCGGCCAATGCCA
Organism: Hymenobacter defluvii; assembly: GCF_017589435.1. NCBI lineage: Bacteria > Pseudomonadati > Bacteroidota > Cytophagia > Cytophagales > Hymenobacteraceae > Hymenobacter > Hymenobacter defluvii. The sequence goes on from NZ_JAGETX010000022.1 coordinate 22,100, forward strand.
ACAGCCTCGTGCAGATTGGCGGCCAAACCCTCAACGGGGCCGTGAACGGCGGCGGCACGGCCATTTCGCTGAAAAACGTGAGCGGCGACGTGTACGTGCGCAAAACCAAATAGCTCTCAGCATCAGAGTATAGTCTTTCTTCTCACCAGCTATTCTTCTTCCCATGTTTCGTTTTTTGCTACTGCTGTCGGTCCTGGTAGGGCTGAGCAGCCTGGGGGCGTACGCCCAAAAAGTACTGGAACAAACCGCTTCGATGAAAGCCGGCCAGCGGCTGAATTTGGAGCTGAAACAGGCGTCGACCATTAAAATTCATGCGGGCAGCGGCTCGCAGGTGGTGCTGCGCGCCACGGCTACCATCAACGGCGGGCAGTTGAACGACGCGCTGCTGCTCACGACCAGCAAGACCGACGAGGAAGTTACCATCACCTCGGCCTTCGATGATAACCTGGTGAAAAACAGCCAGGGCGCAGAGTGTCCAGACGGGCAGGGCTACACCCGGTGGGGCGGCAGCTGGCGCAATGGCAAAGCAGAAGGTCCGGCTTTGTGCTTCAAGATTGAGGTAGACGTGACGGTGCCGGCCGGCGTGGCGGTGCGCGTGAACACCATCAGCGGCAATATTGAGGTAACCGACCTGACGGCTCCGCTGGAAGCCAAGTCGATTAGCGGCTTCGTGGATGTGAGCTGGCCGGCCCGACAGGGGGCCGAGGTAGCGTTTAAGACCATTACCGGAGAGGTGTATACCGATCAGGACATTGCCTTCGTCAACCGCAAAGAGAACCCTATTGTGGGCTATCAGCTACGCGGTACGCTGGGTGGCAACGGTGGCCCCGCCGTCCGCCTCGAATCCATCAGCGGCGACGTGTTCTTTCGTAAGCGAAAGTAGATAATCGGACTTGTGTAACCCTAACAGGGGCTTGAAGCCCTGTCAGGGTTGTAGGTGCCGGGCGGCTTCCAGCAGAATAATATTTTAATCAACGAAATATTTCGTAGATGCTATTGTATTTATAGGAACCGTACTATATGTTTGTATTACGAAACTATTCGTACTGACAAAATAGCTCGTATACTTTCTCGCTGGCGTGCCTGTTGAGATGCCTGTTATCCGCCTTATTCCTATTCCATCGGCTCCACTGCCAGGCACCGCGCAACTGCTGTAGCGTTGCTTTCTACTACCCCTCTGCCTTCTTGCTGCTACTGCCCGCTTAAGTGGTAGTACGGTCCACTACGTGCCTTCATTAGAGCCATTTGGCTCCTTATAACTCCCTGATATGATGAAATATATCGCTCTGTTGTGGGTGCTGCTGGGCGTGCTGTGCCCGGTTGTAGCCCAAACCACTAGCACCAGTCGCATTACAGGCACGGTGCTCAACGCCACCACCAAACAACCCGTGGAATTTGCCACGGTAGCGCTGCTGAGCAAGGCCACCAGCAAGCCACTGGACGGGACCGTTTGCAACGACAAAGGCGCTTTCGTCTTTGAGAAGGTAGCACCGGGCGAGTACAGCGTTTCCATCAGCTTTGTAGGCTTTGAGACGAAGGTGGTGGAGAACGTGACACCGGGCGCGGCAACTGTAAACCTAGGCCAAGTATTGCTGACACCTACCACGCAGCAACTGGGTGAGGTGCAGGTGGTAGGGCAAAAGGAGCTAGTAGAAACCCACGCCGACCGCATCGTCTACAACGCCGAAAAAGACATCAGCAACGCGGGCGCCACGGCCGCGGAAATGCTGCGGAAGGTGCCATTACTTACGGTTGACAACGACGGCAACGTGGAGCTACGCGGCTCTACTAGCGTGCGGGTGCTCATCAACGGCAAGCCCAGTTCCATCCTGGCTAGCAGCGTGGCCGACGCCCTGCGCCGCCTACCCGCCGACAAGGTCAAAGCGGTGGAGGTAATTACGTCGCCGGGCGCGAAATACGACGCCGAAGGCTCGGGTGGGGTGATTAATATTATTCTGAAAAAGAATGACTTAACGGGGATGACAGGCTCGATAGACGCCACGGCGGGCACGCGCTATAGCAATGTCAATACAAACCTGACTATTCGGCGGGGGAAGCTGGGTATCACGTCCGAAGCGGGTTCTTATGCTCACTACAACCGCAGCCGGGGCAGCATCGACCGCACCGATTTTCTAGGAGACAACCAAACGGCCCAACTTAGCCAGCAAAACAGTCGGCGCAACGGTGGTGGTGGCATCTACGCCCGCCTGGGCTTCGACTACGACCTGACCGAAAAGGACGCCGTGACCGTGGGCGCCTACACCGACCTCTACCGCTCTACTGCCACGCAGCACCTGGCTTCTACCTACGTGGCGCCGCTGAGCTTCGACCAGTTTGCCCGCGACATTCGCCGGCCGTGGGGAGCCAACTGGTGGCCAGAGCTGAGCCTGAATGGCAGCTACACGCACACTTTCAAGCCGAAGCACGAGCTGAGCCTGCTGGCCCTGCAAAACTACGTGTCGAACACCTCTGCCTATAACCTCGACCAAACACGCCCCGAGCAGGGCCTAGACTACCTCGAAACCGGCAACAACCGCAGCCGCAGCCGCGAAACCACCCTGCAACTCGACTACACCCAGCCCCTCGATAGCACTAGCGTGCTGGAGCTGGGCGCCAAAACCATCCTGCGCAACGAGCAGAGCGACTACCGTATCAGCGCCGATAGCCTCAATGGGGAAGGGTTTGCGTTATTGCCGTCGCGCTCCAACGAGTTCAACTACCAGCAAAACGTGGTGGCTGGCTATGCTTCCTATGGTCTGCGCTTGCTCCGAAGCTATAACCTGAAAGCCGGGGCAAGGGTAGAGCACACCCGCGTGGATGGCGACTTCTTGACCAGCAGCACCAGCGTACGGCAGCGCTATACCAATTTTATTCCTACCCTGAACATCTCCCACGAATTTGGTAAGGAAAAGGAGCACAAGCTGAATGTGGGCTACTCGCGCCGGCTCCAGCGTCCATCTATCTACCTGCTGAATCCCTACATCGATGTGAGCAATCGGCGCGTGGTGAGCACCGGCAACCCCAACCTGACGGCCGAACTGACCAACGCCTACGAGTTGGGCTATAGCACGACCATCCAGAAAACCACGCTGAACATGTCGGTTTATGCGCGCAGTGCCAGCAACGCGTTTCAGCGGGTGGCGCGCACGGTGCCCACCAGCCAGGTTTTCCCTACCGATACCAGCAATACCACGGTCTTCTTTACCAACCCAGAAAACGTGGGCCAGCGCGCTACCTACGGCGCCAACGTGTATGGCTCGACCAAGCTGACGGATAAATGGACGCTGAACAGCAGTATCAACGCCTATTACGTGTCGGTGAAAAGCAAGGAGCTGGGCGCTTCCAATCAAGGCTGGGTCTACAACGGTAACCTCACGTCTGCTTGGACCTTCGAGCATGGGTTGAGCGCGCAGGCTGCCGTATATATCAACTCGCCGCGGGTGTTTCTGCAAGGCCGTACCAACGGCAACGTGTGGCACAACCTGTCGGTGAAGAAAGAGCTGTTTGACAAGAAAGGCAGCCTCACGCTGGGCCTCGACAACCCATTTGCCCGCACCATTCGCTTCCGCACCACCATCACGCAGGCAGACCTGTTTTCCTCCCAAGAAGTGACCTACGCCTACAACCGCGCCGTGCGCCTGAGCTTCAACTGGCAGTTCGGCAAGATGGATGACGCACCCAAAAAAGCCCGCAAAACCATCAGCAATGATGATCGGCAAGGTGGGAAGGGATAGATGGTGAGTAGTGAAATGGTGCGTTAAAACTCGGCTGTCATCCTGAGCTTGCGAAGGACCTTCTCACGCGTGAACGACAAGCGTACCAACGACTCGTTCACGCGTGAGAAGGTCCTTCGCAAGCTCAGGATGACAGCCGAGTTTTAACGCACCACTTCACTACTCACCCTTCACCGCGCAGCACCGCCAGCGGCGGCCGTGTCAGCACGTCGCGGCTGTTGAAGAGGCCGATGACGACGGTCAGTACAGTGGTAAGTGCAGCGAGTAGCAACAAGGGTAGGGGCGCGGTGGTGAAGCCGATATCGAACACCCAAAAGGCCAGCGCCCAGCCCGCCAGCACGGCCAGCACAAGGCCGGTGGCCGCGGCGAGTAACCCTAGCAGTGCATATTCCACCAGCGTGATGCGCAGCATTTGGCGGCGACTGGCGCCCAAGGTTCGGAGCAGCACGCTTTCCTGCACGCGTTGGTAGCGACTCACAATCACAGAGCTGATGAGCACTACCAGGCCCGTGGCAATGCTGAAAAAGGCCATGAAGCGAATCACGAAGGAAATCTTGCTCAGGATGTCGTCCAGGGTTTGCAGGATCAGGCCCAAGTCGATGGCCGAAACGTTGGGGAAGCGCTGCACCAACTCGCGCTGCACGCTGCCAAGCACGGTGTTGTCGGGTACGCGGGTGAGGAGTACGTAGAACTGCGGCGCGGGCTCTAGCACGCCGCTAGGGAATACTACCCCGAAGTTGGTCTGCACCCGCGTCCAGTCCACGGTGCGCGTGCCGCTGACGATGGTCAGGAGCGGTGCGCCCTGCACGTTGAAAGTCAGCGTGTCGCCCAGCTTAAGCTTCAGGCGCTCAAAAAATCCCGTTTCGATGGAAATATGCGGGGTGCCATCGGCGGCGAGGTAGGGAAGCTTTCCTTCGGCTAGCTGCTCGGAGCTGATAAGCCAATCGCGGTACGTGACGCGGTATTCGCGGGTAAGGGAGCCGCGCGAACGGCCGCTGGTGCTGTCCTTTTTCAGTTCGGAGGTAGGCTTGCCGTTCAGCTCCGTCAACCGCATCGTCACAATGGGTACTTGCTGCAATACGGGTAGGCGGCGCTGCGTGAGCAGTTGGGCCACGCCTACTCGCTGGGCCGGCTGAATGTCAAATAGCACTAGATTGGGCTGATTCTCGCCGCTGGCCACCTGTACCCGGCTGAGCAGCAAGCCTTGGGTGATGTAGAGCGTCGCCATCAAAAACACGCCCAGCCCAATGGAGATGATGAGCAGCAGCGTCTGGTTGTTGGGGCGATACAGATTGGCCAAGCCCTGCCGCCACACGTAGCTCCAAGAGGTAGGGAAGAAGCGGCGCACCAGCCAGCGCAGGCCCGCTGCTACGCCCGCCAGGCCGCCTAGCGCCACCAGCAAGCCCGCCGCAAAACCCAGGGCCAGCTTCACCTCGCGGGTTTGGAGGTAGGCGAAACCCGTAATAAACACGAATATCAACCCGTAGACGAGGTAGCGCAGCGGGTCGGGCGCAGTGGTGTCTTCCTCAAACGACGCCCGCAACGTGCGCAGCGGCGACACCCGCCGAATGCTCAGCAACGGCAGCAAGGCAAACAGCACCGCCACCAGCACACCCGTGAACACGCCCTGCGCCACCGCCCCCCACGACACCTGAATGTCGACCGCCACGGGTAGGAAATCGGCAAACACGCGGGGAAGCAATAGCTGCACCGCTGTGCCAAGTGCCGCTCCTAACAGAGCACCGGCAAAGCCCAGGGCCGCTACCTGCAACAGATAAATCAGCAGTGCCTGGCTGCCGCTGGCACCCAGGCAGCGCAGTATAGCCACCGAGGTGATTTTCTCGCGCACGTACAAACTCACGGCACTCGCCACGCCTACGCAGCCCAGCAGCAGAGCCACGAACGCCACTAGGTTTAGGAAGCGGGTGAGGTCGGCGAAGGAGCGGCCGGTTTGCTGCTTGCGGCTGGCCACGGTCTCTGCATTGACGTTTTCCTGGTCTTTTACATCCTCCAACGGCTCCCGCAGACGGGCTTCCGGAATACCTGGTTCCAGAGTGAAATACTGCTTATATTGCACGCGGCTGCCAGGTTGAATGAGGGCGGTGCGCGCCAGCAACGATGTGGAATCGGCTTTGCCCGTCGTGACTTGCGCCGCATCACCGGGGATGAACACGGTAGGGGCTACCGAAGCGCTGAAACCGGATTGGCCGGGCGTTTCGCGCACCCGTCCGGCAATGCGAAACGTCACGTTGCCTACCCGCACAGAGTCGCCCACATGGGCTGCAAATTGCGCCATGAGTTCATCATCCACCAACGCCACGGGCTGGTTGCGGCGCGCCGCGTCGCGGAAGGTTTGCACGGCGCTGGTGGGCTCCGTCAGCCACTCGCCATAGAGCGGAAAGTTGCCCGTAACGGCGCGCACCTGTGCCAGCCGCACGCCCCCACCCCGCGGAAACGACACCAGCGACGCAAACGCCGCTTCTGCACTGTAGTCCAGGATGAAATTGCCTTGGTTGCGTGGGTGCAACGTGGGCTTGAAGTTTGGCTGAAATGGCTGACTGCTGGACAGCACCAAATCGGCCCCTAGCAGCTCGCGGGCCTGCTCATCGATGCTGCGCGCCAGGTTGGCCCCGAAGCCGTTGATGCCCACCAGCGCCGCAATGCCCAGCACAATGGCCGCGCTGAACAGCAAGAGCCGGGAGCGGCTACGGCGACTGTCGCGCCAGGCCATGCGCCAGAGCCAGAGGAAGTTTGTCATATGCAGTAGGGGCGCGTTGCACGCGCCCGTCGTTGTGGGTTAGGGTAGGGGCGCGTTACACGCGCCCGCTACCACGCGATGGAAAAGGGCGAAGAAGAACACGCACCTGTCGTTGAACAACGGTCGCGTGCAGCGCGCCCCTACAGGCTGTCAGAAATCAGCTGCCCGCCTTTTAATCGAATCACGCGCTGAGTTTTATTGGCCAGCTCCGGGTCGTGTGTAACGAGCACCAGGGTAGTGCCGGCTTCACGGTTCAGCTCAAATAGCAGTTCCTCCACTGTAGCGCTGGTTTCAGCGTCGAGGTTGCCGGTGGGCTCGTCGGCAAACAGGATTTTAGGCCGATTGGCAAACGCCCGCGCCAACGACACGCGCTGCTGCTCGCCGCCCGAAAGCTGGGTAGGGTAGTGGTGCCCGCGCCCGCCCAGCCCTACCCGCTCCAGCAGGCCCTGGGCCGTGGCGGTACCATTGGAAATGCCGCGCAACTCCAAGGGCACCAGCACGTTTTCCAGGGCCGTGAGGGTAGGCAGCAACTGAAAGTTCTGGAAGATAAAGCCCACATGCTCGTTGCGCACCGCCGCCCGCTGGTCTTCACTAAGGCTATCGAGCTGGATGCCGTTGAGCCACACGCTGCCAGAGGTAGCGCGGTCGAGGCCGGCGCACAGGCCCAGCAGCGTGGTTTTGCCGCTTCCCGATGAGCCAACAATGGCCAGCGTATCACCGGCCGTCAGCTCGAAGCTAACGTTTTGGAGCACCGTAAGCGCCCGTCCGCCGCTGGTGTAGGACTTGGTAAGGTTTTCTATTTTAAGCACTGAGAGAAAGGCAAATGAAGGAAGTATATAGTTAGGTAACGAGGCAACGCGCAGAATACTTTAGGCGTGTGAGAGTTTTCTGTTTCGTAGAACGGATGCATCGAACGGTGTAGAGACGCGTATTCGCGTCTCGTCGTCCGCGCCAGCTGATATTCAACCACGAGTTATTCAACGACTACATCTGCGTGAAACCGCTGGATAAGAGAACAACAAAGCGCATACGCGGCCCCTACCCAAACGCGCCTGCCCCGGTTAGGTTAACCTTTGCGGCGGGTTCTGTCGTTATCCCTCTACTTCTTACTTTCTTCGATGATGAAACTAACCTGGACTGTCTTCTGCGGCTGGCTGCTACTCGCGCTGGCGGGCTGTAGCACTAACGACACCCCAACCACCACCGACGCGCCCCCCGCGGCCAGCAAGCCCGCCGCCTCAACCGCCACGGGCAAGCCTACCATTCTGTTCTTCGGCAACAGCCTCACGGCCGGCCTGGGAGTAGAACCCGACGAAGCCTTCCCGGCCCTGATCGGCCAAAAAATTGATTCTGCGGGCCTAAGATACACCGTGGTAAACGCCGGCCTAAGCGGCGAAACCACCGCCGGCGGCCGCAGCCGGGTAGGCTGGGTGCTACGCAAGCCCGTAGCCGTATTTGTGCTAGAGCTGGGCGGCAACGACGGCCTACGCGGCATCCCGCTCACCGACACGCGCCGCAACCTGCAAGCCATCATCGACACGGTGCGGCAACTGAGCCCGCAGGCGCAAATTGTGCTGGCTGGCATGCAAATTCCGCCCAACCTAGGCGCCGACTACGCCGCCGAGTTCAAGCAGCTCTACGGCGAGCTAGCACAAAAAAATAACCTTGTGCTGATACCTTTCCTGCTCGAAGGGGTAGGGGGGGTAGCCAAGCTCAACCAGCGCGACGGCATCCATCCCACGCCCGCCGGCCACCGGCTGTTGGCGCGCACCGTGTGGGGTATTCTGAGGCCAGTGTTACAACAGCCCCAGCCGGCGGCGGGTAGCTAGCGTTGACCCCACCCCTGGTCCCCCTCTGGGAGAGGGGTGCGTTCCGATAGAGCTATTGGCTATCAGCGTCGTCTGGCACCCCTCTCCCGGAGGATGTCGCGCATCAAGCGAGGTGGGCCGGGAGTGGGGTACTTGTTGTTTCCTTTAATCTTTCCTTACAAACCATGCAACAATACCTGATTACCGCCTACGACTACACCGACACTGAGGCCCTGGAACGTCGCCTGGCGGTGCGCGAAAACCATTTGGCCGGAGCGCGTCGGCTCAAAGAAAGCGGCAACTTCCTCACGGGCGGCGCCATTCTGGATGCAGAAGGCAAGATGATCGGCTCGATGATGGTGGCGCAGTTTGCTTCAACCGATGACCTAGAAGCCTGGCAGCTTGACGAGCCCTACCTTACCGGCCGCGTGTGGGAAAAGGTAGAGATACAGCCGTTTCGAATGGCGAATGTGTGAAGCCAAACAGTGTCGTTGATTCCTAAAAAGAGCGAATAAAACGAGACGAATCAGAGCGCTACCGACTAGTTACTTACTCCGTGGCTAGTCGGTAGCGCTTTGTTGTTTGTGGGCGGTTGTTGCGTGGGCTAGCTTGTGATAAATAAGATGCTTATTGTTCTATGTATAGAAATTTATATATTATTCCCCAAAGCTTATTATCAATTGTTTAACTACTATTAATCAGACAGAAGGTATGTGGAACTGTAGCAAAAAGTACTTGCCGATTTTTCTCCTGCTAGCCTTGCTTGTAGGGTGCAAGCAAGAAAAAAAAGAGAAATACAGTTACAAAATAGTTGCTGATATAAAAGAATGTAAAGACTGCTACGTCAGGCTGTTTTTTATGCACAATCCTGATGGTAACGATCTTATTGATAGTACAGCAGCCCGAGACGGACGTTTTACGTTGCAAGGCAAAATCGCCCAGCCTGGCTTCTATAAAATATTTTATCAAAGTCAAACGAATAAGACTATAGCAGATTGGTTGACGGTATATCTGCCAGCAGACTCCGTTCATATTAAGACTATAGAAAGTAGCGCTCAGACGAAGTTTCACAAGGTATCTGATGCTGATTCTCCCCAGAAATATGTAGTCATTTCCTCCCCTTCTCCCTTGCAAAAGGAGTTGGAGCAGTATTTTTTATTGGAAGACAGTCTCAGCCATCAATTCTCTGTAGACAGAGAACTGATCAAGACGAAGTTTACTCAGACATTCGATTCAGGCGATAAGGCGTTGGTCGAGCAGTGGGCCGATTCTGTAAAGAACTTTGACTATAGGTTTTCCGGCTATTTGGCCGCGGCGGCTGATGCCTTCGTCCGGCAGCATCCTACCTCCGTGGTGTCGCTCTACGCTATGCTCGACAACCGCAGCGACCGGCCTTCGACGGAGCGCTTCCGCCAATACTACCAGGCCATGCCGGCCGAGTTGCAACAGAGTTTTTATGGCCGCCGACTGGATGAAGAACTGGCTAGAAACGAAAAGCGCGACGTGAACAACCAGCGCTTTGTGGGTCAGCGCGTGCAGAGCCTGGCTGGCAAGACCCCAGATGGCCAAGAGCTGAATGCCGCGCAGGTCTTCCAGCAGAATAAGTTCACGCTGGTCGAGTTCTGGGCTAGCTGGTGCGGCCCCTGCCGCATGGAGATGCCCAAGTACTACGGCCTGCACAAACAATATAAGGGCAGGGGCTTTGGTATGGTAGGCGTCTCGCTGGATACCAACCACAACAAGTGGCAGCAAGCTATTGCTGAGGACAGCTTGCAGATGCCGCACCTGTCGGAGCTAAAAGGCACGAGCGGGGAGGATATGCAGCGGTTTGGCATCAATGCCATCCCGGCGAACCTGCTCGTGGACGAGACGGGCAAGATTGTGGCCGTGGACATTCCCTACCCCAAGCTCAAGAAAAAGCTGCAAAGCACCTTATAGACGGTTACCGCCTCCGTAGCTCAATCTTCTCTACACCCCGATTCAGCCCACGCCACGTCATGGTAGTCGGATTGGCCGTGGTTTCCACAGAAAAATTGTCAATCAGACCCAACAACTGAAGAAATTCCTCCTTAGGCTCTACTACATGTGAATCTGTTGGAAAGCTATACTGCAACAGAAAAAAATGCTTGCGGCCCTATCCCCTGTACGATGCGAGTAGGATTAGAAAGCAGCGAAAATGACAGCGGATAAGTCTTGTCTTTGTACTGAATAGTGCAGTCAAAATCGGGGTGGCGTAGGTACTTAGGGTTGCTTCGCGGAACCGCGGCCTGCCTAATAGAAAGAATAGCTAAGTTTTGCAGCACGGTATCGCGCTTAATACCGATTTCGGCTTGGCTGCCATTGTGCGACTGCCTTTTGATGGATACACGTTGAAGCGACCATTCGCCTACTATCTGTGGGGTAAGCTGATTCATCAACTCGATGCTTTTTTGGTCGTAATCGATAGTAGGTGTTGCTTCTTCCTGGGTACACTGCATAAAGCACAGGCTAGCAGCAAATAAAGCGAAGCGTAGAAAAGGTTTCATTAGGATTAGGCAAGATGAATAGATAAGAATTACTGTACTCTAATCAGGATACAAAGCTCTTATAAAACTATAGGCAAGAGAAAAAATGGTGTGCTAATAAGGCGACCAGAAAATCAATTTATATATTATACGAAAAAAATCGTAGATTAATCTTGTTTCTACGATATGTTTCGTATATACTTGTAATACGAATTGATTCGTATATAAAAAACGCCACACATCATGTCCGAAACCCCCATCCCCAAGCCTACCGAATCGGAGCTGGAAATCCTGCAAGTGCTTTGGCAATACGGCCCTAGCACTGTTCGCTTCGTGAACGACGAGCTGAACCGCAAGCGCGAAGTTGGCTACACGACTGCCCTCAAGCTGTTGCAGCTCATGCTTGAAAAAGGCCTAGTGCTGCGCGACGACGACGCACGCACGCACATCTACCGCGCCGCCGTGCGGCAGGAGGAAACCCAAAGCCTGCTCCTCGACCGGTTTGTAGACACGGCCTTCGGTGGCTCGGCCATGAAACTGGTGATGCAGGCCCTGGGCAGCGGCCGCACCTCGCAGGCCGAGCTAGATCAGATTCGGAATTTACTGAATGAATTAGGCGATACCGACCACCCTAACGCAGACAAGCAATGAACTGGCTCGAACAAACTCTCTCGCCCGCCCTGGTACGCGCCCTGGGCTGGACGCTACTCCATTCGCTCTGGCAGGGTGCCGTAGTGGCGCTGGCGCTGGTAGGGCTGCTGTTGCTGCTGCGCCGCCACAGCGCCCAGGTGCGCTACACCACGGCCGCCGTGGCCCTACTCACCTTGCTGGTGCTGTCGGCTGTTACGTTTAGCAAGTACTATCTGCTGGCATCGCCCGTGGCGCCAGCCCAAGCGGCTGTCACGTATGAGGTAGTGAAACTGGCGGCGCCTACTGGTACTGGCGAGGTAGCCTCGGTGCTACCTGCTGCCAGATCAACTGCCACCGCATCGGTGTGGCAGCGCGGGTTGCAATACTTCGATCAGAACATGCCGGTGCTGGTAGCGGCCTGGTTGCTGGGTCTGCTGGCCATGACGCTGCGCCTGCTGGGCGGACTGGCCTACGTGCAGCGTCTGCGCCACTACCGCGTGCAGCCGCTGGGCCAGGACTGGCAGCGTCGATTGGCTGAGCTAGCCCAGCGCGCCGGCCTGCAACGCCCTATACAGCTGCTGGAATCGGCGAAGGTGAAAGCCCCGCTGGTGGTAGGGCACCTGCGGCCGGTGATTCTGCTGCCGCTGGGCACCGTAACCGGTTTGAGCCAGACGTACATGGAAGCCATTCTGGCCCACGAGCTAGCCCACGTAGCGCGCCGCGACTACCTGATGAACCTGCTGCAATCCGTAGCCGAAATCCTCTTCTTCTACCACCCTGCCGTGTGGTTTATGACGGCCTGCCTGCGCACCGAGCGCGAAAACTGCTGCGATGACATGGCTACGACGCTAGTAGGCGGCAACCCGCTCACGCTGGCCCGCGCCCTGGCCGCGTTGGCCGAGCACAGCCTGACCCCGAAAGCAACGCCACAGCTGGCCTTGTCGGCAGTAGGGCCCGATGGCTCGTTACTGGGCCGTATCCGGCGGCTGGTGCAGGGCCGCACGGCCCCTACCTTCACGGAGGGCTTTATGGCCGCTTGCGTAGTGCTGGTGGGGTTGGTGCTGCTGAGCACAGCCGTAACGCTGGCCGGTCCGCACGCCACAGCCGATTCGTACAATGCCCTCACGGCTTCTTCTGAGACAGTTGCGGTGGAACCGGACCCTGTGCTGGTACGCGAAACCACGGCCCTTGCGCCGGCCGTAGCACCCACCGAAATGCGTATTCTCAGCATTTCGGCCGATGGTAAAGCACTGGCGCAAATCGGCGCCATGCAAGTGAGCTTTGATACTACCCTGAACCCGAACGTGATGCGCCAACTGCGAGCCCTGGGCCGCATTGAGCGCGGCAACAACAACGGCACCGTAGTCATCAAAAAAGACAAAAAAGGGCGCCTGAAAGAGCTGTACGTAGATGGCAGCCGCGTGGAGCTGGACGAGCCCAAAGGCAAAAAAGTCAAAGGCGAGCAAGTGCAGGTGGTACAGTTGCCTCAAAACGAGAGCTTTGACGAGGACATCAACATCAACGTCAGCGCCATCACCCGCGACGCGCTACGAATTGCGCAACGCGAGCTAGCCAGTATCGACATCAACGGCATCACCCACGACGCCTTGGCTACGGCCGATGCGGCGCTCAGTAACATCGATATCAATGCCATTACCCGTGATGCTCTGCGAGAAGCAGAAGCTTCGCTGCACACTGCTGCACAAGATGCCAAAACGGTTGAGGAGCGGGAATTAGTCCAGGAAAAATTTGCCGAGATGCTGGAGAAAAAGCACGAGCTAGGAAATAGCATTGCGGAAGCCCGTTATGAAATGGGAAAAGCGCGCCGAGAAGCAGAGGAGGAACGACGCAACGAGCTAGACGAAACCTTGGAAACGGAGCTGCTGAAAGACGGCTTGATTAAATCTGCCGACAGCTACCAGCTACGGCTTAGCCCAACGGAACTGACCGTGAACGGCACCAAGCAGTCGGCTGCGCTACAGAAGAAATATCTGGCGCTCTACGAATCGGTGAGCGGACGCAAACTGAGCGGTACGGCCTCCGTGAACATCAACAAGAACAGCACGGGCCGCACCAACATCATCAGTGGGCCGCGAGGTAGCACGCGGTTATCAGGTTCTGTGACGCGCTCCGGTACCGGTCGGGTGATGCCTACCCCGCCCGCGCCACCTGCTCCGCCGGCAGCGCCTAGCGCTGCTGCTATGCCAGCGCCACCGGCACCGCCTGCGCCGCCAGCTGCCCCGGCCGCTCCTGCCGTGCCGGCACTGCCCGCACCGCCTACCCCGCCCACGCTCAGCACTAACGAGCTACGCGCACAACTGCGCAAAGACGGACTATTAGGAGCCGATGAAAAAAGCTTTCAGTTTCAACTCGATAAAGAAGGCCTGCGTGTGAACGGCAAGCCACAACCGGCGGCAATGACGGCCAAATACCGCCGAATCTATGATATACCTACGAGCGGCAACTCCAACCGCATGGTGCAAGTGTCAGTGAGTGAATGAGAAGAACAAAAGGCCGGTAGCACTACGCTACCGGCCTTTTTTGTTGAAGCAGTAGCACTATTGGCTGCCGCCGCTTTTATTCTTCGGCCGCTAAGCAACGCTTGTGTGCAGGTATGCATCTATGGCGCCGTGTAGCTGCTCTACTGACCTGATTTTCCTCTCATCGTCCCACTTCTACCCCCACCCAATTTCCCGTGTTTCGTCGTTTTGGCCTGCTGCTAGGCCTTCTTTTGTGGTGCCTGGTAAGTAGGGCGCAACACCCGGCAACGTCTGCTAGTACGGCTGCTACGTCGGCCCCGAAGCGGCAGCTTCAGGCCCTACGCATCACGGAGGGCATTAAGTTGGACGGGGTGCTCGACGAAGCCGTGTGGCAGCAGGCGCCGGTGGCCTCGCAGTTCATCCAGAACCGCCCTGCGCCCGGCCTACCCGAGCGGCACCCCACGGAGGTGCGCATTCTCTACGACGACGCCAACCTCTACATCGGGGCCGTGATGCACGACGTTAGCGCCGATTCCATTCCGCGCCAGCTCACCCAGCGCGACGACCTCGACGGCAACACCGACTTCTTCGGCATCTTCCTCGATACCTACCACGACAAGCTGAATGGCTACGGCTTCTTCGTGACCACGGGCGGTGTGCAATGCGATGCGCGCTACTCGCCTGCCGGCGGCGAGGACTTCAACTGGAATGCCGTGTGGGACTCGCGCACTGCCCTGCGCGGCACCGACTGGGTGGCCGAAATCCGGATTCCCTACTCCGCTATTCGTTTCAGCGGGGTGCCGGAGCAACTGTGGGGCCTCAACTTTATGCGCCAGCGCAAGCGCGACAACCAGGGGTTTTTCTGGAACGAGGTGAAGCCCGCCGTGGATGGCTTCGTGAACCAGTGGGGCGAGCTGCGCGGCATTCGCGACGTGAAGCCGCCGCTGCGCCTCTCGCTCACGCCCTACGTTTCTTCCTACCTGAACCGCAACGCCGTGAGCGTGGAAGGCCAGCGCCGCACCACTACCAGCTTCAATGGCGGCGCCGATGTGAAGTGGGGCATCAACGAGAGCTTTACGCTGGATGCTACCCTGGTGCCCGACTTTGGGCAGGTGCAGAGCGACAACCAAGTGCTGAACCTGTCGCCGTTTGAGGTGCAGTTCAACGAAAACCGGCAGTTTTTCACCGAGGGCACGGAGCTGTTCAACAAAGGTGGCCTGTTCTACTCGCGTAGGGTAGGGGCGCAGCCCATTGGCTACGGCAGCGTGCGGGCTGGAGAAAACGAAAAAATCATCCGCAACCCCGGCGAAACGCGCCTGCTGAACGCCACCAAAGTATCGGGCCGCACCAGCAAGGGACTGGGGATTGGCGTGTTCAACGCGTTGAGCAACAACGTGTACGCTACCCTGCGCGACACTGAAACCGGGCAGGAGCGCGAGGTGCTCACCCAGCCCTTCAGCAACTATAGTATCATGGTGCTGGATCAGTCGCTGAAAAACAACAGCTACGTGTCGCTCATCAACACCAACGTCACGCGCTTCGGACGCACCTACGATGCCAACGTGACCAGCGGCCTGTTTCGCCTGGCCGATAAGAAGAACGCCTACGCCGTGAACGGGCAAGTGGTGTACTCGCGCCGGCGTGGCAATGAGTTTGGTACTGATACGCCCATCGACGACCAGAACGGGTATAAGTACAAGCTGAGCGCTGGCAAAATCAGCGGCAACTTCACCTGGACTGTCAGCCACGGCATCGAATCGGCCTCCTACAACCCCAACGATTTAGGCATCCTGTTCGGCAACAACAACATCACGCAGGGCGTCAACTTCAGCTATAACAAGTACAACCGGTTCTGGAAAGTCAACAACTTATATACGTGGTGGGGCGTCGACCACTCGTTGCTCTACCAGCCCACGCGCTACCAGAACTTGGTTTTCTACGGCGGGGCCAACACTACTTTCACGAAGAAATTCCTGACAGCGGGCATTAACCTAGACGCCAGCCCCGTAACCCGCGACTACTACGAGCCGCGCACGCTGCCCCTCGGCGACTACTACGTGCGTGTACCAGCCAATGCCGGTGCTAATGGTTTTATTTCCAGCGACTATCGCAAGAAAGTAGCGTATGATGTGAACGCCGCCGTGCGGTGGTACGCGCAGGACGACCGCCTGCTGCGTCCGCGCCGCATGGGTTACGGCCTTGGCGTGTCGCCGCGTTACCGCGCCAGCAACCAGCTGCTGTTTATTTATAGCGTCAATTGGGACTTACGCCAGAACCAGATTGGCTATGTGAACGGTAATCTAAGCGCCTCGGAGCCGCTGGATTCGGTGTTTCGTGAGCAGGTGCCGCTGGGGCGTCGGCGGGTAGTCACCATCACCAACGTGCTATCGACGGCCTATACTTTCACCAACCGCATGTCGCTCACGCTGCGCCTGCGCCACTACACCAGCGACGTACACTACCAGGACTTCGCCCGCCTCGACAAAGACGGCGCGGAAACCCTGGTCGACTACCGCCGCAACCGCGACAATACCTACAATGCCTTCAACCTGGACATGGTGTACGCGTGGTGGTTTGCGCCCGGCTCACAGATCAGCATCGTGTGGAAAGCCGCCAGCACCGCCACGCTTGACGGTAACGAGGCCACGCCGCTGTACTTCGCCAACCTCAACAACACCATCAACACCCCGCAGAATAACTCCGTTTCGGTAAAGGTGCTGTACTACCTCGACTACCTGGCCCTGCGCCGCAAGCGGGTGTAGAAGCGCGTTGCACGCGCCCATCGTTGCTGATGTTGTTATTGGGGTAGGGGTAAAGCGTATACGATTTTCGCAAGCACCCTCCGCCACAGCGGGCGCGCCCCTACCAGTCGTTTGCTACCTTCAACGTATGAAACAAACCATTGGCGGCATCACCCTCTTGGTGCGCGACTACGACGAAGCCCTTGCCTACTACTGCGAAAAGCTGGGGTTCGACCTGCTGGAAGACACCGCGCTAGATGACGACAAGCGTTGGGTGCTGGTGGCGCCGCCTGGCAGCACCGGCAGTCCGTTGCTATTGGCGCAGGCTGCTACCCCCGCGCAGCAGGCCAGCATCGGCAACCAGGCAGGCGGGCGCGTCTTCCTGTTTCTACACACCGATGAGTTTTGGCCCGCTTACCGTCGTATGGAAGCACAGGGCGTGCAGTTCCTGGAGGAGCCCCGCCACGAACCCTACGGCTGGGTAGTGGTCTTCGCTGATTGCTATGGCAACAAGTGGGATTTGCTAGGGCCGGCTGCAGCGGAGAATAAGTAGGACTGTTTCCAACAAGAAAGCGCCGCTCCAAAATTAGAGCGGCGCTTTCTTGTTGGACTAACCTTTCCATTGCGTACGCCGAAACCGTTTCCAAGTCCGTTGCAGAGTAGCAAGCGTAGCATTGTCTACTTCAGGACCGTGCGGAAAACAGTAAGCACAGCCGCGAGCATTGCCGAAAATAACACGAGACACCTGCACGTTGGAAAGCTTGGCCGGGAAGGATACGAAGGCACCTTCATCTACGGTGCCAAAGGCTTGTTGGAGTTTTTTAACTCTTTTCATGGAGCTTTGAGTTGGTACTCAAAGCGGGCTACCCTTGGCGAAAACAGGTAAGTATAGCATTAGAAGATAAGTGACTATGTGTTCAATGCAGAATCTGAAATATATAAAATTTCTGACTTCGAGAACAAGATAAAGCCTGTCATGCTTGATCTGGCGTCCGCTTGTCGAAGTATCTCGCGTGCTGATGGTAGATGTTATCTTTCATCAGCACGCGAGATACTTCGGCTGCGCTCAGCATGACGGGCTAAACCATCCAGCTGTCGGCTACTTCAGCTTAATGCCTTGCGCCTCCATTGCCTGTTCCTGCTTGGCCTGGTTGTCCAGAAACTCGGTGTGCTGGGCCGCTGTGCGCTCGTTGCCGAGGCTAGCCAGTTGCTCGCGTACCTTGTCAGCCGGCAAATCATTGCAGTAGATGGGGCCGCCGGGCTGCTGCCGCCACGATTCGTGCAAGGTGCCACCGTCCACGGCATCGAAGCCCAGTTCCTCTACCAGGGCCATCACTTTCTGCTTGGCGGCGTCATCGTCGCTGGCTACGGGTAGGGCAATGCGGCCGGGTGTGCCGGCTGGTTGGCCGTTCTTTTCGAGGTGCTCGGCAAAGATGTTGTTGAACACCTTCACTACGGGGCGGCCCAGGTGCTGCTGTACCCAGCCGCTCTCAGTGAGGTCGCCGGTTTCCAACTCCGTCATCTGGCCGTCGCGCAGCAGGGGATAGTAGTTGCTCGTGTCGATGACGGGCACCTCGGCGGGCACGCCCTCGAACAGGTCGTTGGGTAGGTCGGGGATGTTTTTCAGCGGGATGGTTACCACGATAAAGTCGCTGCCGCGCTGGGCCGCTTCCCGCACCGTGACGGGGGTAGCGCCGGTATTCTGGGCTACGTCGCCTAGCGTTTCAGGGCCACGCGAGTTGGCAATGTATACCGTATGGCCGAGGCTAGTGAGCCGCACGGCCAAGGCGCTGCCGATGTTGCCGGCGCCGATGATTCCGATGTTCATAGTTTGGGTGGTTTACGCGCCGGCACTGTGCCGGTGCGGGTAGGTAAACAACGGAAGTGTGCGTTTTGCTTTTTTGATGGCTTGATGGCTACTGCTTACTCAGAGTCTGTATCCTATCGAATGAGAGTTATACAAAATGAGAACTACCACTGCTAGTGTTACAGCAAATAATAATACTGTAATAGGATTAAGTGCAAATTTGGTAAAACGTATAGAGCCATCAAATAAGTGTTATAAAGCATGTATAGGATATTGGCACCAGGTTTGACAGAAAGCCTATCTTGTTTTTGTCCTTTTTTAAACTCTACCTTCTTCCTTGTGTATTCGCGTACTCTTTTAGCCCTATCCCTAGCCCTGTTGTGCGGCCTCTCTAGCTGCGATGATAGTTCTGATATAGGTCCTACCCCTATTCTATCAGCCACTGACTTGCTGATGGCCAAAAGCTGGAAAATGACAGCCGTTACCGAAAAAGTAGGCAGTGAGCCAGCCAAGGACCTTTATACGGACGAGCCAGCCTGCCTCCGGGATAATGTGTACCAGTTCCAGACTGATGGAGTCTGCGTACTAGACGAGGGTGCCACCCGCTGTGAAGAAACTAACCCACAGACCCGCACGGGCACCTGGGCTCAGTCGAACAGTGGCATGACGCTAAAAGCTACTATTAAGCCAGCTACTCAGTCTAGGGCCGAAGCAAATATGGAAATTGGTAGCACCATTGAATCGGTCTCCGCCACCCGGCTGGTGCTCGTGAAAAGGGAAACGACGGCGGGGGTAACCACCGAGACCCGCATGACATTTACGGCTCAGTAACTAGTCTCACGCATTGAGAAAGCCGCTCCTATCTGGGAGCGGCTTTTTTATTGGCCGTTTAGGCTTTAGGTTCCGACATGGTAGGCGTGGGGTAAGTACTTAGTAAACAACATCAGCAACGACGGGCGCGTGCAACGCGCCCCTACAGCAACTCTTGCGCCGCGCCGAAGGCCGATTGGCGTCCCTCGCGCACGGCCTGCTCGATGGCGGGTAGGCGCTGCTGCACGTCGGGCTGGGCGTAGAAGCGGGCTTCCAGGGTTTGGCGGATGGTGTCGTGCAGCCAGTGCAGGTTTTGCTCCTGGCGACGTTGCTGGAAGTAGCCGCTGGCCTGGGTGTGCTGCACGTATTGTTGCACCACCTCCCACACCTCGGGCACGCCCGCGCCCGTGAGGGCCGAGCTGGTCGTTACTACGGGGCTCCAGCCGCTGGGGGCCAATGGAAACAGATGCAGGGCATTTTGGTACTCGCGTCGGGCCAGGCGGGCGGCTTGCTCGTTGCCGTGGTCGGCTTTGGTGATGGTGATGGCATCGGCCATTTCCATGATGCCCTTCTTGATGCCTTGCAGCTCGTCGCCAGCCCCGGCCAGCATCAGGAGCAAGAAAAAATCGACCATGCCGTGCACAGCGGTTTCGCTCTGGCCCACGCCTACCGTTTCCACGAAAATAACGTCGTGCCCCGCCGCCTCGCAGAGCAGCAGCGCCTCGCGGGTGCTGCGCGTGACGCCCCCCAACGACTTGCCCGCCGGCGACGGCCGAATGTAGGCCGCCGGATGCGCCGCCAGTTGGTTCATACGGGTTTTATCGCCTAGGATGCTGCCGCCGCTGCGCTGGGAGGTAGGGTCTACGGCCAGCACGGCCAGCCGGTGCCCTTGCTCAACTAAATGCAGCCCTAGTGCCTCAATAAACGTGCTTTTGCCTACCCCCGGCACGCCCGTGATGCCCACCCGCACCGACTTGCCCGTGTGGGGCAGCACCAAAGCCATGACCTGCTGGGCCAGCTCCTGATCGGAGGGTAGGGTGCTTTCCACCAGCGTAATGGCCTGGCTCAGTCGCACGCGGTTGCCGGCGAGGAGGCCATCGGCGTATTCGTGGGCGGCAAGGCGTTTGGGCATAGCGAGGAGGGTAGGGAGCGAAGTCGCAAGCTAAGACGCACAGACGAAAAGTGTGGTTGCGTCTGTAAAACCACCTGTTATCCTCGCAAACCGTTTGTCATCCTGAGCTTGCGAAGGACCTTCTCACAGTAAAACGAGTCGTTGTTACGATGGCCGTTCTCATGTGAGAAGGTCCTTCGCAAGCTCAGGATGACAGCTGATTTCAAGAATAATCTACTTCGGCTCCACCAAAAAACTCGGCAAGCCCAGCTTGCTGCGACGGCCACCTAGGCTCAGGCCGTCGTCTTTGTAGTCGGCGGCTTTGCCGGTGGCGTTAGGGTTTTGAATGACGCCAAGGTAGCCGTTGTCTTCGCGGGCGACGTAGATTTTGCCATCGGGGCCGAGCTGGAGGGCACCTACCTTGCGGTTGGCGGAGTTACCGATTTGGGTGGCTTTGCTGGTTTTCAGGTCGAACTGCCAGATCTGGGCGTCGCCGCCACCGGCGCCGTTGCGGGTGCCGTAGAGCTTGGTGCCGTCGGGGGAGAAGGCCACGCCGTAGGCTTCCTCGTAGGGCCCGAAGGAGCGGGGCTTGCTCACTTTGCCGGTGGTGCGGTCGAAGTCGAATACCTCAAACTTGTTGGCTTCACGCCACAGCGCCACGGCCAGCTGATTGCCATTGGGCGAAAACGCCATGGCGCCAATGGCGTTGCGGCCGGGGCCAGCGTGCATCGAGCCCACGTTACTCAGAATGGGCTTGCCGGCCTCTACCCCTTCGGGCGTGACGAGGTAGGTCACGAAGCCGTTGGAGTTCCAGCGGTGGGCCACCACCCACACATCGCGGCCGTTTTGGTGGCGCACGGCGGCCAGCTTCTCGGCCACCGGCGAGATGAGCAGCAGATTGGCACGGGGTACATCGCCGAGGCCGTTGTCGCGGGTCATGTCGACGATGGAGTAGCGCAGACCCACATTCGTGCCCTGGGGCGCTACCGTGAACACGTAGAAGATGTTGCCACTACCGGGGTCGGGCACCACTAGGGCGCTTTGGGTACTGGAGTTGCTACCCTGAAGCTTACGGCCGTTGGGCATCACCTGATGCTGGCGGTTCCAGATGGTTTCGCCATTGGTGTAGAACAGCAGCTGCCCGCGCTTATTAGTGGCTACGGCGCAGCCCTCGTAGGTAGTCATCTTGCCATCGTTGAGGGGGGTAGGGGCACCGTTGGCGAAGCTCAGACCAGCTTGTTGGCCGAAATACCAGAAGTTTTGTTCGCCTTGGGCACGGGCGGTAAGAGCCGCCAAACCGAAGAACAGGGGTAGGAGAAAACGCAGGTGGGAAACCAGTCGAAACATAGGTAGCGCAACCGCCCCGGAAATAGTAAGCCTGGGGCAATTGCGCTACAAACGTACGGCACGGCCAGAATCGTGCAAACTTGGCGGTTACTCTGCGGTTGGATTATTGAAGATGCGGAAGCCTACCTCTAAAATCAGCTGTTGCTGCTTGCGGGTGAAATAGTTGGTCTTCAACTGAGTATCATACAGGCGGCTATACCGGCTTAGGCCCCATTCGTAGCGGGCATTCAAATCAAAACGCCAGATATTCACGCCAACCCCAGCCTGAACGGCCGCTTGCACCCGCTTGGGTCCCGATTCGCGGAGGGTAGCTAGTGCCGTCTGCAACTCAGCATCTTGCGAGGAAAAGGTACCGTAGTCTTTACTGTGCAAGAAGTAGCCAACAGTTGGACCGGCAAACAGACGCAACGGCCCCGCCTGATACCCACCCAACAGACGAGCATCCAGGTGCCGTGCCCGCGGCCCAAAATAAGGGCCGCTGCCGGAGCTATACGTAAGGCCAACGGGGGTAGTCAGCGTCGAGACATAGCCTAGTTCGGGCTGCACGTACCAACCCGGCCGCGCACCCAGCTGCCACCGCCCAAATACGGTAATGCCATTGCCGGTTTCGTCATTACTCTGATCAAACTGCGGATCAACCGTCACATTGCCGAGCTGAAAAGCACCTTGCCCTGTATGCAGCCGGGCAATGTTGAAGCTGCCGCTTATACCTGCTGCTGTAAGTCGCTGACCATAGCTGGTAGTAGCGTAACCAGACAGGAGTGCCACTCCCAGAAGGGTAATAATTTTTTTCACTGAATGATGTAGTAAAAGATAGGATGAAAACATGCCGAATCGTTCGGCAAATCTAGGACATATACAGGGATAAATATATACGTGTGTGTGATTGTATAGTGTAATATAACTATCTAATTATCAGATAGTAAAATCGCCGGCCGCCAACCGCGGCAGCAGCGTCCGCACCATGCGGTAGCTGGCACCCCACAAAGGGTAGGGCCCTACCCGGTAGAACGACACTGCCATCGGCACGGGCCAGCCCGACAACTGCCAGGTTCCCGTCACGCGGGCGTCGGGAAGCAGCAGGTCGTCTACTACCACGCTCAGCACCTCGGCAATTTCGGTAGGCTGCCACCGCCACTGCGTGGGCGGCTCGATGTGGCCCACAAACGGCCAGATGCGAAACCCCGAAACCTCCGTAACAATGGACGGCAGCGCACCCAGCACCCGCACCTGCGCGGCGGGTAGGCCAATTTCCTCTTCTGTTTCACGCAGGGCCGTGGCTTCCAGCGAAGCGTCCTGCAACTCCCGCTTGCCGCCCGGAAACGCCAGCTGCCCGCCGTGTACACCAAAATCGGTGCGCCGAATGACGACTAGGCGCAGCTGACCAGCAGTATCACGGTAGAGCGGAACAAGCACGGCGGCATCGCGCAAGGGTGGGGTAGGGGCAGGCATGGTGAGGAAGGAGGAAAAGCCGGGAGGGCCAAACGTCTAGCGTACGGTATACGCGCCCCTAGCGTCGGTAGCCAGATGGGGCAGCTGGTGGTTTTGCTCGAAAAACGTGTAGCCGGCGCTCAGGTTTTGCCAAAAAATGGCGTGTGTACTGTTGCGGCGGGCTGCTAGGTTTTCTGGTGTGAGCGCAAACGGAAAGATGTGCACCTCAATGGTATCCTGCCCGCCGGCCCGGGCCTCCGTGGCCAATACATACAGCTCCTCAATGCCGGCATCGGTGATGGGCAGGCAGCCAACGGTGACGTTGGAACCGTGAATGAAGATGTCGCCGCCGGGGTGCTGGGCGTCGCTCTGGCACCGGTCGCTGGCATTGGGGTAGTTGAGGCCGAGCGAGAGGTGGTAGGCGCTGGTAGGGTTGAAGCGGTCGAGTTGGTAAAAGCCCTCGGGCACCTGCCCGTCGCCCTCGCGGCGCTTGGGTCCCAGCGTGCCCGACGTGCCCGCTATATAAAAGGTGCGAACCAGCACAAATGGCGTGGCCGTGGCCCGCGTGCGCGCCCATACCTCCAACTGCCGCCCTACCTTGAAAGCTCGTAGAAATATTTCTGGTTGACTAGGGTTAATGCCGTGAGCCGCCAAACGCATGCGCAGCCCAGAAAGTGTATGGTCATACGCAGTACGCACGCGTGGAAAACGCTGCTGTTCGTCACGAAAGGCGCTTTGAGAAGGGCTTGATTGAAAGAATGTGAGAAGTAGGGCTCCTGTAGAAAGCAGCAGGCGTATCATTTTATAAATAGGATAAAAATTAGGAACGTGGCTGGTAAATATATATTGTATATACTATATCAGGACTTGCGCCCGAGCCGACCGGTTGCCGTTTGCTGACGTTGCACGAACAGTCTGCTGATGTGGTAGACGGCGCGGGAGTCCGCAACGGCACCCGATTTGGGTGTAAATCCTACTATGTGTATAAGAACCTCTAAAACCCGGAAGTAAGTAGCGCCTGCTAACTTGCACCCGTGGAAACTCCTGACTACGACGTAGCCATTTTAGGTGCTGGCCCCGCCGGAGCAGCCTGCGCGCTGGCCTTGCACGGCCACGGCCTGCGCGTGGTGATGGTAGACAAGGCAACCTTCCCGCGCGACAAAGTGTGCGGCGACGCCATTCCTGGCTTAGCACTGAAAGCATTACGCCAGCTCAATCCGGCCTGGCACGCCGAGTTGCTGGCGAATCTCACGCCCCGCGCCGACACCCGCGACAGCCGCGTGGTGGCGCCCAACGGCCGCGAGCTGCGCATCCGCTGGCAGCTGCCTACCTTCAATAGCCCCCGTCTGCACTTCGACGACCATTTACTCCAGTTAGTACGACGCCATACGGCCACCATCATACGGGAGGGCTATGTGGTGCGCGACATCCAGACCACGCCAACGGGTGTGCAGCTCCTACCAGCCGACGCGGAGCAGAAACCACTGACGGCTCGCCTACTCATTGCCTGCGATGGTGCCAACTCCGTAGCGGCCCGCCGTCTCACCCAGCGCACCATCGACAAGGCCTACCATTGCGCCGCCGTGCGGGCCTACTACTCGGACATTGCGGGGGTAGATGGCACCACCACCGAGTTTTTCTTTCTGCACGAGTACATGGCCGGCTACTGCTGGATTTTCCCGGTCGGCAATGGCGTGTACAATGTGGGGTTTGGGATGCTCTCCGAAGCTGTAGCGCGGCAGCGGGTGGATCTGAAAAAGATGCTGCCGCAGCTATTGGCCACGCACCCCGAGCTGGCGCGGCGCTTTGCTGGGGCGCAGCAACTATCAGATTTAGAGGGTTTTGTCCTGCCGTTGGGCGGGCGCCCACGCCCGCTGGCAGGGGAGCGGTTCCTGCTCTGCGGCGACGCGGCCTCGCTTATCGACCCGTTGCAGGGCCACGGCATCGACACGGCTATGCAGAGCGGCATACTGGCGGCCCGGCAGGCCGTACGGAGCTGTCAGCAAAACGATTTCAGCCCTACTTTTCTAGCTGACTACGAGCACCAGGTAGCCCGCCAGATCACCAGCAAGCTGGCGCGCAGCTACCGCCTAATGCGCTTGGTAGCCCCGCGGCCCTGGCTGATGAACGTAGGCTTTGCCGTGGCCCGGCAGCCGCTACTGAAACGGTGGCTGCTGCGGGTAGCCGGGTAGGGGCTGCGCTTATCCCGGTGCTGATGGTTTGCGTAGGAGTAGCCATGCATACTACTTTTCGTTGTTTGGGAATGTTGGGCGGCATTGGTCTGCTGCTGACCGTGTTGCTGAGCGCCGCGCCGCCCGCTTCACTCTCTGCTACCCTGAAAGCCAACCGCTGGAAAAAGCGCGTACTGCTCCTGCACGCACCTACCGCCGACGATGCCACACTGAAGCGCCAGCGTGCCCTACTTGCCGCCCAGCCGGAAGGAATGCGCGCACGCGATATGCTGGTGCTCGATGTCATTGAAAGCCAGCTAAGCACGGCCGACCGCCAGTACGCCCGCCAGGAACTGAAGCTGCCGGCAGCTAGCTTCACGGTGCTGCTAATCGGCAAAGACGGCGGCGTGAAACAGCGTAGCGCCACGCCCCTACCCCCCGACGAATTGTTTGGCACCATTGATAAAATGCCCATGCGTCGCCGGGAAATGCGTGGCGATAAGTAAAGGGATAGTGCTTTAAGGCACCCAACTCCGGGCCGTTCCTACGTATAGGGACCATATTCCCTTTCGCATGCCTGTTAAGCCTACCCCCGCCGAGCTGCAAAACCAGCCCAAAGGCGCTGCCGCCACCGCGGCCACCGAAATCATTCCGCCGCACGAGGACGAGGCCCATCCGGCAGTATACGGGCCACGTTGGTGGCGCAAGCAGGTAGTACAGGGCCTTATGATGGTAGCGGGTATCTTCTCGGCCGCGCTGGGGCTCGAGAGCTTTTTGCTACCCAATGGCTTTATCGATGGGGGCGTAACGGGTATTTCGCTGCTCACCAACCACACCACCCATCTTTCGCTGCCGTTGCTGATTGTGGTGCTCAACATTCCGTTTGTGGTGATGGGGTATTTTCAGCTGGGGCGCGGCTTCGCGGCGCGTACGCTGGCCGCTATTCTGGGGCTGGCCACAGTGCTGTACTCCGTGCATTTTTCGGTGCTGGCTGAAGACAAGTTGCTGGCCGCCGTGTTCGGGGGCTTCTTTCTGGGTTCTGGTATTGGGTT
Organism: Hymenobacter defluvii; assembly: GCF_017589435.1. Classification (NCBI taxonomy): domain Bacteria; kingdom Pseudomonadati; phylum Bacteroidota; class Cytophagia; order Cytophagales; family Hymenobacteraceae; genus Hymenobacter; species Hymenobacter defluvii. The sequence continues at coordinate 48,484 of NZ_JAGETX010000022.1, forward strand.
GGCCGTACGCGGGGGCGCCGTGCTCGATGGCACCGAAATTCTGGCCGTGTACCTCAGCAAAAAACTCCCCCTGACGGTAGGAGACATTATCCTGCTCATCAACATCGTCATCTTTGGCGTGGCAGCGCTGCTGCTTTCCATCACCACGGCCCTTTACTCCATTCTTGCCTACCTGGCCGCTGCCAAGATGGTCGATTTTATCATTGAAGGCATTGAGGAATACACGGGCGTGACCATCATTTCGCCCAAAAGTGAAGCCATCCGGCGCATGGTAACCGAGAAGCTGGGCCGCGGTGCTACCCTCTACGTGGGCAAAAGCGGGTACAACACACAAGGGCAGGATCAGGGTACTATTGATATCATCTTTACGCTAGTAACGCGCCTGGAGGTGACCCGCCTCACCGACGAAATCGACAAGATTGACCCCAATGCTTTTGTAGTGATGAGCAGCGTGCGCGATACCAAGGGCGGTATGGTGAAACGGAGGCCCTTGCACTAAGAGCGAGGTACTGGCTGCAACCCGTTTTCGCTGTGCAAGCAGAAAACCTTATTCTCAATATTGGAAAAATGTCCAATATTGAATCAATTCATCGGCTCAATAAATCACTTCAGCTATAAGAAGAGTGCAAACATCGAGAAAATAGGTTTTTCGCTATTTAAGTGGGTTGTTTTGAAGAACTACTACGGGGGTAAGCCCGGCAGTACAGCTCTTTTCTACACCTCATTTATTGCCCTACCTATGCTCTCTTCTACTGCCCTGCGTGCTGTCCTTCTTGTGTTGGTTGCCGTACTTCTTTCGATGGGAGATGCCCTAGCAGGTACCCCATTTACCCGGGCGCTCAAGCGTGGACATGGCTACGTACACCGTCCGTATTGCAAACAGTACAAAGGAAACGGCACACGCGGCTTGTTTGCCCGGCGCTAGGCAGTTGGAGAAGTTAGCCAAAGCCCCCACCATCAGCTAGGTCTGGTGGTGGGGGCTTTGTGCATCGTAGTGCCGCTCTGGGTAGGCCGCCCAAGGCCGTGTTGCGTACACAAGTGCATGAAGAAGCTACTGCCACTCTTGCTGGGGTTGGGTGCCTGTGCTCCCAGCGCACAGGTTACGGCTGTCGACCAAATGGCCGGAACCGATTTTACGGTCTACCACACCTACAACTTTCCAACCACCGACGCCCGCAATGAGGCCGGCTACCAGGTAATGAGTCCCACCCTACCCATCTGGCAGGCAGCTATTGCCCGCCAGCTAGAGCAGCGGGGCTACCGCCGCGCCCCCCAGCCCGATGTGTGGGTGCACGTGGGGGTAGTGGTAGCTGATAAGATGCAAACCCGCGAAACGCAAATTTGGGAGGCCCCTCCGTATGCGGGGCAGCGCCGCTACGGCTGGCAAAGCCAGCAAGTGCCTGTGCGGGCCTACCGCGAGGGCACCACTACTGTAGATGTGGTAGATGCCGCCCGCAACACGCTGGTGTGGCAGGGCAACGTAGCCGGCGCCCTCACCAAAAAGCCCCACCGGCAGGTAGAGCAGATCAACAACAGTGTGGACGAACTGTTTGCGCGCTACCCGGTGCCCGCCCGCTAAAACATCCTGCTGCTACGCTTGGTTGGTACAACCAGCCGCGTAGGCCATCGTATCAGCATCATCACTAAGCTTTTTTCCTTGGAAAATACATTCACCTCCGCTCGCCCCGAAGACCTGTTGTTTGATGCCGCCCGTCGGGGCGACGTAGCCTACCTGCGCGAACTGCTCGCCACGGGCGTCGACGTTAATACGCAGGATGCCAAAGGCTTCACGCCGCTTATCATTGCCGCCTACGACGACCACCTAGAGGCTACGAAACTGCTGTTAGAGGCCGGCGCCGATGTAAACGTGCAAGACCGCGCCGGCAACACCGCCCTGATGGGCGTATGCTTCAAAGGCTACCCCGAAATTGCCCGGCAGCTCATTGCCCACGGCGCCAACCTGGATTTGCAGAACGGCAACGGCGGCACAGCCCTCATGTTTGCCACCCTGTTTGGCCGCAACCAGTTGATACCCATTTTGCTGGAAGCAGGTGCCGACGCCAGCATCCGCGACGTGCGCGGCCTATCGGCCCACGATCTAGCCATTCAGCAAGGCAACGAAGCGGCTTTGGAGCTGCTGTAGAAAAGCCACTGAAAGCCAGTTAGCCACAGGGGCGGGGGTTTTGCGAGTGCTTAAAGCCGGCCCCTGTGGCTGTTTTATTTGTTTCTGAAAATAGGGGGCTTTTCGGTGTT
>NZ_JAGETX010000023.1:0-48333 GCF_017589435.1 Hymenobacter defluvii
CCCAGGCCCAGCCAACGGTTTTATTGAGGCCCCATTCCCCGATACCATACCACAGGGTGCGGTATACAGAGTAGAGAAATACACCAAGGAAGAATAGAGCAACGGCCAGGGCCGCCATCCACCGAATATTCGGCTTGGCTTCTACCTGCCGGCACACGTCCTGCGTGATGTCGTGGTACGTTTTCCCCCCGGTTACGAGCGGCTCCCGTACAGGCGATACGTGCTGCATAGTGGTTTATTTAAAGGAAGTGGCAGGAAGCAGGAAGCTTGTAACGTTTGTTAGCAAACTACCTATTCCTATTCTCAATGGCTAGATCACAAATTCATTTCCGTTCTCCACGTTCCGGATCTTGGTCAGGTACGTGATATTCGGCTGCACGTTGATCTGGTCGAGGACATGGAAAGCCCGTTCGCCGTCTTCACGACGCAGGAGCTTCGAAATCCGCGACTCCGGGTCACGCATATCACCGAATACGATGGCTTCAGTGGGGCAAGACTGAGCGCAAGCCGACACAATTTCACCGTCCTTCGGACGACGCTTCTGCTTCTTCGCTTCCAGCTTACCCAGCTGAATACGCTGCACGCAGAGCGAACATTTCTCCATTACACCGCGGGCCCGAACTGTTACGTCAGGGTTGAGAACCATACGGCCAAGGTCAGTAAACATGTGGCCGTTCACGTTTTCAAACTTCTCGTTGGTGTAGTAAGAGAACCAGTTGAAACGACGCACTTTATATGGGCAGTTGTTTGCGCAATAACGCGTACCTACGCAACGGTTATAGGTCATCTGGTTGAGGCCTTCCGAGCTGTGGGTAGTAGCTAGTACTGGGCAAACCGTTTCACAAGGAGCGTGGTTGCAGTGCTGGCACATCAGCGGCTGGAAAATCACTTTCGGATTTTCAGCCGGATTTTCCATTGCAGCGTATGTGGCCAGCTTACCTTCCGTCTCGAACTCGTCACGGTGGTGGTCGGAGCTGTAGTAACGGTCGATGCGCATCCAGTGCATCTCGCGGCGGTTGATTACCTCTTGTTTGCCTACTACAGCTACGTTGTTTTCGGCCTGACACCCAATCACACACGAGCCACAGCCAATGCACGAGTTGAGGTCGACAGCCATACCCCAGTGGTGGTTTTTGTACTCATAGTCCTGCCACAGCGATACACGGGCGGGAGCTTCCAAACCATCAGGGGTAGCTACTTTTTCGTACTCGGTTACCTCTTTCGGATTCTCGATGTACTTCGCCAGAGTTGCTTCCTGCACCACGGCCTTGCGGTCCATGATGGTGTGGTGCGTCTGGGTCTGAGCGATTGGCTCGTTAGCGCCGGTTTTATCTAGTTTAGCAGTGGTAGCATACACGATGCTGTTGCCAACCATTGTGGCTAATGGTAATACGTTGGCCCCTACCCCGTCGCCTACTTTACCAGTTTGCTTACGGCCATAGCCAACGGCAATAGCTACAGTGCCTTTTGCCTGGCCTGGCTGTATCAGTAGTGGCAGTTCCACCGACTTGCCGTTGGCGGCAGTCACTTTCAGTACATCACCTTGCTCCCAGTCATTAGCTTTTGCCATGTCGTAAGGCACGCATACATAGTTGCCCCACGTGGCTTTAGAAACTGGATCGGGTAGCTCTTGCAGCCATGGGTTGTTGGCTTCTGAGCCATTACCAATGCCTACTTTCTCGTACAGAACCAGTTCCACTTCGCCTGATTTTGTTGGCGCACTCAGCGCAGCAGCAGCAGAACCAGCATCCACAGCAGTAGTAGGAGCAGTTGCGGGCGAAGCAGTGCCCATTACTACCCCATCGTGTACGGCTTTGTCCCAAGCGGCTTGGAAGCCACTAGCTCCTAACACACCGCTCCATTGAGCACGCAGATAGTCGTAGTAGCTTGTGTTGTTACCTGCCCAAGTCAGTAAGCTTTCTTGCGCCTGGCGAGTGGCAAACAACGGCGAAATAGCAGGCTGAGCCAAGCTCAGATAGCCGCGCTTCGGCTCATAATCATTCCACGACTCTAGGTAATGATGGTCGGGAGCAGCGTATTTGCATAAAGAACCGGTTTCGTCGAGACGGTCGTTGAGCGAAATCGTTAGGGGTAGACCAGGCAGAGCTGAGGCAATGTCCGCCCCCATGGGATGATCGTAGACCGGGTTGGCGTTGTAGAAAATAACAGCACCGATGCTCTTGTTCTTGATATCGTTTACCAGTTGCGTCATACGGGCATCGCTGCCCTGACGAACCAGTGAAGGATTAGCCAGATCAACCGTGGTGCCTACGTTACCGAGCGACTGGTTGATAGCTGCTACCAGCGCCTGTACGTTTGCATCGTTGGAACCCGACACAACAAGGCTACGGCCGCGGTTTGCCTTCAGTTCGTTAGCGGCCTTAGTGAGAGTAGCGTTCTTATATGAACCGTCACCACCACCTACTACTGCGTTGTACAGTGCCAAAGCTACTGCACCCATTTCAGAAGGTTTCACTGGCACGCGCGTGTCGGCATTGGCACCCGTCAACGACATTGTCGTTTCAAACTGATAGTGCCGCGACATCGTTTTCTTGTCGCTCGATACTTTGCGCGTGGTAGCATACTGCTTAGCAAATTCCACCGGCGACAGCCAAGTGCCAAGGAAATCGGCGCCAAGGCTTACGATTACATTGGCCTGACTGAAATTATAGCTCGGCAACACACCGCCATTTGCTTGCAACAAGCCGCTAGCCGAAACTACGTCGTACTGCACGTGCTCCGTGTTGGGGTAGCGCGATGCAAACTCAGCAATAACTTTCTTGGTCGAAGGGCTGATGATTGTGGGCGACACGATAGCAATACGACCGGCTTGAGCCAGTTTCGTGCGGATTTCGCTGTCTACTCGATTTTTATCAGCCTTCTTACGGTCGATGGTAAAATGCTGTAAACGAGCACCGTCGTACAGACTCAGCACCGACGCCTGGGCACGGGCCGATAGGCCACCACGCGTGATCGGCGATTCAGGGTTGCCTTCCAACTTGATTGGTCGACCGTCGCGGGTCTTTACCAATACGCTGTTGTAGTCCTGACCCGTGAAGTAGGTAGAAGCGTAGAAGTTAGCAATGCCAGGGTCTACTTCCTGTGGCTTATTCAGGTACGGAATAGCCTTGCGAACCGGGGTTTCGCAGCTGGCGAGGGTAGCGGCAGCAATACCGAAACCCATCAGTTTGAGGAAGTCGCGGCGCGGGGCTACCGCAGCGTCGGAAGAGCCATAGGTTTCTTTCACCGGTAGGAAGTCCGCGAATTCTGTCAACGCGTTCTTCACAAACTCCGGCGAGCTCTCCAGTTCCTCAATTCCCTTCCAGTACTTAGGCGACTCTTGCATTTGTGTATGGGGACTTAGGGTCTTGAAGACTGGAGTCGTGATGTTGACTCCACATTATCTTCAAGTAAGGCTTATTTAATATCTTTTGGTTGTCGCGGAGTTTGACCGTTAAGAATAAGGTTTCCTCCGAGACGTACAATTTAGTAGTGGCACTTCGAGCACTCGGTACCACCGTTCGATGACACCGTGAAAGGCACAGCACTGTTCTTGGTGTCGTGCAGCTTCACGAGGTTATCGTAGTATGCGTTGCCCTTCGTGTTGAGAGGCGTCTCGCGGTGGCAGTTGATGCACCAGCCCATGGTTAGAGCAGAATACTGATATACTACATCCATGTTCTGGATCGGACCGTGACAGGTCTGGCACTCCAGGCCGCCCACTTGGGTGTGCTGCGAGTGGTTGAAGTAGGCCAAATCCGGCAGGTTGTGAATGCGTACCCACTGGATAGGCTGCTTGCGCTCGATAGCCCGGTAGATTTTCTTGATTTCCGGCGATTCTGTCTTGATCTGCGAGTGGCAGTTCATACAGATGTTAGGCGACGGAATGTTGGCCGATTTGCTCTTGTATACCGACGTGTGGCAATAAGCACAGTTGATCTGGTTTTCACCGGCGTGCAGTTTGTGCGAGAAAGCGATAGGCTGCGTAGGCTGGTAGCCTTGTGTCAAGCCAATGCCCATAGCCGCCTGTACTGATTCATAGAGCACGACTAAGATGAACACTGTTACAGCAATGCCACGTACAGCTCCCGACTTGTAAATTTTCGAAAAGTCGTAACGCTGATTGAGTTGCTCTACGTCGCGGCCGCTGAGGTCTTTGCGACCACGCAGCACATCCTTCATTAGGTTGGCAATGATAACCAGTGTCACTACCAGTACAATCAGTACTACTACCAACACAATCATCAGTAGGTCGATATACTGACCAGCTTCGGTGCTGCCTTGAGCGTTGGTAGGAGCTGCACCATCAGTTCCAGCTGTTGCTCCTGGTGCTGGGGTAGGATTAGCGCTACCTTCCTGCGAAACAGTGTAGGCTATAATTGACTTAATCTCATCATCCGACAAGGCAAAGCTGGGCATTTGCTGCTTGCCATACTCATTGAAGAGTTTCACAGCATATGCGTCGCCGCTGGCAACTACTTTGCTGGAGTTTTTAATCCATGGAATGATCCAGGACATCGGACGACGCTTAGTGATGCCTGCTAGCGCAGGACCTACCACTTTTTCGTTGACAGCGTGGCACTGGGCGCAGTTACCTTTAAACAAAGCATCGCCAGCCTGAATGGCAGCAGCATCGCCTCCGCCAGCGGCAGGGGCAGCACCTTCCGCAGCAGCGGGGGCACCATCGGCGCCGGCAGTGGCGCCGGGCGTTACACCTTCTTTGCTAACCGCTGGCGCGGAGCCAACCTCTTGCGCCAGAGACTGGCCCACGGTGGCAACCGTCAGGAAAAGAGCAAGAAGCAGTTTGGGGAGAGTACGAAATCGGATGCTATCCATAGCACAAATTGACTGGGAAGAAAGAAACGCAGGCGTGCATCAAGGCCACAAATGTAGGTTGGGAATCGCAGACAACAAACCAGAAGAGGCGAAAATTAGCCCTCGTTAGCTTGGTTAGAAAGATTCTAAACTACCTCACATTCTAGTAGTTATACTTATATAATATTATATACACTACTAAGTAGCTGTTACTTAGCAGAGTTATATTGATTCCTATACTTAACTTAAAGCATGTTTCGGAAGGACAGGCAAATTCTGACGCACAGTCAGTTAAGTCTTATCCTTCCGCAATAAATAATAACTAGGTCGTAGGCATCGGGCAAGAAAAAGCGTATCTTTGCCGCCTCATTTAGTTTTCACACACAATTTTCACCCCGTCGTAATGGAAGTAAGAAATTACGAGACGGTCTTCATTTTGACTCCCGTACTGAACGAGAGCCAAGTGCAAGAGACGGTCGAGAAGTTCACCCAGGTGCTTAAGGAAAATAGCGCCGACATTATCAATCAGGAAAGCTGGGGCCTGCGCAAGTTGGCCTACCCTATCCAGAAGAAATCAACCGGTTATTATTTCCTGGTTGAGTTCACTGGTGAGGGCAACATCGTGGATACGCTGGAGCTGGCGTTCCGTCGTGACGAGCGCATTATCCGGTTCTTGACCACTGTGCTGGATAAGCACGCTGTGTCTTACAACCAGCGCCGCCGCAATGGCGAGATGAATCAGCAGAAAGCCAAACAACAATCGGAAGCCGCCGCCTAGTATCATGAGCCTAGCCAACGAAAGAATCCACAAGCAGGAGCAGCGTAAGAAATACTGCCGCTTCAAGAAAAACGGCATCAAGTATGTCGATTACAAGGACCCGAACTTCCTGCTGAAGTTTGTGAACGAGCAGGGCCGCGTGCTGCCCCGCCGCATCACTGGTACCAGCCTGAAGTTTCAGCGCAAGGTAGCCCAGGCCGTAGCTAAAGCTCGTCACTTGGCGCTGATGCCGTACGTAACCGATTCGTTAAAATAGTTTCTAGTTATTGGTTTTTTGTTTTTGGTTACTTGGCCGTTTCCTCTATTCACTAGAAATTGAGGAGACCACCAAGAAACCAAAAACCAACAACCAGAAACCAACAAAGTCATGGAAGTAATTCTGAAAGACCACGTAAAGGGTCTGGGCGAGAAGAACGACATCGTAACGGTGAAGGCCGGTTACGGTCGTAACTACCTGCTGCCCCAGGGTCTGGCTATTCTGGCCGACAAATCGAACAAGAAAATCGTAGCTGAGAACGTACGTCAGGCTGCGCACAAAGCCGATAAGATTCAGGGCGACGCTCAAGCCATTGCCGACAAAATTGGTGATATGGTGCTGGAAATTCCAGCGAAAGTGGGCGAAACCGGCAAGATCTTCGGTCGCGTAACCACGCTTCAGTTGGCTGACGCACTAGCTAACAAGGGCATTGAGGTAGACCGCAAGCGTATTTCGTTTGACCAAGAGCCTTCGACGGCTGGCGAGTATACCGCTACCTTGAACTTGCACAAAGAAGTGAAGCACCAGGTTCGCTTCAACGTAGTAGCTGAGTAAGCAACTACTTTTTAACTAAGAAAGCCCGACTGCTTTGGTAGTCGGGCTTTTTCGTTGCTGATAGAACACCTTTCTGGCCAACATGCGCTACCCTCCGTATTAGCTAACTCGTTTATATAAGCAATTTACTCCCATCTTTGTCCATGAGTGCTTTGTTTTTGAAGTTGCCGCGCTTCGGTGGCGCGCGATTCAGGAGCGGCGCAGCGTATTTGTTGGCCGGCTATCGGTCCTAGCTTCCTTGCATGTTTCGTACTGAAATTCCTCTTACTCCTTATCCGCAGCAGCTGCCACACGCAGCACGGGTGCTGACGGTGGGTTCCTGCTTCGCAGAGACAATTGGCGCGCGCCTGACCGAGAATAAGGTCGCGGCCGTTGTGAATCCCTTCGGCACCGTGTTTAATCCGCTCACGGCTTGCCAGTTGCTGCGTGCAGCGGCTGGTGAGGATATGGATTGGCAACAGCACTTAGTAGAAGCCCGCGGCCGCTGGCAGAGCTACGACCTGCACGCTACCCTTGGCGCCGATTCGCCGGTGACGTTATTACAGCAGATTCAAGAGCTAGTGCAGCAAACCGGCGAATTCCTGCGCACCGCCGATGTGGTGATGCTGACGCTGGGTACCGCATTTGTCTACCGGCTGCGCGCTACAGGCGAGTTGGTTAGCAATTGCCACAAAATTCCGGCAGATCAGTTTGAGAAGGAATTGTTGACACCGGACGAAATCATCAACGCCGTAGCGGAAACCCACGCCTACTTACGGCGTCATAATCCGAAGCTGCGATTTATCTTGACGGTAAGTCCCGTACGCCATTTGAAGGATACACTCCCTCTGAATGCTGTCAGCAAATCAGCTCTTCGATTGGCTTGCCATTACTTGAGCGAGCTGTTACCCGATGTATCGTATTTCCCGGCTTATGAGTTGCTGCTAGACGATCTACGTGACTATCGTTTCTATGCCGATGATATGCTGCACCCTTCCGTGGTGGCACAAGATTACATCTGGGAGCGGTTTACGCGTACGTATTTCGATGCGGCGTTTGGTCGCTTCAAAAAGGAGTGGCATTCTGTACAGCAGGCGTTACATCATAAGCCGCTGTATGCAGGCGCTCCTGAGCATCGCCAGTTTTTAGAAAGTACGCTGGAGCGCCTGCGGCGTCTGGGCCAGCAAGTTGATGTAACAACTGAGATAGAAGCCGTAGAGCAGCAATTAGCAGCGCTACCTATCCCTTCTGTGCCAGAACCGGAGCCAGAGTCGGATGACGATGAGGAACGAATTGATATTGGCGAGTATGCTGAGCAAACTCCCGCAGTTGCCACGGAATTAGCGTTGGCGTCTATTACGGAAGAGGAGGTTGCTTACTCAGAGGAAGCACTGGCCGACCTGCCTGCTACACCTGTGGTAGAAGAAGCTGAGCAGGTTGTGGATGAAGCAGTTACTCAACTTCCCAAGAAAAAACGACGGAGCCGAGGCGGAGCCAAGCGCACGGCCCGCAAACGTGCTGCGCTAGAGGCTTTAGCAGCCCAGGAGGCGGGCTCGGCGGAGCCCAATGAAGATGCAGAAATAGCTGTTGAAGCTGATCTACGTCCTTCCGTTGAGGTAGTTGACGAGCAATCTACAATAGTAGAACAGTCTGTGGAGGAATCCGTTGAAGAAGCAGCGGATGCAGAGGATGTTGATATTGTGCCAAAGCCCCGCAAGGGCCGTACAGCTGGTCAGATATTGGCCGACAAGAAAAAGGCACGGCGCTCGGGTAAAAACCGTGGCCGCCAACTGGCACCTCTCTACGCTACCCCGGAAAACGCCTCCACAGAGCTCCCCGAGACAGCTCCTGAATTGATTCAGAGCGAAGCCTCGGACCCAATAGTTACAGAAACAGCTTCTGCGCCCTCCCCTACCCTGCTACCAGCTGAAGAGGAAGCACCTGTTGCCGCTGTCTCAGCTGTTACTGCTACTACTGAGCCAGAGCCAACTGTACCAACGCCAACGCCTGAGCCATCTGCGCCGCCAATGGAGCTTCCGGAGGTTGCCCCCGTGGCCGATGATGAGGCCGTTTCTACCCTGTCAGCCGATACTGAAGCAACGCCTACCCACAAAGCTGCTAAGCCTAAAGCACCAGCTAAGCCAAGGGCTTCCCGCAGCAAAAAAACGACTGTCACTCCGGCGCCGGTTGATACGACTGCACCGGAACCGGCTGCAACGCCTACCCCTACTGCATCCAAGCCGAGGGCACCCCGGAAGAAAGCTGTTAAGGCTTCTACCCCACCAGCTTCCGATACGGCACCGCAGCCGACTGTGGAGCCAACCACTGAAACTGCGCCCACAACGGAACCCACACCTACGACGCCTAAACGCCGCAGTAGGCCGCCGCGCAAAAAGCCAGCAGCACCCGACGATACGTCGGCTACCTAGGATAGTAAAAATAAAAAGGGGCAGCCGATAAGGCTGCCCCTTTTTTCTTCGCTTAAACCTGAGTGCTATTTGAGGAAGTTGCTAGCAATATTGAGTACGGTAGCCATATCCAGCGGCTCGTCGAATGCCTCGGAGGCTTGGTCGGCTGTCACGTTGGGGATAGACGTGAGGTCGATACCGGCTTGCGTGACGTTCGCTTCGGAGGGGAACATGTCGGCTGGCATGCCGGGGCCGTATACGGGAGCCGTTACGCTAGGCAAGGGACCTCCGCCGTCATTACCGGTAATCCAGCTCTTGGGTAGGCCGTTGGCCTGCGTACCTCCGCGGCGCATGGTGCGGATGTGCGAGGCATGACGGGCTTCTACAGAGTGAATGTTTAGAGCAGCTTCGAGCACCGTATTATTTTCGATCAGCAGCGGAGCGCCGCCTTTGTAAGCGCGCACGCCAGTGTCTTCGAAAGCCTGCGCCAGCGCCAGGAAGTTCTGCCGGTAGCGGAACACTTCTGAAATCAAGGGAGCACGTGTGCCGCCTTTAGAGCCCGTGAAATCAAAATCGTTGGCGCTGAGCGGTGCAATGGCGCTGCTACCCAACACGGTCTTGAGGAAGTTGACGTGCTTCATCTCGTCGTCGCGGATAATCGTGATGGCGGCAAGATCGGCCTGCACAAACAGATTACGCGTCTTCACGCCCATATCGTAAAAGTAGTATTCCAGGTATTCCAGCGTGAGGGCGAAGTTCAGAACGTCGGTTACCTGCTTGCTCAGGCCCGAAGACTGCCCGTAGGCTTTCTGGAACATAGAACCCATGGCCAACGGCACAGCGGCTGTGGCCAGCTTTTTACCGAAACCAGCAAAGTGCTTGAAAACCTGACGACGCTGGTCGAGCCGCTCATAGACTTCCGGGTCTACCTTCTCGATTTCGGCGAGTATGTTGAGAATATTCATGGAGTAGTGGTTTACAAAACAGAAAGATGTGAGAATGTTAGGTGATGCTTATTCTGTGGGCAGATTGCTCACATTCAGCTTCGAGCCTTCTTTGAGGAAATTGTTGGCCACTGCCACTACTTGGGCGGGCATCATTGATTTCTCCAGAGCGTTGGTCTGGTCTACCACATCAGGACCCACAAAGGTGTTGTACTCCAAGAAGTCGCGGACAATAGCAGCGTGGCGCGCTTCTACCGATACAATCTTGCCGGCAATGGTCAGGTAAGCAGGGTTTTTGATAAGTTTACCAGCGCCGTTGTACGCGGCTACCCCCAAGTCTTCGAAGGCTTTGGCTACGCTCAATACCCCGTTCTTGGTACGGAAATCAATACTGGAAAAATCTACCTCCAGGTCTTTAATAGGGGTAGCACCAGCGGCCGTAATGGCCATCTTGAAAAATTCCCGGTGAATACGCTCATGCGCCTCAATATCGCGCAGGAATACTCTCTGTGGGGCCGATGTACTGTTGTAATATTGGGTTTGCAATACTTGTGCGTAGAAAGCAGCCTCAAGCTGCTCCAAGGCATACGCATAATTCAGAATACCTACGTCGCCGCTACCTACATCTACCATATTAGCCATATCAGCGGCGGTGGCACTGGCGCTTTGTGTCTGCGACATGTCCTCCATCACGTCGTTGCAGCCAGCTAATGCCAGACCGCCTACTGCCAAGCCCAGACCTGTATAGCGCAGAAAGTTACGCCGCTCCAAAGGCATCTTCAGCCCTTCACTAAGACCTTTCGCCTCAGTGTCATTGTGCATCACTTTAGACATATTATTTTGGGTTAAAAGGTGAGAATACAAAGCTTACGCAAACCATTGCGGAACTGGATTTACCCCTTTTTCTCAATTATCTATAATACCCGAATTATGCACACAACCAACAGGATTATAATAAGTTGACATGCTTTTTACAAGACAAAAGGGCGTTTTCCACGAATTCAATTCTGGAAGAAAAGCCTTTAAATTCAACCTGGTAAAGCCGACACATTGCGGAGCTTACTAGGCTGAGTTACTATATGCATCACCTACACTCCACTGTTGGGCTAAACTCAGCGTGTCGGCAACCACGCGCCCGCGAAACGGTTATCTTTGTAGTCCGCTTTTTGACTTTCGCCTGATAGCTTCCTTCTTTTGAGCCTTTCGTTTGATTTTGTGCAGCCGGAGCCGGTGGCCACCGACCGCGTCACGCTATTCGCGGACGTGATTTTGCCCCTTCCTCTGCCCAAACTATATACCTACCGCGTACCCTATGAGCTGAATGACCACGTAGTCATTGGCGGGCGCGTGATTGTGCAGTTCGGCGCTAAGAAAACGCTGAGCTGCATTGTAGCCGCCGTACACGAAACGCCGCCGAAGGAGTACCAGGCGAAGTACATTCTGGAATTCATCGACGATGCGCCAGTAGTGACGCAGCCACAGTTGAAGCTGTTTCGCTGGATGGCTGATTACTACATGTGCACGTTGGGCGAGGTGATTAATGCTGCCCTACCCGCCGCGCTCAAGCTTAGCTCTGAGAGCCGCATTCAGTTTCACCCCGCCTTTGGGGTCGAGGAAAATCCCTACCCACTCAGTGAGCAAGAGGAACGCATTGTAGAGGCCTTGCGTACGGGCGAGGAGGGTAAGTCGATGACGTTTACAGAGGTAGGCGAGCTACTCGGCATTAGTTCGTTTCACCGTGTTATCAAGTCGCTGATGCAGAAGGAAGTTATCTTTCTGTTTGAGCACTTGAGCGATAAGTACTCGCCGAAAGTGGTGAAGAAAGTGCGGCTGGCGCATACGTTTGTGGCCGAAGCGGCACTAGAAGAACTGTTTCAGCGGCTGGCAACGAAGCCCAAGCAGTTGGATGTGCTGATGCGCTTTTTGCAGAAAGTGCCTATCTATCAGAACGAGCACGCCAACCACCAGGGAATTGAGAAAGCCTACCTTTCCAGCGCCCCGCACCTGTCGGCCTCGGCCGTGAATACGCTGATTAAAAACGGTATCCTAGAGCAGTTCGACGTGATTGTGTCGCGCTTTCCGCTGGACCATACGGCTGAAACCCGCCTGAACTTTACTCTGAGTGAAGCGCAAAACACGGCCCGCGGGGAGATTCTGCAACAGTTTGCCGAGAAAGACATTGTACTGCTGCACGGCGTGACAGGCGCAGGCAAAACCGAAATCTACATTGACCTCATTCAGCAGGCCATGCAGGGTGGCGGACAGGTGCTCTATCTGCTACCCGAGATTGCCCTCACGGCCCAGATCGTAACGCGCTTGATGCGGGTGTTTGGTACTAGGCTGGGCGTGTATCACTCCAAATTCTCCGACAACGAGCGGGTAGAGGTATGGAACGGCGTGCTGTCGGGGCGGTTTCAGGTGGTGGTAGGAGTGCGCTCGGCCGTGTTCCTACCCTTCGACAATCTGGCGCTAGTGATTGTGGATGAGGAACACGAATCGAGCTACAAGCAGTATGACCCAGCGCCGCGCTATAATGCCCGCGAAGTGGCCCTGATGATGGCCAATTTTCAGGGCGCCAAAACCTTACTGGGCTCGGCTACTCCTGCTGTGGAAACCTATTACCAGACCCGCGCTGGTCGCTATGGCTTAGTGGAGCTTACCAAGCGCTATGGTGAGGCCGGCCTACCCGAGATTGAGCTGGTAGACACCCGCAAAAGCCGGGAGCAGAAAACCATGCTCAACCATTTCACGCCGGAGCTGATGCAGGAGATGGAGCGCAAGCTGGGCGCGCAGGAGCAGGTGATTCTGTTTCAGAACCGGCGCGGCTACTCGCCCTTCATCAACTGCCTCGACTGCGGCTGGATACCCAAATGCAAGAGCTGCGCCGTGAGCCTGAGCTACCACAAGCATGTGCACGAGCTGCGCTGCCACTACTGCGGCTACCACGAGCGTATGCCGGTGGAGTGCCCGGCCTGCGGCTCACGCAACCTCAAAACGGTAGGCTTCGGCACCGAAAAGCTGGAAGACGACCTAAAAATCATGCTACCCGAGGCCCAGGTGCAGCGCATGGACCTGGATACGACTCGCGCTAAAAATTCCTACCAGCAGATTATCAGCGACTTCGAACAGCAGAAAACCAACATCCTGGTAGGCACTCAGATGGTAACGAAAGGGTTGGACTTTGCCAACGTGAGCTTAGTGGGCATCATCAATGCCGACAGTATCATTCACTACCCCGATTTTCGGGCGCATGAGCGGGCCTACCAGATGTTTGTGCAGGTGAGTGGTAGGGCCGGCCGCAAGGGGAAGAAAGGCAAGGTAATTATTCAGACCGGCGACCCATTACAGGTGATTTTCGATAAGGTGATTCGCAACGATTACTTGGAGTTCTACGAGTACGAAATCACGCAGCGACGCGAGCATGGCTACCCGCCGTTCATGCGCGTGATTCGCCTAACGGTGAAACACGTAGATCAACTCCTGTCTGAGCAGGCGGCTATTCTACTCACGCAGGAATTGGTGGACCGTCTGGGCCGTGAGGCCGTGTTGGGGCCGGAAGCGCCGTACATCTTCCGTATTCGTAACTTCTACTTACAGGAAATTACCATCAAGCTCAGCCGAGAGCATACGGTACTGAAATCGGCCAAAAGTGATATTCGCGACGCCATCAACATCGTGAAGGACCAAAAGGAGTTCAAGCAAGCTCGCATTGCGGCCGATGTGGACCCGATGTAGGAGGTAGCTTAGCTCCTACCCTGCGCTCGGCGCTGGTCTTCGCGTAGCCGCCGCACACGACCATTTTTACCTTGGGCAAACAGTAGTGCAATACCAACAAGTAGCGCTATCAGGCCTGTAGTACCAATAATCAATCCCCCTAGACCGCCCCATGGCGTACTAGAATTTGCAGATTTCCCTGCTTGCACCAAGCGTACTACCCCTATACTAGCAACAACTGCTCCCGTAACGTTAACTATTGTGGTGTTACGGTCGGGCTTGCCGTATGCTCGCAACGGGTTATCTGGATAAGTGATTGTAGGAGCTGGCTTTCGGATCATAGTCGAATCCAACGATTGCTCTATAACGGCACTATCGCGCTGTTCCGACAAGGTCACAGAAGTGGGTGCACTAGATGTCAGCGTGTCCGTAGGTTTTGTATAGATGGAAGACGAAGTAGGCAGTGTTCCTACCCGGCTGCTCCGGCAATTCACTGTACTCATTAACAGTACAGTCATGAACAAATAAAAAAGGACACGCATAAATTGAAGTAATAGTAGATGACACCATAACGCCTAATGCTCTCTAAGTAAAGGATGTATATTGGTATATAAAAACAGCAAGCCCCAATCAGTAATTGATTGGGGCTTGCTGTTTTAGATCTATTTGTCTTGAGCTTACGCCATATCGAGTAGACCCAATACGATGAATACAATACCCACGATGGCAATAATACCACCCAGTACACCGAAAATGCCGCTGATGAAGGACAGTAAGCTCACTAGCAAACCAACCAGCACCAGGATAATACCTGTGCGGATGTTACCATCCAAGCGGTTGGTTTCAGCAGTTTCACTCTTCTGCTTCACTTGCATTTTGCTGGCTACTTTTTGGGCCTGCTTGGCTACCTTGTTCACCAATGCTTTCTGCATCAGATTCAATTTAGGTGCTTTGGCGGGCTTGGCAGCGGGTGCAGGCTGAGCCACTGGTACCGGTGCAACTGCTACAGCGGGGGCAGATGCAACTACGGGAGTTTCAGTAGCTACGGATGCTGCTTCAGGTGCAGTAGCAACGGCTGTAGGAGCTTCAGCTACTGGTTTGGGCGCCGTTACGGTATACTGCGTACCGTGGTAAGCCGACGTTTTAGGCAACATAGCGTACTCAGCGCGGTTGCAGCTTGTGAGAGCAGTAGCAGTTACCAGCAAGGCAACAAAGCCACGTTGCAGAGAGAGAAGTTGTTTTTTCATACAGGCAAAGGTAGAATGAATATCGCCCTATACGAATAAAGTGCTGCTTAGGGTAAATTTTCAGCAGATTTAAATCTTAATAGTGCGGTGGACATATACAACTAGTTGCCATTCGTTAGCCAAAGCACATTCTTTTCATGGCTGTTCTTATATTTTTTTCTGGTTGCCATCGTTAAGTCTTTATCACCATAGCTGATTCACACACAGGATTAAAGCGTGCGGCATGTGATGGAGAGGATGTAACCGTCGAGCTGCTATGGGCGAGTAGATCGGCTTTTTCAGCGTAATTCAAGTAATACATTGTCTCGGCAGAACGCTTCTCAACTGCCAGTCGTTTTGGAGGCTATTCCCACCAATTTATTTGACTTTATGTCTTTATCTGCTCTTCCTACACGGTGGTTGCTGCCTATGTGCGGCAGTGTTCTTCTGTTGGGTGCCTGCACGCAGCTGCCCACTGAAAGCGTCAATACCACGAGCCTAACTGCGGAACGCCATACCTTGGTGGCACCCGACACTACGGGCTACGAGTTTCGGCCAGCCGCCGACCCCAATGGCATCAGTAAATATTACCAAGGCCGGCAGATTGCCCACGTAATGGGTCACGAGGGCGCTGACTGGCTGGAGCGCCCCGACCGCAACCAGGAGGAAGGCACAGATATTTTACTGCGGGAGCTACAGCTAAAGCCTACCGACGTGGTGGCTGACCTAGGGGCCGGTACGGGCTACTTTACTTTTCGAATGGCGCCACTGGTGCCGCAGGGAAAAGTGCTGGCTGTGGATATTCAGCCCGAAATGCTGGCTGCTATTCAACAAAACAAAGTCAAACAACATGTTACCAACGTGGAAGCTGTGAAAGGCACCACGCAAAATCCCAATCTCCCTGCTAATCAGGTTGATCTGGTGCTGCTTGTGGATGCCTACCACGAGTTCGACTATCCACGTGAGATGATGCGTGCCGTCCGCGCCTCACTTACTCCAACGGGTAGGGTGGCTTTAGTGGAGTACCGTGCCGAGGACCCAAGCGTGCCCATCAAGCGCTTACATAAGCTCAGCATCGACCAGGCCCGTAAGGAGATGGCAGCAGTAGGTCTAGAGTTTGTAGAAAGCGTGGAAGCGTTGCCTCAGCAACATTTAATGTTTTTTAGAAGAGCGAAATAGTTGATGCGCAAGCCACTATAGCTGCACGCACAGTGCTTGAGTGGTAGTAGCCATTTGCATAGCATTGCTCGTAGTCACCTGATTGCAGACCTTTGCAGGATGTCCGCTGTCCCTACCCCTGATCCACGCCAGCTTTCCATTCAGGATTTCACCTATCAGCTGCCACCGGAGCGTATTGCGCCGGAGCCCCTCGCGCACCGCGACCAGTCGTGCCTGCTGGTGTACCGCCAGGGCAACATCACTGACCAACGCTTTCACGCCCTACCCGCCGAATTGCCTGCCGATTCGCTGTTGGTCTTCAATGATACCAAGGTAGTGCGGGCCCGCCTGTTTGCGCACAAGCCCACAGGTGGGGTGGTCGAGCTGTTTTGTCTGGAGCCGGTAGCTCCGCACCGCGCCATTGAGCCCGCCATGCAGCAAACCGGCAGTTGCGTCTGGAAATGCTTAGTAGGCAACGGCAAACGCTGGAAATCCGGACCAGTGCAGGTGGAGTTTCAGGTAAATGGCGAAACGGCGGTGCTTATGGCCGAGCGGCAGGAGGTAGCAGAGGGCTACTCGTTGATTGCTTTTCGCTGGACGCCCCCTACCCTACCCTTTGCCGAGGTGTTGCGTGCGGCCGGCCATTTGCCGCTGCCGCCCTACCTTAATCGCGCCGATACGGACCTCGATGCCGTGCGCTACCAGACGGTGTATGCTGCCCATGAAGGGGCCGTGGCGGCCCCCACTGCCGGCCTGCATTTCTCCGATGCAGTGCTGGCTGAGCTAGATGCACGCGGCATTCAGCGGGCCACCGTAACGCTGCATGTGGGCGCGGGCACCTTCCAGCCGGTGAAGGCCGATCACATGGCCGACCATCCCATGCACGCCGAGCCTATCAGTGTGGAGCGCGACTTTCTCCACCAGCTGCTTGCGCACGCGCCGCGGCCGGTTATTGCGGTGGGCACCACTAGCTTGCGCACCTTGGAAAGCCTATTCTGGCTGGGTGCGCAACTGGTGCGCCAGCCAGAGGCGGCTTCGGCGGCGTTGCACCTCACGCAATGGGAGCCGTACCAACCTGTGCCTACCCCTACCCTAGAAGAAACCGTGCGCGCGCTGCTCGCCTACCTCGACCAGCACCAGACCGATACCCTGCACGCTACTACCCAGCTGCTGATTGCACCGGGCTATACGTTCCGGTTGGTACAAGGTCTTATCACCAATTTTCATCAGCCAGAAAGTACCCTGCTACTTCTGGTAGCTGCCCTGCTGGGTCCTGACTGGCGACGCGTCTACGAACATGCCCTAGCCCACGACTACCGTTTCCTGAGCTACGGCGACAGTTCGCTGCTGCTGCCAAATGCCTGAGCTAGCCGTGTAGTAGTGGGAAGATTGCACGCAAAAGGCAACCATTTTCGCACGAATCGTATAGAGAGGAGACATCTTTTTTTCCCTCTGACATCATGAAAAAGTTTCTTTTGCTCATAGCTACCGTGGCCCTTTCATCGGCCGCTTTTGCCCAGACTACCACTCAAACCACTACTACGGAAGACCGCTCCAAAGCTGGTGAAGTGATTCACGACGCGAAGGAAGGCGTAGAAACCGGTGCCAAGAAAACCGGTCATGTCGTGAAGAAGGGAGCCAAGGCAACGGGTAATGCCGTGGAAACCGGCGCTGAAGCTACCGGCGACTTCGCCAAAAAAGCTGCTCGCAAGACCAAGCATGGCGTGAAAAAAGGCGCTAAGGCAACGGGTAATGCTGTAGAAACCGGTGCTGAAGCTACCGGTGATTTCACTAAAAAAGCTGCTCGCAAGACCAAGCGTGGCGTGAAAAAAGGCGCCAATGCGGTAGGTAATAAAGCCGAAGAAGTATTTTAATTGCTTCCGTGCTTACAAGAAAGCACAGCTAAATAAAAAGAGCCCCACCAACTATTTGGTGGGGCTCTTTTCTGCTTTTTGATTATCTCTTTATTGTCCAACCAGGAAAACGGCGTTGCTGAATAGTAGCTTGCCACCTTGCCAGAAAGCCCGGAACAGCGGATTATCAGCCATGTACACCACTTGGCCCCTACCCATCTCCTGGGTGCCCAGCACAAAAGTATCAACCAGCTGACGGCGGGCCTGCACGCCCGTGAAACCAGCCGCATAGCTGTTTTTCTTGAGCACACCCACATTCCAGCCCCCATCGCTCAGAAAACGGTAGTTGAGCGGGTTGCGAACAAGGGCGAAGTACGAAGAACCGTAGCCAAAAGCTAGCGGATGCGTGTTGTCGAGCTGCACGCGGTAGACGCTACCTTGCACCTGTTCCTGCAATTGCGTGCGCTCGGCATCAGCATAGCGACGGAGCTGTTGGTAGGGGTCGCCTTTTTTTGTGGCGGCGCTGTCAGCAGGCTTTGTTTTCAGGAGGAAATCTTTCTTATCAGCTAAAAAACGGGCGGCTCCTTCTAAGGCAATCAGTTTACCGCCGGCGCGCACCCAGGTTTTCAGCGCTTCCAAGCCATGGTCAGAATACACATCGGAGTAGTTGCCGTCGGGCAGAATTAGCACGTCGAATTTCTGCAGGGGTACGCTGTTGATGTAGCTGGTACCTAGCACCGTGAGAGGGTAGTGAATTTGCTGCTCGAAGAAATGCCACACCTCTCCAAAGGCACCGGAGCTTACACCTTCGCCAGCCAGCACGCCCACAGTAGGCTGACCTACATAACGCACCGAGCTGGAGCCCAAGTCGCTGCCAGTGGTAGAAAAGCCAGTTTGCACAGCCTGCACGGCCACGCCCGCCGAATCGGCTTGCGCCCGTACCACTTGGTCGAGCTTGGGCCCCATGGCTTCGTTGCCGGCTTGGGTAATTACCAGCGTGCCAGGCGCATATTGTTGGCCGGCCGCCTCGAAAGCTTTTTCGGCTACCCGTACCTTCACCTTGGCTTGCAGCAGTTGACTCAGAAACTGCACGTCGTGCTGGTTGGTCCAGCGACTGAGGTAGGCGTAGGGCTTATCTGTTGTAGGTTCTGAAGTACCGGTTGCGCGTTGCGGAGTCTTCTGCTCTGGCGACTTAGAACTCACCTCTGACAGCTGACTTTTCAAAGCGTACCCCTTCAAGCCAAATGAGTAGGGCAAAGCCCACGCTGTAATATCATACGTGAGTGAGTCCTCCAACGCTGGCTGAGGCTCAAACAGCACTTTCACTAGTGTCGATTTGGGCTGATACATGTTGATAACCACATCCCGCGGCTGCACTTCCATCACTTCTTCCTTACCCGTATCGTAGCTGTAGCCGCGCACACGCGCCCGGCGGCTGGCGTAGCCATATTGGATTTGCTGGCGCTCTAAGTACTCCGTGAGGGCGCGAAGTTGAGCAGGGTCGGAGGAGCTAGCCATCACGAAGGTTTTGTACACGCCGCGGGGCTTGGTGCGACCGTCCGTAAAGTACTGCTGAAACTCACTGAGCAGCTTATCATGACGCTCGGCTGCAGCCTGAATGGTAGCGCGGCTGGCCGCGTGGTGGTGGCTGATGCGCTGCGTGAGCGTGAGCGTGTCGCCCTCGGCGCGGGCAATGCGCACGCCGGCCCTACCCGAGCCGCCCTGCTCGTAGGTCATGCCAATAGCGCCGTTGAAGCTCGGCCACGTGTCGCCGTAGGTAGGCGCAAACAGGTCGTACACCTCGCGGGTGAAGTAGAGCCAGTTGTTTTTATCGAACACCTGGCGGTTGTAGTCGCCAATGGCATTCTGCATCTGCCGCTGCCACTTAGTAATATCTTCGTGAAACGGCTTAGCCGCCGGCGAGAAGTAGTAGGGATTGTCGACGCCCATCTCGTGAAAATCGGCGTGCACCTGTGGTAGCCATTGCGTGTAGAGCGCAATGCGTTGGCGGCTTTCCTGCTGGGTTTGCCAGGCCCAGTCGCGGTTCAGGTCGAAGTAATAGTGGTTCGGGCGGCCGCCGGGCCACGGCTCTCGGTGCTCCCAGGCGTAGGGCGATGCGTTGGCGGGTTGTCCGGCCACGCGGTTGTACCAATCTACGTATCGGTCGTGGCCGTCGGGGTTCACGCAAGGGTCAACTAACACTACCGTATTTTGCAGCCACTGCTGCATCTGCTGGTCCTGCGGGTTGGCCAAGTCGTAGAGCACCTGCATCACCGCCTCCGACGACACTGCCTCGTTGCCATGCACGTTGTAGCTCAGCCATACAATACCCGGCTGGGCAGCGTCGGTTGCGCCCTCGGCCAAACCAGCCCGGCGCAGATTACTCTGCCGGATAGCATCCAGGCGTTGTAGATTGGCTGTTGAAGCCACCTGCACCACTTCCAGCGGACGATGCTCGTAGGTGCTACCGTATTGTTGCAAGCGCATCCCATTGGGCGTATGCGCTACCACATGCGCTACATAGCGCAATAGCTGCGCGTGGGGCGTGAAGCGTGAGCCCAGCGGATATCCTAGGAACTGCGAGGGTGTAAGTAGTGGCCCCTCGGCCGGAGCAGCAGGCAGTTGAGCGTAGCTGGCAGTGCTGGTTAGCAACAGAAAACTTAACAGCCAGCTAAGCGATGAAGAGAAGAATTTTGCCATTGAAAAAGAATAGATAGGCCGGTAAAGCGGTTCGGAGAATCGAATATAGCGTTGGCGGCACTCTTTCGGTGTCAAGTCTCCAAACAGCCTTGCCTTGTAAAAGCAAACAAGCCGATTTCCTACCCCAATACAGAGGTAGGAAATCGGCTTGTTTATAGGTTTAGGCCTTACGCACTCGCTCAACTGTGCTAAGTGATTGCGTAAGGCCTAAGGTTATGCTGTACAGATGAAACTATCGGCTATTCGACAAACATAGCCGGTGCAATACTGTCAACCGTTACAGCCGAAGGGCCTTTTTCCCGAATCTCGTAGAGTGCGTTTTCCATAATGCCCCGCCCCAGCAGGCTTAGCCCCGCGTTGAATACCCCCAGTGCTAACGTACCAGCACCTACCCATTGCGCGGTAGGAGCTTCATCGTCTTTCATTTTAGAGGCCCATTGTATCAGACAGCTACCGAAGCCCACTACCAGTAAGCCAGCCGGAGCGAAAAGCAACCATTTCTTCTTGTGCGTCATGTACATAGGATGTGTGAGTGAACGAAAAGCCAGCCGCTATTGCGTGATACAGGCAGCCTGTTGCGGCCAGCAACCTAGTAGCAATCGTATCTTTGGGCATTGGGGTTACATGTCCGCGCTCTTTTGGCAACTACCTGTTCAGCTCCGCTCCTCGTTTTTCCCTACCCTCTCTATGAGTGCTACCACCTACGACCAGCTTCTGCACCAGGCCTTCCCCGACCCTGCCGATGCCACCCGCTACCTCAGCAAGCCTACCTTAGCCGCCTACCAGGACCTGGAGCGTGCCAGTCGGCCCGAGCTTTCCTTCCGCTTCGAGCGGGTGCGTCTGGCCGTGGCCATGGCCCTGATGAAGCTGCTGGCCGACCTAGGCGACCACGCAGACTGCCGTGCCGTGCTGGACTTAATGCACCGCGCCCTACGCGCCGGCTCCACCAAAGAAATCGACGCTATTGTCACCAAAGAAGGCAAACTGTTCGACCGGCTCTACTCCAACCTCTACGTGAATGAGCAGGGCGAGCAACTGCTCAACCTCTTCGGCGAGACACTGGAAGTAGATTCTGTTGCTGGCATGGACGAGCTAATGGCGGAAGCGCTGAAATTAGCGCGGGAGCTGGATTTCACGCAGGAGGAAGACGAGGATGAGGCTTAATTACTTTTAATGTTGTCCTTTTTAAGAAAAGGCATACTGCCCCTGAAACTCTAAGTGGTAGAATAATAGAAAAGCCTAGTCGGAATGACTAGGCTTTTCTATTATTCTACCACTTAGAGTTAATCTTCTGTACCATCATCCCACCATACTCCACTGGCAAGAGGTACATTCGGAACATTATCACCGTTTGTATCTATCTCACTTTGTGGATAGGGGAAGCGACGAGGTGCTGGCCCTTTAGGATTATTTAACACTGGAAAGCCAGTACGCCGGTAGTCATTATAAGACTCAATTGACATATAAGGAAAAGCAGCTACATATTTCTGCGTAATGATGTCCCGCAATGTCAGATTGCTAGCTCCCATAAATACCTTCGCCCGGAAAGCAATGACGTTTGCATTTGTTGATGTGGAGTTTGTATAAGTACTCCCACCCTTAGCATTCAGGTCAGCATTTACACCTGCCACGTATGCATCATATGCCGCAGTTGCATTTCCCTTACGCAGTTGCGCTTCCGCCTCAATGAACTTCAATTCAGCATAAGTCATCAGAGGTTGAGCTGATGTTGCATCTACGATGTTCGTTGAAATCCGTGAATATGTAGTACCCCCTTGGTCAGCTATAGCCGTACCATTAGGAGCAGCGACGCGTGGATTGCTTGCATTACGTCCAACCGGGTCAACCAAGAACGGAATACGCGGATCATCATCAGCCGTCACAGTAGGTGTGCCATTTTGCAGAATAGAGTAGAATGTAGCACTCACCGCAAAGTGGCCCCGGTCATTTTGTTCTTGGTACCATGGATTCTGACCAATGGCAGCAGTAGTATACTTTGTGAAAGTGAAGTTGTCCGCAGGTGATGCAAAACCTTGTGCGGCAGCTGCCAGAGCCTTATCGGCAGAACCAGCAGGGTCGCGTTTACTTAAATGGTTATAGTAGCGAGCCTTTAAAGAGTACGCTACCTTCTTCCATTTTGCCGCATCGCCTCCATAGAACAGATCTGCGTTGGTTGGGCTTTTCGACGATGTTTTATCAAGGTCGGCAATAGCATCAGTCAATAGGTCATCAATAACGGTATAGATGTCCTGCTGCTTATCATATACTGGCTTCAGTAGCGCATCTCCCTGTAGCGCTTCGCTATATGGAATACGACCAAACAAATCAGTTGTAATTCCTAACGTGTATGCCTTCAGCACCTTGGCAATGCCTACATAGCGCCAAGCGCCTGCTTCGCTACCGCCATCCGAGCCTTTCTGAATGATTAAGTTCAGATCAACTAATTCACCAGCATAGATATCATTCCAGTTGTTGCTGGTTGTATTGTTAGTGAATGAGCCAACAGCCCGCTTATCTAGGTTTTCAAACTGCGCGTGCACACCCGTAGTGTGCTCTACAAACACAGAAGAAATCCATGCTAAATCTGTTCCTGAAATACCAAATGCGGCATCAACCTCTACTTGTGGCAGCAATAGCTGCACTGGTGAGTCAGTCGGTGTATTTGGATTAGTATCAATCTCATCGAGCTTATCCTCTGTACACGCACCTACACCAAACACCAATCCTAATGCAAGCAGGAAAGGAGTATATTTTATTGTTTTCATTATTGAAGGTCTTTGCAATTTTCTAGAATGTAGCGCGCAAACCAATACCGTAGCTTTTCACTTGCGGTAAAGCCACATATTCTAACCCTTGGAAGTTAGAAGCGCCACCAATGTTCGTCTCAGGATCGAAATTAGGATACTTCGTGATCAAGAACAGGTTACGCCCTGTGAGGGTCAACGATACGTTGCTAAGCACCTTTGTCTTACTTACAACGGAGGTAGGCAGCGAATAGGCCAAAGACAATTCGCGCAAACGCACAAAATCTGTCTTAAATACGCTTGCCTCATCAATACCATCATTTACTAGCTGCCAATAGGTTTGGTCGCGCTTGATAGCAATATCGTTAGAAACATAGGTAGGATTACCTTGTGCATCAGTACCGGATTCCTTCACGCCAGGAAAGATGTAGTCTGAAGTACGATCTTCAGTCGCTTTGTCCATGCCATAGAGACGAGCTAGGCGCGTGTTACCAGCATATGCCTGTCCACCACGCCGTACATCCACTTGAGCAGTTAGCGTTATTCCTTTGAAGGTAAAATTATTGGTTACCCCTACTTCAAATTTTGGCTGTACTTGGCCAATTACACCAAGTTGTTCATCTGCCTGCGGATAGCCATCGGCATCAACTACAATCTGGCCGTTGCTATTACGCAAATAGCGCGTCCCAAATATTACGGGATAAGCATTTCCGGCTTGTGCACGAATGTTAGGCTCAGTGAAACCACCCAAGAATATATTGTCTACTCCCTCAGCTAGTTCCAGCACTTTGTTGCGATAAGCAGTAAAGTTGGCTGTCAGATTCCAGTTGAAGCCGTTATCTGTGCGCACTGGCGTAATACCCAATACAAGTTCATTACCCAAGGTACGAAGCTTACCAGCATTTACATATCGTGAGGTATACCCAATTGATGGAGCTGAAGGAGCGGCAAAAATTTGGTTATTAGCATTCTGGATAAAGAATGTATAATCAAATGTTAGGCGGTTGTTGAAGAAGCGGAGATCAGCGCCAAATTCAGTCGTGCTAACGTTAACAGGTTTCAACTGATTGGTGTACAGCACATCTGACAAAGACAGAGCCGTTAGCCCTTGGAAAGGAAATGTAATGCCATCCGATAGATAGCCACTACCTGCACCACCACGCACAAAGCGGGGCTGTGTTAAATAGGTTGCATCAGGTGCTTGTGCCGTTTCGGCGTAAGAGGCACGCAGTTTAGCAAACGTTACAACGTTTTGTGGAACAGAAACAGCTTCTGTAATTACAAAGCCTAAGCCTACTGAAGGATAGAAAATTGTTCTATTGCCGTTTGGCAGGTTTGAGATAAAGTCTTCACGCCCTGAAGCGTTCAGATAAATCATCTCTTTCCACGAAGCAGCTAAGTTACCGTAGAATCCAACGGTACGCTTACGGGTAATATATTCCGTTGTAGTCTGTGTAGTTGTATTGTCGATGTTCTGTAAGCCACCGATAGTTACCCCTTGGCCTAACATGTTCTGATACCGATTACGGATATCATAGAATTCATTACCAAGCAATACATTCAGGTTAATGTCATCAGTCAAATCTTTATTGAAGACCAAGTTGGCGTTAGAGTTCAACTGATTTTGTGTAACTGTATAGTCACGTACTTGACCACCTGAAGGAACAGCAGTACGCCCTCCCGTATTACCAGAGCCTAGATCATAAAATTCTTTCCCCTCTGTAGTATAGAAATCTTCGCCTACGCGATAGTTGAGCGTCAACCAGTTTGTGAACTTATAACTAGCGTTAGCACTACCAAACATACGGTTTGTTTGCTCACTAAATGAGTTATGTGCTAGTGCCCAACGAGGGTTGTCAAAAGAACCACGATAGTTAATCTGCTGATTTGGGTTATTGGGGTCTTCGAAAGGGATTCCCCACAAATCATAGCTACGCGGAGCATAATAAGTAGTAAACAGTGGATTCGATAGATTCGACCCGTTAGGCAATTTACTTACTTGTAGGTTAGTATAGTTCGCTGTAGCACCAATAGTAAACTTATCCGATACTTTGAAATCTCCCCCTACTTTAGCACTGTAGCGGTCCATACCAGTAGTAGGAATAACACCTATTTGCTTTGTATAACCTAAGCCAACACCGTAATTGCCAAAATCGCCGCTACCTGTCAAATCAACAGCATTATTGATTGTATGGCCTGTACGGAAAAAGGGCTCTACGTTATCATACACTCTACCAGGCACAATTGCCTTACCGCCTTTATCCAGCACTGCAGGATCGAGTTCTGTTATTCTTGGTCCCCAAGAAGTAGAAGTATTTTGGTTAAAAATACCGTTACTACCTTGTGCCCAAGTATTTTGCAGTTTAGGAAAACGGCTGGCATAGTCTAAAGTGTAGTCAGAAGTATAGGACAATTGGGCCTTTTTACCTACGCCTTTACCACGCTTTGTAGTAATAACTACTACGCCGTTTGCTGCGCGGTTACCATACAAAGCAGCAGCGGCGCCGCCTTTGAGCACTGATATAGATTCTATATCGCTAGGATTGATATCAAGTGCTCGGCTAGAGTAGTCTGTATCGCCTACCCCACCACCAAAATCAGCTTGGCTTTCAATGGGTAATCCATCTACTACATATAAAGGCTGATTATTTCCTGTAAGGAAGCGGCTACCACGAATCGTGATTAGTGATGAAGAGCCTGGCATACCACTGGACTGACGCACTATAACGCCTGCTACCTTGCCTTGAAGTGCATTAGTTACGTTTGGCTGGGCAACTTTCGTGATTTGCTCACCTTGTACTTCTTGTACAGTGTACGTAAGCGCTTTGGTCTCACGCTCAATACCAAATGCTGTTACAACTACTTCATTTAATTGTTTTGTATCAGGCGCAAGTGCCACGTTAATTTGATTTTCCTCGCCGAATGCACGTTCAATCTGAATATAGCCAATAGAGCTAAATACTAGTGTACCTGCAGATTGTGTAACTGAGAGGGTATAGGTACCATCAGCATTGGTTGAAACGCCATTCGACGTGCCTTTCAACAAGACAGTTACGCCAGGTAACCCATCCCCTGTTTGTCTATCTGTTACTCGTCCTGATATGCTTCTGCTTTGTGCCGAAGCATATTGCAAAAGAGTTATCATGAGTAGTAAACTCATGAGTAATGTTTTTTTCATTGGAAAAAAGAAAAGTTAAAAAAATGGAAAGAAATCATCTAACGAGGCTATTCTATAGTGTAGACTGCTTACGTCATACACTTTTAGCGAAAAATATACAGTCTAAACTTTCTCAGCTCTACCTACTAACATTCAACTTTTACTACCGAAGGTCGTCCTGCTTAAGTTAGTCTTAAGAGCAACATGAAGCGGATACCGTAGTGTCATAGCCTTTGAACAGTATCGCTATTTATTTTTAACTAAAAGTAAGAATAATTCATTAAACACTCAGTATTTTTCATTTATTTTATAGCATATAATAACCCTCTTAGTACTGTTGTGTATCGATATGCAAACTAACAGTTTTGATTTGTACTATTCCTATTACCCTAATCTTTTATCTACTTTAGAGTCTATATTGCGTTTTCTGTTAGTACTACTCAATGCCTTCCATTCAATACCTCACTGCAGCCACCGAGGTGCAACAGTGCGCCGCCACGCTCCATAATCAGCCTCGCATTGCCATCGACTTAGAGTTTGACGACATGCGCCACCGCTACGGTCGCAATCTGGCGCTGATTCAGCTGTTTGATGGCCGCACCGTCTACCTCATCGACCCATTGCCGCTCACCAACCCGGCGCACGAGCTAGAACCGATTTGGGAGCTACTGCGCGACCCGGCCGTAGAAAAGGTGTTTCACAGCTGCAAGTCGGATATTCTGCTGCTTGATGAGCTGTACGGCGTGCATGTGCGCCACATCACCGACACCAGCGTACAGTACACACTACTCGCCGAGGCAGATAACAATATTTCCCTGGGCCGATTGATTCAGAGCGAGTTGGGCATTGAGGTGGACAAGGGTGAGCAAAAATCGAACTGGTTGAAGCGGCCGCTTACAGAAGCTCAGAAGCAGTATGCTGCCAACGACGTGCTGTACCTGTTCGAGCTGGCCGACCGCCTGCGCGACAAGCTGGCAGTGCTAGACCGCACACATTGGGCCGATGAGGAAAATGCAGCGCTAGAAGACGTACGCTACACCCGCGACGAGCGGCCCTACCTACGCATGGCCGGCAAATACCGCATCCTGCCGCCCGAAATGCCCCTATTTCGCGACCTATATATGCTACGCGACCAGGTAGCCCGGCAAATCGACCGGCCACCTTACATGGTATTTGCCAACGACCGCCTCGCCGAGCTGGCCCGTGATACGCCCCGCACGCTGGAGGAATGGAAAGCCGCCCGAGGCTTACACCCCGAGCTGAAGCGCACGCCCTACCTCGACCAACTGGCCGGCTTCCTACCCGACGTATTTGTGCCAGTGCCTGAGCCAACCCTACCACCCGAGCAGCGGCGCTTCCCGTTTCGGCGGCGTTTGAGTGGGGAGAAAGCCGCCCGCGCCGATGCCCGCGAGCAGTTGCTATTACAGTTAAAAACGTTCATTACGGAGGATATCAACGGCTACGTAGCGAACCTTGTGCTCTCGAACCGGCTGATATCGGACATCATTGAGCAAGGCGCTGAACAGGCCCTTCGGCCGTGGCAACAGGCCATTCTGCGCGATACGGCGGTGCAACATCAGCTGTCATACGACAGCATTGCTCCCCCTTTTCAATAAGCATCTCGGCAGCCAAAGCACATCAAGAGCCTCTGCCCCTCTCTTATAAAGCCCGGCGCGAACCGGGCTTTTTGTGTTTTATCTTTGTGTTGATGACAGAAACTTCTCCTTCTGCCCGTTTGCGCTGGTGGGTAGTATTAACGTTGCTTGGCGTGGGACTAGTGCTGGGACTAGCGGGTAGCTACGCGTGGTGGCGGGTGTGGCGCAAGCCCAACGTGGTAGCTTCGCCGCTAGGGCCGGCCTACCTCTATATCCGTACGGGCAGCTCGTTTGCAACAGTACTGGATACGCTGCGGCGGCAGGAACTGCTGCACGAGCCTGCCACGTTTGCTTGGCTGGCCCGACGGCGCGGCTACCCGGCGCAAATCCGCCCCGGCCGCTACCGCCTCGATTTTGGTCTTGGCAACGATGCTTTGCTCGACAAGCTTCTACGAGGAGAGCAAGACACTGTTGATTTTCAGCTGAACGCCTTCAAGTACAAACCCCAGCTAGTTCGGCAAATAGCGCGGCAGTTGGAAGCTGATTCCACGACGCTTCGGCAATTGCTGCAAGACAACAAGTGGCTACAGCGACAGTATCAGCTTGATACTACCACTGTGCTAACCCTGTTTTTACCCGGCCCTTATCGGCTGGTTTGGAATACCTCGGCGCAGCAGTTTATGGACTCGGCAGCGGCTACGCACCGGCAGTTCTGGACCGCCCAACGGCGTCAGCAGGCCGACTCGCTGGGCCTGTCGCCTACCCAGGTACACGTGTTGGCCAGTATTGTGCAGCGCGAAACTGCCATGCCGCAGGACAAACCCATTATTGCTGGGGTGTACCTCAACCGCCTGCGCCGCCACATGCGTCTGCAAGCCGACCCTACCCTACTTTGGGCCATCGGCAACTTTGGAGTGAAGCG
Organism: Hymenobacter defluvii; assembly: GCF_017589435.1. NCBI lineage: Bacteria > Pseudomonadati > Bacteroidota > Cytophagia > Cytophagales > Hymenobacteraceae > Hymenobacter > Hymenobacter defluvii. The sequence goes on from NZ_JAGETX010000023.1 coordinate 28,805, forward strand.
GGTGCTGAATAAGGATAAGCTGGTCGATTCGCCTTACAATACCTACAAGCACGCGGGCCTGCCGCCCGGCCCCATTACCTCCACCAACCGCCAGAGCCTGGATGCCGTGCTGCGCCCTGCCGCGCACCAATACCTCTTTTTCTGCGCCCGCCCCGACCGAAGCGGCTATTCCGATTTCGCCGAAACCTTCGCGGAGCATAAAAAGAATGCTCGCCGCTACCAGCACACGCTGGATAGCCTGAAGATTATGCGGTAAAAGAATACATGTGTAAAAGGATGCCCTCGCTCGGATCTGCCGAATGAGGCCTACGCTTGAATAACTGCGCCCCGAATCTAGCCGCGCCGCCTGTATAAAACTAACCCAACTTTAAGCAGACGCACGTAGCAAAGATGCTTGAGTATAGTTCTGACTTGGAACAGCTAAGCGAGGACGTATATCGTGTCACTGGTTCAATTCAAATACCGCCAGTTGTACCGTGTCTTGGGCGGCGGCTTGTTGGCGGCGCATGGTTTCAGGGTAGTCAATACCGCTGAACTCGGAGTGCTCCAGAAAGAGTAGTGGTGCTGTGAGCAATGGTTCGCGCCATGTGATTAACGGCTGCTGACGCCGCAACGAATCGAAGTGCGCAATACCTGTGACGCGCCAATAAGCATCGAGCACTACGTACTGGTAGTGACGTTTACGCAGGGTAGGCAGTTGCTTTTCGTCTGTGATACTCCTTAAGGAATCGGGGGCAAGGTAGGGCGCCAAGGAAAGCCCCACGGTGCTCACGGTTTTGTGGCTGTGGTGTGCTTGGAGCCATTGCGCTACTGCTGGGTAATTGGTACCAGTGTAAGCATAGATTTCTTGCTGAATATGGATCATGTTACCCAACACCGCCACGCCTACAACCACCGTTAGCCAACCCAGGCGCTGTCGTAGTACATGACGTAGCACCAAGAAGCCCAACGCCGCAAAAAGTCCGTAGGCGAATAGCAGGCCTCGCGGGGCTTTCAGCAGCAGCGAAAAGCCACCAAGAAAGCAGTACGACCACACAGCAAGGTAGAAAACTGCATTAGGACGCTGCCAGCCAGCGCGCAGCACTCGCCAAAATATCAGCGGGAAAGCCAGCAGCCCCAGCCACTGCACCGGCGACTCAAACGCCACGAGATAGTGCGGGTAGTACAGCAAATCGAGGCGAAAGTTACCGGCCCGACCCGCCGCGTTACTGGCCGACGGAAACAGAATACCGTAGTATGTAGCAGGCCAACGCCACCACTGTAGGCCACCTACCCAGCCCACTAGCCCCAACACCAGGTAGGGCGCCGACAGCACCAGCAGCACACGGCCGGCGTTGCTTGGTTGACGCAACAGCCCATCAGCGGCTCGCCATTCCAGTACAAGCAGAATGGGTAGGCAGAACAAGAATTTATAGTTGAAGCACAGCCCCAGCGCTAACCATCCGGTAGCTGTTAGTAGGGTGCGGCGAGAAGGGCGTTGTATCCGTTGGTAGTACGCATGTAGCAGGCCTGCGAAGGCGAGCAGCATCACCGAGTTCATGGTGAAGTCGCGGGCGGCGAAGGTGAGGAAGGTGCTGGTGCCGATGAGCAGCGTGAGCAGCGCCGTTTCGGGCGGGCGCAGCCGCACCATGTGGCCCACCACGGCAGCCAGCGTGTCTACCGCCAGCGTCGACAGCAGAACATTCAGGTATAGATACCAGTGAAAATCGGGTTGGAGTGCCGCCACGGGCGCAAAGAGCAGATAGAAGCCGGGGCTGGCGTGGTAGAACAAATGGTGCAGGTCGCCACGGACCAGCTCCTGCACAATCTGCCAGTTGCGCACCGAGTCGTAGTCGGGTAGCGCCATGCTGGCTAGGCCGGGCAAACGCACAGCGGCTACCAGCACCCACGCGGGCAGTAGCCACGCCAGCGTGGCTGTTCGGGATGGATTGTCGTATTTCGCGGGAGTAAAATCAGCCATGCCGAAGTGGGTACTCCGCGAAGTACGACATCTGCCGGCACATCATTCCTTGTTTACCCTGCTTATGCGCGTTGTAGTACAGCGGGTCCGTGAGGCTCGCGTAACCGTAGAAGGTCGCCTGACTGGCGAGATTGGCCCCGGCCTACTGGTGCTGGCAGGCTTTGCTCCCACCGACTCAGCCCCTACCCTGGACTGGATGGCCCGCAAGCTGATTCAGCTCCGTATTTTCGCCGACGACGAAGGCAAGATGAACCGCTCGGTGCAGGATGTGAGCGGGCAAGTGCTGGTTGTCAGCCAGTTTACGCTGCTGGCCGATGCCAGCAAAGGCACACGCCCCAGCTACGTGGGTGCTGCGCCGCCGGCCGTGGCCGTGCCGCTCTACGAGCAGTTTGTGCAGCTACTTACTACCCTGCTGGGCCAGCCCGTGCCTACCGGCGAGTTCGGCGCCGATATGCAGGTAGCGCTGGTGAACGACGGGCCGGTGACGATTGTGCTGGAACGGTGAGATAGTGAAGTTGACGTTCTAACGTCGAGGTTTGCGCAACTTGCATCATTAGAAGGTCAAACCCACCATTTCACAACTTCACCAACTCACCAATCATGACTATCGAAGAAGCCCAGCAAACCGTAGATCAGTGGATTCAAACTACTGGTGTCCGTTACTTTAACGAGCTAACCAATATGGCCATGCTGACGGAAGAGGTAGGCGAAGTGGCCCGCATCGTTGCTCGGCAATACGGCGAGCAGTCGTTTAAAGAATCCGATAAGGACAAGGTGCTAGCCGATGAGTTGGCCGATGTATTATTCGTGGTTATCTGTCTGGCCAACCAAACAGGCGTCAATCTAACCGAAGCGTTGCAACGCAATCTGGCTAAGAAAACGCAGCGGGATGCTACTCGTCATAAGGAAAATGAGAAGTTGAAATAGAGTTGTGAATGAAAAAGACGCGTGTCATCCTGAGCAGAGCGAAGGACCTTCTCACGCGTGAACGATGGACGCAACAACGACTCGTTTTGGCGTGAGAAGGTCCTTCGCTCTGCTCAGGATGACAGACGTTTTCAATACCTCACAACTTCACAATTTTTCCTTCCCGCCACACCGGTACCAAGTCATATTCATCCTGGCGCACGCAGAATTCCATGTCTTTGTGAGCTTCGAGGCGGTTGAGGCGGCGCACGTGGGCCGATTTCAGGAGGTAGGCGGCTACGTCGGGGCTGGCTTTTTCCCAGAGGTCGAGGGCGGCCAGGGTCGCGTCAGAACTGATTACGTCGAAGTCTGGGGCGAGGCGGGCAGCTAGAGCGCCACCGAACAGCGTGTCTTCGAGACAAAAATGACCTTTCCAGCCGGCGCATACCACGATTACATCCCTACCCTGCTGGCGTAGAAAATCGGCCACGGCTCCCAGGTTCAGGAAAGCCCCCACCACTACCTCATCGGCCGCGCGCGACAGGTGCATGGCGCGGGTGCCGTTGGTGGTGGTGATGGCCACGTTGCGGCCTTGCACCGGCACTACCCCATCAAGGTAGCCGAAGGGCGAGTTGCCAAGATCTACCCCTTCTGCCTGCACACCGTCGCGCTCGGCGGCAGTCAGGTAGTTATCGGCGGCCAGCGCCCGGCACTCCGCCAGCGTCTCGACTGGCACCAAATGCGCAACGCCCTGCGCCAGCGCCGTAACGATGCTCGAGGTAGCACGCAAAATATCTACCACCACGGCTATGCGCCCACGTAAATCGTAGAGTGGCAGCAGGTCAGGCGAAAAACAAATATCCAGAGTCGGCATAGAAATAAGCACCTTGCAGGCGCCCAATAGTCGTGAAGGCAGTATAAAAACAACAGGGGTAGGGATGCCGATAAGCTGTCCCTACCCCCATCCATCTAATTAATGCTTATGCTTCTGTGCCCGACACAAAAGGCAGTTTGGTAACGGTAGCTGGCAGTTGCTTGCCACGCACCAACACAAAAACCTGACTACCGGGCTGGCTGTAGGCAGTCTGCACGTAGCCTAGCCCTACCCCTTTGCTAAGCGAGGGTGACTGAGTGCCCGACGTTACCTCCCCAATTTTCTCGCCCGCCTCATTCACCAGCTCGTAGTGGCTGCGCGGAATGCCGGGGCCGTCCATCACAAAGCCCACCAGCTTGCGTGTCACGCCTTCGGCTTTCTGCTGTTTCAGGGCATTGGCGTTGGTGAAGTCTTTGGTGAACTTGGTAATCCACCCCAAGCCGGCTTCCAGAGGCGAAGTTTCGTCGGTGATGTCGTTGCCGTAGAGGCAGTAGCCCATTTCCAGGCGCAGCGTGTCGCGGGCGCCCAGGCCGATGGGCTTGATGCCGTACTCCTGCCCGGCTTCCATCACCGCTTCCCACACGTGTTGAGCATACTCGTTAGGCACATACAGCTCGAAGCCGCCCGCACCCGTGTAGCCCGTAGCCGAGAGAATAACACCGGGCGCACCAGCCAATGTGCCCTGCACAAAGGAGTAGTAAGGAATGCTGGCCAGGTCGGTGTCGGTGAGAGACTGGAGCGCCGCAGCAGCCTTAGGGCCTTGCACGGCAAACAGGCTCCACTGCTCCGACTGGTTTTCCAGCTCCGCGCCCTCTGTGTTGCGCGCCGAAATCCAGGCCCAGTCCTTGTCGATGTTGCCCGCGTTTACCACCAGCAGGTAGTCTTCGTCGGCTAGCTTATACACCAACAGGTCGTCTACGATGCCGCCTTCCTCGTTGGGCAGGCAGGAGTATTGCGCTTTGCCGTCCTGGAGCTTGCTGGCGTCGTTGGTGGTGACGCGCTGGATGAGGTCGAGAGCCTGCGGGCCACGCACCCGGAATTCGCCCATGTGCGACACGTCGAAAATGCCCACACCCCGGCGCACGGTCCGGTGTTCTTCGAGGTCGGAAGAGTAGCGCACGGGCATGTTGAAGCCCGCGAAGGGCACCATTTTGGCACCCAACTGCTGGTGCACATCGTTCAGGGCAACGGTCTTGAGAGCTTCGCTCATGGAGAAAACAAGAAGAAGGATGGAAAGACGAACCTTGGCCAGCCAGGGCCAGACGCGGGCAAAAGTAGCCAATTCCAGTCGGTGGGCCGCACCTGTTCGTATCCTGCTATCTTTGAAGTTCACCCGCTGGCAGCGCGCCGCCGAAGAAATTGCGGCTCGATTTTTTAGCTGCCTCAGCGGTCCGATTGTTCGTGGTATTCATGAAACTGAAACTTTCCACTAAGCTCTTCGCTGGTTTTATTGTGGTGATGCTGCTGTTTGCGGTGGTCGTGGCCGTCAATTATCAGCTCTCGCGCAATGTGCTGCGCAACTCACAGCGCGTCGAGAAATCGCAGCGCATCACAGCCGAGGCCACCTTGCTGCTGCGCAGTATTGTGGATATGGAATCGGGCTTCCGGGGCTACCTGCTGATCGGCAACGAAAGAATGTTGGAGTCTTACTACAAAGGCGAGCGAGATTTGCTGGGGCGCTTCCTGCGCCTGCGGAGTCAACTGGAAACTGGCTCTCCCCAGCAAGGACGTATTGAGCGGGCGCAGCACTTGTACCAGCAGTGGGCCGACTACTCGCACATGCTGGTAAGCGAGAAGCGCGAGGCACACCGCCGCAACGCCGACCAGCTGCTGTTACTTGAAATGCCCCACGGCAACTTGATGACGAACCTGACGGGCAAACAGCTGGTCGATCAGATTAGGGTACTCTTCGAAAAATTCGATCAGCAGGAGTTTGACAGCCGCGCCAAGCAACGCGTGAAGCTCGCGGAAAGCATCCAGCAAGCCCGCATCTTATCCATCGCTATTTCGGTGTTAGCGGGTGTGCTGAGCTTGCTGTGGGCCTCTTATATTGTACGGCAGATTTCGGGGCGCATTGGCAGCATGGTGCAGCTAGCCCGCCGGATTGCCAGCGGCGACTACAGCACTGGCCTGCGCGACACCCAGCGCGATGAGCTAAGCGAGCTGGCGCAGTCGCTGAACCGTATGGCCCGCACCATCGATACTAACATCACACAGCTGGCCCGCCGCAACGAGGAGCTCGACCAGTTCGCTTACGTAGTATCGCACGACTTGAAAGCGCCTCTGCGCGGCATTGAAAGCGCCTCCCGCTGGATTGAAGAAGACATGGCCGAAGAGCTTCCTCCCCACATCCAAGAGTTTTTGGCGCTGATGCGTACCCGCGTGCACCGCATGGAACACCTCATTACGGGTATCTTGGATCTGGCGCGAATTGGCCGGGTGCAGCAGCCCGAGGAGTGGGTAGATGTGCGGGAACTGCTCAACGAAATCGTGGATTCGCTGGCCCCACCGACCGGTTTTCAGGTGGAGCTTCCCACTTTCCTACCTACTTTCGTTACTAGCCGCGTGCCGCTTCAGCAGGTATTCACCAACCTGATCAGCAACGCCCTGAAGTACCACGACCATCCGGCCACTGGTCATGTCCGCATCAGCATACAGGAAAATCGCAAGCAATATATTTTTGCCATAGCCGACGATGGCCCCGGTATTGCGCCAGAGTACCACGAGCGGATTTTCGTCATTTTTCAGACCCTCACCGAGCGCGATACCCTAGAAAGCACCGGCGTGGGGCTGGCTATTGTGAAAAAGATTGTGGAGCGCCACGGTGGCACCATTCGGGTAGAATCGGCAGAGGAGGCAGGCGCTACCTTTATTTTCAGCTGGGCCAAGCAAACGCTCACCAGCGACCTGCCGGCGCTATCCACCAACTTAGTTAATCCAAACGCCTGACCTACCGTATTAAGCATAGTCACCCACCGGCTCTATTGCTCAGTACTTTGTTTCTTATGTCTGCCGATCCTACCCCCAGTATCCTGTTGGTTGAAGATGACCAACTTGATATTATGAATGTCCAGCGCGAATTGCGCAAACACAATGTAGCCGTGCCGCTGCACATTGCCCGCAACGGCCGCGAGGCACTCAATATGTTGCGCGGTGAGAGCGGCGAATCTCGCATCGAAAAGCCCAGCGTCGTTATTCTAGACATCAACATGCCCCGCATGAACGGGCTGGAGATGCTGCAAGAACTCCGCTCCGACCCCGAGTTTGTAGGTCTCAACGTATTTATCACTACTACCTCCGACCTGGAAACTGACCGCCTGAAGGCCCAGAATTTGGCCGTAAGTGGCTACATTATCAAGCCCCTTAGCTTCGATAAGTTCGGCGAAGGCGCCACTACTATCGACGGTTTCAGTTTGTTCCTCGATTTGCTGCGCCTGAAAGATCAGTAGGCAACGAGTTGCTAGTTATTCGTGAAATACGCTTGTCATCCAGAGTGCAACGAAGGACCTTATGTCAGTTGAACGACTGGCGTAATAAAGACTTATTCGCGCATGAGAAGGTCCTTCGCTGCACTCTGGATGACAAGCGTATTTCACGAATAACTAATTAAAGCAATCGAAAGCCGAGCCGGTGATGCTCGCAAGGACCGTGCGTCCGAATGGCCTCCCGGTGCTTGGGGGTAGGGTAACCCGCGTTCTGCTCCCATCCATAATACGGATATGCCTCCGCCAGCGCCCGCATGCGCTCATCCCGAAACGTTTTGGCCAGTACCGATGCCGCGGCAATGTTCCGGTACAGGGCGTCGCCGCCAATGATGCAGGCGTGTTCTAGGCCAGGGTAGGGCCGGAAACGGTTGCCATCGACCAACAAAAAATCGGGCGTGATGGGCAGTTGCTGCACAGCGCGGTGCATGGCTAAGTAGCTGGCCTGCGCAATATTTATTTCACCTATTTCAGTAGGCGAGGCTTCGGCCACGGCCCAGGCAATGGCCTCACGGCAGATGTCGGCGCGCACCTGCTCGCGGCGGCGGGCAGTCATTTGCTTGGAATCGTTGAGGTAGGGCGCGTGAAAATCGGGTGGCAATATGACGGCGGCGGCAAAGACTGGCCCGGCCAGACAGCCCCGACCGGCCTCATCGAGGCCAGCCTCGTGTAGGTGCGTGGTGTAGGAAGTAAGCAGCATAATGGGTGCAAACGTACGCAACACCTCCACATAAAACGGCCCGGCTGGCAGCTTCTGTGCTACCAGCCGGGCCGTTGATCAGCCTATTGAACGAGGCCTCGTTTATTTGTGGTCACCGGCATTGCTGCCAATCACATCGGAGTCGTCCTGACCGCGAACAAAACCCTGACTATCGCGCGGCGCAATAGAAGCGTCCACGTTATCTTGCTCGTCTTCGGTCATGTATTCGTTGGTGGTCGGGCCGAGGCCGCCGTTTTTCTTAGCTAGTTCGGCTTCCGCTTGCGCGTGGTGCAGGTTGAACAGTGGGTCGCCTTCTTTCGGCAGGTCTGTTTTAGCTTGATTATTCTTTTTAGGGTCGTTAGCCATAGAGCGAAAAGGGGCAGCCGGGGTGTGAACGACTGCCTGCTCTTATCTGATACGGCAGCTATGCGCCGGAGGTTAGCGGTTACCGCATACGAAAAAAGGCCATTGCGTACCGCAATGGCCTTTCCAAACGTTGTTCGGGGTTAAAATCATCCACCCTATTCCTTTCGCCGAACAACGCACACAGGCAGAACCTTCCTTTCCACTATCCTGACCTGTGTTATTTAATTTTATTAAGACAAAGCTACCAAATAGCGGTGAATAATGCTACTTAAACTGGACTACTGACCTACTTCTGTCGACCAATGAATACTTCTGGCCGACCAGCAGTTGCTACCGGAGTAAGCGGGTAATCGTATTTTTGCCTAGTCCTTCCTTCATTTCTCTTCCTATGACCTCTATTCCGGCCGCTGATTTTGATGAAACCCGCAACCCCTGGCAAGTGCTAAGCACCGCCATGCAGTACCAGAACCCCTGGATCAGGGTGCGCGAGGACCAGGTACTGAACCCGGCCGGCAACCCAGGCATCTACGGGGTAGTATCGATGAAAAACAAAGCTTTGGGCATTGTGCCTATTGATGCGCAGGGCTACACGTGGCTGGTAGGGCAGTACCGATACACGCTGAACGAGTACAGCTGGGAAATTCCGATGGGCGGTGGCCCTGTGGAGCTGGATATTCTGGAATCGGCGCAGCGGGAGCTGCGCGAGGAAACGGGCTTCACGGCGCGCCGCTGGACCAACATTGCCCGCCTGCATACCTCCAACTCCGTAACCGATGAGGAAGGCTTCGTTTTTCTGGCCGAGGACCTGGTGCCCGGTGAGGTAGAGCCCGAAGAAACCGAAGAGCTGCGCCTATGGCACCTACCCTTGGCAGAAGCTGTTGAGATGGTAATGCAAAACCGCATTACCGATGCCATTAGCGTGGCCGGTTTGCTGAAGGCCGAGCGGGTGCTGGCCAGCCGGCAGCAGCCGGGGTAGGCTCTTCGGCTTCACCGTTGCTTTAGAAATCTCTGCGTATGCTTGCGGTGCCTTTCTTGGGTACTGTGTTTGTTTCGCCTTCCAGTTTGCTTGTATATGCGTCAGCTACTGCGTTTTATTGGTCAACGAATCTATACTACTTGGTGCACGTTCTGGTTTGTATCGCCATTTTTCTATACCTACCCTCTGCAATGGGTACTGGCGCGTAAGCCTAGCCGGCACCCCTGGCTACACAAAGTCAACCGGTTCTGGTCATCGTCGGCAATTTTCATGTGGGGTATGCCGGTAAGCATCGTGCGCAAAAACCAGCCGCCCCTTGGTCAGCCTTGCGTGTACGTGGCCAACCACAGTTCCTACATTGATATTCCGTTGCTGTTCAGCACCCTTCCGGGCTTCCTGAACATTATTGGCAAAGACACACTGGCGAAAACACCGCTTTGGGGACCGATTTTCGGCAGCGCCTACATCACCGTGAATCGCAACAGTGCCGTAAGCCGGGGCCGCTCGATGGTGCTGGCCAAGCAGAGCCTGGCGGCGGGGCGCTCGGTGGTGATTTTTCCGGAAGGCACTATTTCTGAGAAGCCCGGCGAGCAGATGGTGCCTTTTAAAGACGGCGCTTTCCAGTTGGCTATTGCCGCCGGCGTACCGCTGGTGCCCGTATCGATGCCGCTGAACCACCGCTTCATGCCCGATATAAGTGGCCTGCGCATCCGCTACACGCCCTTGCGTATCGTACTGCACGAGCCCATCCCGACGCACAATCTCACGATGGCCGACGTGCCCGCCCTGAAACAACGTGCGCACGATCTCATCGCCAGCGAGTTTCAGCCCGAAGCGGCCGGGGTGCCACCGGCCTTTACTTGGCGCCCTACCCCACCCGCTACCCAAGCCGTGGAGCAGAAGACCGAGCAACACAGCAACGACCGGGCAGAACTAAGTCTGCCGAATTCGTAATTTTGAAGGTGGGCGGTCAACTCCGTTGGCTGCCCACCTTTTCCCTACCCTAACGCCCCTTTGCTTTGAGCACTGATATCAACACCCTGCGCCAGTTGGCCCACCTCTCTCGCCTCGAGTTCGACGCCACTAAAGAGCAAGAAATGCTGGGCGCCCTCAACGAGATTCTGGATTGGGTGGATCAGCTCCGCCAACTCGATACCAGCAACGTGGCCCCGCTGGTGCACTTATCGCAGGAAATCAATGTATTGCGCCCCGATGAAGCGCATAATACCGTAAGCCACCAGGAGGGTCTACGCAACGCCCCACGCAAGGATTCCGACTATTTCCGCGTACCCAAAGTTCTGGATTAACTCGCGTTATTTTTAGCTGTCAGGTGGCAGTTATCTGTTGTTAGTGAATCACTTAGAACACTAACAACGGATAACCTACCACTTGACAACTAGTTAGCTTTTGAATAATTAGTTAGTGCCGACTTCTGCTCCTTCTATCTCGCCGCATCGTTGGAGCCCCTGGCTGCTAGGTCCGGCGCTGCTTGCTGTGCTGGCCGTAGGGCTGGCCCTTTTTCATTACTTCACAGGGGCACAGTACACGCTGCCGCTCCAGCCGGTTACGCAGTTCAAGCCCCTACCCCTCACCCTCGACACAGTGCGGGTAGGGCTGGCGGGCCTTCCTGTGCGGGCCAACGCCTACTTGCTCACTCAAACCCATGATGTGGCGGGCCCCTTCGTGCGGCCGGTGGCGGCTATAGCTTTTCTGGCCGTGCTGGCGGGTAGTCTCATCTATTTCCTCGCTACCATCACGGCGTTCGGCCGGCCGGCTTTTGTGGTGGCAATGGCCTCGGTGTTTTTCCTGCTGATGTCGCTGAGCCCCGATTTGCTGGGGATATTTGATGCGCAACGGCAATATTTTCTGGTGCTAGCCCTGGTAGCACTGGGGCTTCCGGCGTATGCTTTCCACGCCTTTTGGCCTACGGTACCGCGTTGGCAACGACTGGGAGCATTTGCGGTGCTGGTAACTGGCCTGAGCGCGCTGCTGTTCGTGCGCAGCTCCTACCCTACCGACATCACGGCGTTGCAATTGGCTACCTACGCTACCCGCGGTGGCGCCGTAGCCGTGGCCTTGGTGGTGCTCTGGCTCGGCTTCGAGAATGTTCATGGCTTGCTGTGGGTAGGGACGATGAGCGAGCAGCCGCGCTATCGCCTTGGGCGCCTGCCGCTGTTGGCGCTCAGCATTTTGTACCTCACGCTGCTATTCCTGTACTACTGGCGCAACGGCGTGGTGCAGCTAACTGATACTCTTCGCTTAGATCCGCTGCTGTTTCTATTGCCCGCCGCGTTGGTGGGCTGGTTGGGGCTACGCCATCGTGCTTCTACCTATAACGAGTGGCTACCCTACGCCACGGGTATGGCCCCTATCTACCTCACGCTGTTGGCCATTGCGGCCGCCACGCTGGGCTACGCGCTGGCTACCCTAAACGACCCATTGCTGGAAGCTGCCCGGCAGTTCACGGCGCTGGCTTTTCTGGGATGCGGTGGAGGCTTCCTATTATATCTGATCTTCAACTTTGGACCGCTCATCAAGCAGCGGCTTTCGGTGTACCGGGTGGTCTACCAGCCGCGCCGCCTGCCGTTCTACGTGGTCTATATCATGGGCGTAGGCCTGCTACTGATTACCGGCTTGCGCACGCATTTCTTTGTACTGGATCAGGTAGAAGCAGGCTTTTACAACAATTTAGGTGATGTGACCCGCCTCCAGAGCGAGCAGCAGCCCGAAGTAACACCCATTGCTTTATTGGCCGAACGCTACTACGCCGAAAGCGACATGCTGGACCGCTTCAATCACAAAGCCAGTTGGGGACGGGCGGCACTCTACCGCTTCCGGTTTCAGCGCCAGAATGAAATCAACGCATTACGCCGCGCCCTGAGCCGGGCACCCTCGCCACGGCTGTCGTTACGACTGGCAGCACTCTACAACGAGCCAGCCGACTTCTTCGACCGCCAACAGGCCTTGCGCGATGGGTTGCAGGCAACGCCCAACAATGCGTTCCTGGCCAGCGACATGGCGCAGCTCTACTCCCGTTCTACCCTTACCGACTCGGTGGATTACTATCTGCGTCGAGCCGAAGAAGATGCGCCTACCAATGAGGCCGTACGCACCAACCGCCTCGCTTTCCTGATTCAGCAAGACCTGACCGCTGCCCAGCAATGGGCTACCGACCATGCCGCCAGCGGCGAGCAACCCGCCTTGCAGAGCAATGAGTTGCTGCTGGCTCGGATAACCGGGCAGCCCGCGCCGGCGGTACCTCAGTTGAAGGCAGGCGAAGGTTTGTCGCTACCAACTTTCGCTCGGCTCTACCACCTAGCGCTGGCCCGCGCCACGGCCCGCGACACCAGTTTGCTCCCTACCCTGCGGCAGCTGCGCCAAGAGCCCATCGACAGCGCCTACCACGAGCAGCTAAGCTTTCTGCTGGCGCTTACCCAGCACTACGGCGGCCGACTTGCGGCGGCTCAGGCTACCCTGCAACCGCTCACGCTCGGCACCAATGCCAGCGCTGCCTACTACCAAAACCTGATGGGCACTTGGTTGCTACAGCAGCAACTATACGCCCGCGCCGAGCACCTGTTCACGACGGCGCAGGTGAATGGCTATCCCGATGCGCGGGTAGGGCGCGCCTATGCTTTCACGCTGAATGGAGAACCCGACTGGGGCCGCACGTCCCTACCCGCACCAGACAGCATCGATTATGCCGGCCGTCTGCTACGCCAAGTACTCACGCTCTCCTACCCCGCCGACTACGCTACTGCGCCCGATTCTATAAAGGCCCAGTTCTTGGTGGTGCAAGGCAATACACTACCGCCTGCGCAGTGGCTGCCAGCAGCCGCTGCCCTACCCGCCCCCGTACGCACAGAGGCCTTGCTGGCTCAGTTGCCCCGCGCCATCGACGCCGGACAGTTGGCAGCAGCCCGGCAGGTGGTGGAACAATTCGCCCTACCTTCCGCCACCAAAACCCGCACTGCTTCGCGTTGGAATGTGGTGCGCGGCGAGTTGTACCTGGCTGAGCTACGCTGGACCGATTTGCAAAAGCTGGTGTCTACTGGCTATTTCACGGCAGCCGATCAGCCTAACTACCTAACTTACCAAGCGCTGCTGGCAGCACATACGCAACCGTCCACTGCCGGCAAGCAATTTGCGGCCTTGCTGCGAGAAGCACCATTCGAGCCGGAAGCCGTACTCGCAGCTGCCGACTTCTACACCAACCAGAAAAAGTATCAGCAGGCCTACGATGCGTTAGTGCGCGGCCTGGAGTATGCCCCCAACTCGCCCCAGCTACTACGAGCCTATGTGTTGGCGACTATTCCCGTAGGGCTGACCACTTACGCTACTGATCCGCTCAACCAGCTACGTGCGTTGCTTTCCCCCCCCGAATACGCTACCTTTCTTGCGCAGTACGAAGCTCGTCGTTCGGCTATAATTGCCGCCACGGAATCCTGGAACTAACCTACTTGGCCATGCAGCAGCCCATCATCGAAACCACCAACATATCCAAAGTATACCGCATGGGCATGGAGGAGATTCATGCGCTGCAATCCGTGTCCATTAGCATCAACCGGGGTGAGTACGTGGCGTTTATGGGCCCGTCGGGTTCCGGAAAGTCTACGCTGATGAATATTGTGGGCTGCCTGGATACGCCTTCTGGTGGAAAATACGTGCTGAATAATCACGATGTCAGTCATATGTCGGACAACCAGTTGGCTGACGTGCGCAACCGTGAAATCGGGTTTGTATTCCAGTCATTCAACTTGCTACCCCGCGCTACTGCCCTCGATAATGTGGCCCTACCCCTTATTTACGCCGGCTACGGTAAGAGCGAGCGGCAAGAGCGTGCCCGCGAGGCCCTGCGCAGCGTGGGTCTGGCCGAACGCGCCCTGCACCGCCCCAACGAACTGAGTGGCGGCCAGCGCCAGCGCGTAGCCATCGCCCGCGCCCTCGTCAACGACCCCAGCATCATTCTGGCCGACGAACCCACTGGCGCCCTCGACTCCAAAACCAGTCACGAGATTATGGACTTGTTCGAGGCGCTGTACGCGAAAGGCAACACCATCATCATGGTCACGCACGAGGAAGATATTGCCAACTACGCCCACCGCGTAGTACGCCTGCGCGACGGCCTGATTGAGTCCGACATCATCAACGAGCACGTGACAACGCACGTACTGAATGGGTAAATGAGTGCGTGGTTGACTGACGAGAACACCCAATTTCTCAACCACGCATCCATTCATTCACTCATCCCTACCCCATGAAAATCTACACCAAAACCGGCGACCAAGGCCTGACTTCTCTCATTGGTGGCACGCGCGTGCCGAAGTCCAGCCTCCGCATTGATTGCTACGGGACGGTGGATGAGCTAAACGCCTACATTGGCCTGCTGCGCGACCAGGACGTGAACGGCAGCCGCCGCGGCTTGCTGAAAGAAATTCAAGACCGGTTGTTCACCATGGGTGCTTCGCTGGCTTCGGATCCCGAGAAATCGAAGATGAAGATTCCAGATTTACACGCCGAAGACGTGGCGCTGCTGGAGCAGGAAATGGACCGTATGAATGCCGGCTTGCCCGAGTTGCGCGAGTTCATCCTACCCGGCGGGCATCCATCAGTTTCGGTGTCGCACGTAGCGCGCTGCGTCTGCCGCCGCGCCGAGCGTCTGGTCATTCACCTGCGCGAAGAGTCTTTTGTGGCTGATTTAGTCATTGTCTACCTGAACCGTCTGTCTGACTACCTGTTTGTACTGGGCCGTCAGATGGCCCACGACCTCGGCGCGGAGGAAGTGACCTGGAAACCCCGCCTCTAACGTCGCTTAAGCTGCCACCCAACTTTACTCTTTTTGGTTTTTTTATGTCTCTTACCCTCGACATTCCCACCCAACGCACAACAGCCTCTACCCTTCCGCAAGTAGACCTGAGCCGTCTTGAATTCGGCCAGACTTTTTCTGACCATATGCTGGTGGTGGACTACCGCGACGGGAGCTGGCAGCAGCCGCGCATCGTACCCTACGGCCCTATTGAAGTAAGCCCTGCCAACTCGGCGCTGCACTATGGTCAAGCCATTTTTGAGGGTATGAAAGCCTATAAGAATACCGAAGGCAACATCACCCTATTTCGGCCACTCGATAACCTGCGCCGCCTCAACCTGTCGGCTGAGCGTATGTGCATGCCCGCCGTACCCGAGGAGATATTCATGCAGGGGCTCCTTCAGTTAATTCGTCTGGATGGGGAGTGGGTACCTAGCGCCCCTGGCACCTCACTCTATATTCGCCCCTTCATGTTTGCCACCGATGGCATGTTGGGCGTTCGGCCATCCAGCACCTACCGGTTCATCATTATCACCTGCCCAGTAGCTTCCTTTTTTAACAAGCCGCTACGCGTGCGGTTCGAGGAGAAATATGTGCGCTCCGCGGAGGGCGGCGCGGGCTTCGCCAAAAACGCCGGCAACTATGGCGCGGCCATGTACCCTACTAAGCTGGCCCAGCAGGATGGCTATAACCAGCTCCTGTGGACCGATGCTTCAGAGCACCGCTTCATTGAAGAATCTGGCACTATGAACGTGATGTTTGTGGTAGATGGTCGTTTGATTACGCCCGCGGTCAGCTCGTCTATTCTAGACGGCATTACCCGCAAAAGCGTACTCCAACTAGCCCACGATTGGGGAATGACCGTAGAGGAACGTAAAGTATCTTCCGTGGAGATTCTAGAGGCGCAGGCTAATGGCACGCTTCAGGAAGCCTTTGGGGTAGGCACGGCTGTCACTATCGCACCCATAGCCGTGATAGGCTACCGCGGCCAGGACTACGAGCTGCCGGACCTCACAGACGACTCGTTTGCGCGTCGGGTTAGCGCCGCTCTCACCGATATCCGGGTAGGCACTGCTCCCGATGAGCATAGCTGGATGGTGAGCGTATAAGCAGATCAGCTACAGCAAGCTCGGCTTCGCAACGGGTACCAAAGTCATCCTCTGACTTTATCTACTCGTTACGAAGCCGAGCTTTGCATTTAGTGGCTCTCACGCCTCCTACCTCCTACACTCGGTAATCCTACCGACCTTTGTTTATTCATCATTTAATATTCCCCCGTAATGACGCAAGATCAGGTGAAGGAATTGAAGGGCCGTGCTGAGGCCCTGAGGAGGTATCTTTGACTACGATGCCCGCAAAGCGCAAATAGAAGAAACGGAACAGCGCACCCTCGCCCCCGATTTCTGGGACGATTCTAAACAGGCAGAACTCACGCTTAAGGAAATCAAGAGCCAGAAATTCTGGACCGATGATTACGAAACCGTAGAGCAGCATATTGCCGACGTAGAGGTGCTCTTTGATTTCTACCGCGAAGGCGAAGCCACCGAGGCCGAACTCCAACAGGAATTCGCAGTGGCCCAAAAAGCCGTAGAAGATCTGGAGTTCAAGCGCATGCTGTCTGAGGAGGAAGACCAGCTCTCAGCCATCGTAGAAATCAACCCCGGTGCCGGCGGCACCGAAAGCCAGGACTGGGCCGAGATGCTGATGCGCATGTACATCATGTGGGGCGAGAAGCACAATTTCACGGTGAAGCAGCTCAGCTACCAGCCCGGCGAAGGTGCCGGCATCAAATCAGCTTCCCTGGAAATCACCGGCGACTTTGCTTACGGCTACCTAAAAGGCGAAAGTGGCGTGCACCGCCTCGTACGTATCTCTCCCTTCGATAGCAGCGGCCGCCGCCACACATCGTTTGCATCCATCTACGCCTACCCTGTCGTCGACGATACCATCGATATCCAGATCAACCCTGGCGACATTACCTGGGACACGTTCCGAGCTGGTGGCGCTGGTGGGCAGAACGTAAATAAGGTAGAAACTGCCGTACGCCTCACGCATGCACCCTCTGGCATCATCATCGCCGT
Organism: Hymenobacter defluvii; assembly: GCF_017589435.1. Lineage (NCBI taxonomy): Bacteria > Pseudomonadati > Bacteroidota > Cytophagia > Cytophagales > Hymenobacteraceae > Hymenobacter > Hymenobacter defluvii. Next base: position 45,956 of record NZ_JAGETX010000023.1, read on the forward strand.
GCAGATTGAGCGCAGCCAGCTCATGAACAAAGAACACGCGCTACGCATGCTCAAATCGCGCCTCTATCAGCAAGAACTAGACAAGCGCAACGAGGAACGCGCCAAAATCGAAGCAGGCAAAAAACGCATCGATTTCGGCTCACAGATCCGCAACTACGTGCTCCATCCCTACAAGCTCATTAAAGACCTCCGCACTGGCGTGGAGCGCACTGACGTACAAGCTGTATTGGATGGGGACTTAGACGAGTATATCAAGGCGTATCTGATGCAGGGATAAGTTGAATCACCTTGATAAATAGGCCATTAAAAGAAGAGGCGAACCAGAAATCTGGTTCGCCTCTTCTTTTAGAATGATAAAATTATTGTCTGAATTTGTCCCAAAACAAAGCAGTAGTTACTTGGTCACCGCCGATAGCAGCGGCAGCAGCGGAGTAATTAGCGCCGTTTACGCTTTGCTCTGCAATAGGATATGTATATCGTAGTGGAATATCACTAACAGCCGTTGACGGCTTAGTTAGTTTTGGACTATCCAATCTACGCCACTCCTTATAAGCTTCGGTCGGCTGATTATAGAGAGCAATCCACTTTTGCACACCTATCTTTTCTTTATAGGTAGCACCCGGAGCAGTAGCATAAGCAACTGATGGCTGCGACAGATATGTGTTTGCTGCGGCATCAGTACCTCCCCACTCTAGAATTGACGCTTTAACAGCTGCATTATAATGCTCCTCAACGGTTCCACCTACACTGTAACCTCGAGCAACCGCTTCCGCCAACATAAACTCAACCTGAGCATATGACATAACTACTCCGGGTAGTGTAGGCTCCTTCAACTTATTGCCGGGCGTAGAGAAATCTGTGTAGGCGTTCGTAACTCCATACTCACCGCCCGTATAGGTTGTACCTCCTTCTATTACTGGGTTGAAATACTGGCTTAGCCGAGGATCTTGCAGGTCTTTTAACTTGTTGATGAAAAAGCTAGTCCCCACAAAGTCATTACGTCCGCTTCTTACTAAGTCCTCAAACAAAGGATTTGTATTGGGAAAGGTAGATAGGAAAGCTAGATCAACATTATCAGCATTGGAGGCCAGAACTTTACCAGATACAGAAGCTGCCATTGTCTTTGCTTGCGCATCGTTCACGTCCGCTATGGTGAGAGCCATACGAAGCTTCAAAGAGTTAGCGAACTTGATCCACAGACCTGTATCTCCATTGTTGAGCAAATCCGCACTTCCTAAGCCAGTAGCATTCGGTTTGAACTGTGCAATAGCGGCATCCAACCGTTTGATTAAATCATCATAGATGGCTTTTTGGTCATCATATGCTGGCTGAGGATTAGAGATATCAAGCGCTTGGGTATAAGGTACATTTCCGAATGTTTCTACAAGCGTAGCCCAAGTAAAAATTTCTAATACTTCTGCACTAGCCAGTTGATTCGCCTTCACGTCATCACTGATAGTGACATCCGTTTCAATGTTCCTTTTTGCCTCTTTTAAATCAAGCAGGACGTCTCGGTACAACGGATTCCAATAGTTAGTATTGATGCTCCGTGTATTAATCTGATAACGGCTCTCCTGTGGGTAATCAGTAGCGGCCCAGTATTGTACATAGTACCGAAACGGATTCGCGTTAATATTAGCGCTGTTAATAGTCCTAACTAAATTACGCTCAGCATTAGAGACAAATGTAGTACCCGGCGCAGTGGTTGGGCTTTTTGGATCTACGTTATAATCATCTAGCGAATCGACGCATGAAGTAGCCAAGAGCATCGATAGGCCTAGACCAAGTAAAAGCTGCTTTTTCATATCAGAAATTAGAAACTGAGTTTGACGTTCACACCAAGCGTACGAACGGAGGGATAGGCCCCTGTAGAATATCCTAGACCGTAGTTACCGGAGCTAACAGCGTCTTCAGGATCAGCGTCAGGCAAGTTTTTGTGTATAATCCACAGATTACGGCCAACGATAGAAACTTCAGCTCCCTTTACTGGCCCCCACTTTGAAACAAACGACTGTGGAATAGCATAGTTCAAGGCTAGTTCCCGCAACTTCACGAAACTCGCATCATACACAAAAGCTGCTGAGGGGTTAACCGTAGTGCCATAAGCGGTGTAGCCTTCTGTCGTACTATTATCAGCCCGCACTGTATTGGGGGTACCATCTTCTTGAACACCAGGAAAAATGATTCCGCCACCATTCGCGATGGTATTGCGCGAAGGGTTTCCTAAGTCGTTTAGACCTGCCGTTTCGTCGGGTAAACCAGTGTCTAGGCCGTATGCCCGGTCAAGAGAGAATACCTGCCCGCTTATGCGATTATAGCCCGAACCCACAATAGTGCCTTTCTGGTCAAAATAGCCAAGTGACAACCGGTAGCGGTTC
>NZ_JAGETX010000024.1:0-45529 GCF_017589435.1 Hymenobacter defluvii
TGTTACTATCCGTTTTGCCGTATCTCACATTGAAAAATACTCGACTGCATACGAACTCCTCACTGGCGGATCCAATACAGATACTCATACTTGTGCCATCTTCTACGATGAGTTCAAGCAACCTAGGTACTTTGAGCATGAAATGCCTGCCTTCTTGAATAAAATCAAAGAAAAAATTCAAAGTCTCGATTCAGAAATCGAATTATCTCAGTAATAAATAGCGCCCTGACATAATCTCCAATCAGCTTGACTGCTTACATATTCGTCTGTCAAATAGCCAAAAAAATTAGCATATTTAGCAGTAGATTGCGACACAATAAGACGCGTCGGTGTTATAACAGAGCTAAATTCCCAGTGCCCAGTTCATGAAATCCGATACCCTTAAGCGTCTTTTTCGCTCCATCCAACTGTCACCTACTCCCGAATTGGTGAGCGTTGCCCGCGGTATCGTAGACGATGAGCGTCGCAAGGGACATCTGCTGTTAGTAATGGAATTAGAAGGCATGCTGCAGGCTGCTGTACAAAAACAATCAGCTAAGCCCGAGCTGCGTCCTACTCGTCGACCTGCCTCCGCTGCTGGCCAGTTAATCGAATTACCCGTTAGCCGCCGCCAACAACCCCTGCTTAAAGAAGTGCCACGCCAAGAGTTGCGGCACCACATGATCTTAACTTCTGAGGTCGAAGCCCGTTTCTGCCGCATTGAGCGTGAATACGTTAGCCGTGACCGATTAGCCGCTCACGGTCTTACTCCTCGGCGTAAAATTCTGCTCTATGGCCCGCCTGGCTGCGGTAAAAGCATGGGCGCTGAACGCCTAGCTTGGAACACCGGATTACCTTTTTATAAAGTTCAATTCGATACGCTCGTCTCCTCTTTCCTGGGCGAATCAGCCTCCAACCTGCGCACCATTTTCGATGCCACCCAAGAGCAGCCCTGTGTATTGCTACTAGACGAGTGCGACTTCATCGCGAAGTCCCGCACCTATGGCCAAGATGTAGGTGAGATGTTCCGTTTAGTAAACATGCTTCTATTCCTCCTAGAAGAATACCAAGCGCCCGGTCTATTGGTTGCCACCACCAATCTAGAAAATTCCCTGGACAAGGCTTTGTTTCGTCGTTTCGACGAGGTGCTGAGCATCCCCCGTCCTGGCGTTGAACAGATTCAGCAGTTATTAAAGAATACTCTGGGGGCTCTACAGGTCAGTCGTTACGTGAAGTTTGCTGCCTTCGCTCAGAAGTTAGAAGGATTCTCCGCAGCCCAAGTAGTTAAGTTAGGGCAAGATGCAGCAAAAAATTGTATTATGGCTGCCGATAAGGAAGTTACAACTGCGCATCTGCAACAAGCGCTAAGTGAGCTATCCACTATTGAAAACGAGTAAGTACCATAAATATCGATGCCCGATTTTCCTCATTTGCCGTTTCGGCGTATCCAACCTAGCACCTTAATTCCGGGCCGTCCTCCTTTCGAGTCCCAACGTACTAAAGGCAACCGCGGCGACTTGTCCACTCACGGCCGCACGCTGCGCGACCAGCTTAATAGCGTACGTGATGTATGGGAACAAACTATTCAACAACGCCACGAGCTAGGGTTCTATGAAGGGGATGGGAGCGCTGAGCCTGTTCCCTTCTTTCTACAGATGGACCCCAGTACTCTTAACCCTAGCCAATTGCGGGCTTGGGGCATCGATGTGGTGGCCGTGGAAGATGACGGCTTCATAATCGCCGTGGCTACCTCCGCTGAGATGCCAGAGCTAACCAGCCGTTTGGGCCGTATGATACAAGGTGAATCAAACGGTGTAAAGAACGTAGCTAAGCTTTGGGAAATCCTTCCTCGTGGCCAGAAAGCTCTAGACTTGCTGGTTGGCGACAGCCTATGGCAGCGTTGGGCCACACTCGACGACGAATCCGATTGCTACATCGAAGTCTCTGTCTCCATCGATCAGCCCTCTCCCGGTCCACAACCTCTGTTAGCCGATGAGCGGGAATTAGAAAAGTGGCGCCGCGCTGTACTAGTCTGGGATGAGGAGAAAGACCGCCGCGTCGAACGCCTCGAACGCATTATTCAAGCACACGAGGGCAATATCTTAGATCAAATTGATCAGGCTGATACTACCAACTACTACCTGCGCGTCAGTGGCAAATGTGTCAAAGACATTGCTCTGAATTTCCCCTACGCTTTAGACATTGCCGAATGGAATATTCAGGCTGTTGAGGAGAATCGTGAAGAGCTGCTGTTCCGCGACTATGATGTAGAGCTACTCCCACCTGCCGCTGGCGCCCCCAAAGTCTGTATTATCGATAGCGGTATTCAAGAAGGGCACCGACTTCTAGCACCGGCAGTTGATGCTACAAATTCCCGCTCCTATATACCCAGTGACCCGAGCGTAGCCGATCTGGTACCGGGTGGAGGACACGGTACTCGCATCGCTGGCGCGGTGCTATATCCTCATTCAGTACCACAATCTGGTCAGGTACAAGCTGTAGCTTGGTTGCAGAATGCCCGAGTACTCAATGCACGCAATCAAATGCCCCATCTGTATCCTACTCGGCTGATGAGGCAAATTGTGGAAGATTACCGGATCAATGGCACACGATTGTTTGCTATGTCCATCCAAACTCTTGGGCCTTGCCGAACAGTACATATGTCCTCCTGGGCCGCTGAACTGGACCGTCTCAGCTACGACCACGACGTTCTCTTCATCCTGAGCGCTGGCAATATTCTCCACGACGATTGGCACCATCAACGATTAGGAGTAGCCCAGCACCTCGCCGCAGGTCGCCCCTATCCTACATATCTAGCCGAAAATTCCAGCCGTATTGCCAACCCAGCCCAAGGATGTCAGGTTCTTACAGTTGGTTCTGTTTGCTACGATCAAGTTTCCAGCGCGACTCACAATTCATTCGGTGGACGCGATAATCCATCTGCCTTTTCGCGTAGTGGCCTGGGCATGTGGAATATGATTAAGCCCGACGTAGTGGAGTACGGTGGTGACTATGTGTTGACGGCTGCCAATACCTTCGCTCCCGGCATAATCGACGCTTGCCCTGAGCTAGTTTGCTCTACTCTAGGCGGGCATCCGCCCGTTGCACGTACTGATGTGGGCACTTCCTACGCAGCTCCTAAGGTCATGCATATTGCTGCCGCCCTTGCTGGTGCCTTCCCTCAAAACTCCACTCTCCTTTACCGGGCTCTGATTGTACAATCAGCTCGCTGGCCAACAGTTTTAGAGAGCAACACTCGCGAAGACCGACTTTTTCATTTTCGCACACTCGGCTACGGGATTCCGAATCTCGAACGTGCTCTCGAAAACTCTGATTCTCGCATCACCTTCGTTAGTGAAGCCGAAATCAAAGCTGGCGAAGCTCACCTCTACGAAGTCCGCCTAGCCGGCTTACCAGGTTTGAGCGATACTTCCGAATTCCGGTTAGAAGCAACTCTGTCTTATGCTGCACGACCTAGGCGCACCCGCCAGAAATTGCGCAATTACGTATCGACCCGGCTCGAGTGGAAGGCAGCTAACTTGGGAGAGAGCGAAGAATCTTTTTCCGCTCGTATCAATATGGCTCTAGCACTAGATACGGACGACGAAACAGAACTACCTCTTACTGTCGGTACTGAATCTATTCCCTGGCAAGTAAACGTGTTACCTAACAGTCAACAAAGTGCCCGTATCGTACGCCGACAAGACAGCACTTTGCAAAAAGACTGGGCAACGATCAAAGGTTACAAACTTATCGGTGACCGTCTATTATTTGCTGTTACCGCCCACAAAGGTTGGGATGAGCAAGATGGTCGAGTCCCCTATGCTTTCACAGTTTCACTGACCTCACTTGCCGGAATACCCATTTATGAAACTATTCGTGTAGCTAATCAGATCCAAATTAAAGTTTAGCTGCTTTCCCTAAACAATATGTGTTTCACCGTGAAGTGAAGCGGTTATACAAATAGGGATAGCGTAAGAACAGAAATTTCCGTTAGGGACGTGGCGGCGGATTCTGTTGGGTGTCGTCCGTCCTACTAAACGGACGTTTTCACGGACCATCCGCCCCGGCCGATTCGTCGCCAGCTAACTCACCCAAAATTTGTCTCATTTCCTGTTCTCACGAATCAACAGCTCACTATTTTGAGCTTAATTGACTTCTTGAGAATACTCAGCATGAGTATCGGCTACTCCTGCATGCGTACCGCAAACCGACAACTGCATTGACAAGCAGACGCCCTTCTGGCCTACGGCTGCACGGAGATGGTGCCGGAAAGAGCCGCTTCTAGGGAGGAGCGTCCGGCCCTGCAGCGCCTGCTGCCGCAACTGCGGCCTCGGTTAAAAGTTTGGTACAAAGATACTGTGATGGCAAGCAAGCGCTAAGCCGCATTTATTTATCTTCGACTTCCTGAAGGAGGACGTGCGCGTTCATCCTGTGTAGCCTCGGCTCACTTCTGTGGCCGGGGCTATTTCATGCCTGCGCTGGTGGGCCGTGGGGTAGTCGGGATTATACGCTTGATCGTTTTTCCAGAGGGAGTAGCAGAGCACGAGCAGTTTGCGCATGACCGCAATGACGCCCGGCTTGCCGCTGGGGTGGCGCGTACGTAATCGGGCATAAAAGGCGATTTGCCGCGGGTTATAGCGCAGGCTACTGAGCGCGGGCAAATAGAGCGCCGTGCGCAGGCGTGTGTTGCCGCGCTTCGAGATGCGGGTGGCATGCGACGAGAGGCCGCTTTGCCGTTGCACCACGTCCAGGCCGGCGTACGAAGCGAGCTGGCGCTCGTTCTCGACCAGGGCAAAGCCGCTGGTTTCGGCCACCACGATGATGGCTGTCGTTCGGCCGATTCCTGGAATACTGGTCAGCTGGGCCAACTTGCGCGCCAGCTCCGGCTCGGCCGCCAGCCGTTCCGTCAGGTCCTGGTCCAGCGCTGCCAGCTGCTGCAGGATAAGTTGCTGCTGGGCCGCCAAGCGCGCCAGTGTGCGGCTATCGGGCTGGTAGCTATGCTGGTAAGCATGTACGCGGGCTTTGAGCTGCGCCCCTTGCTTGGTCAGCACCTGCCGCTCGCGGGCCAGGGCCCGCAGCTGCCGCAGCGCCGGCGTGGGCGGCTGCCAGGCAGGCAGCGCCCGCTCCAGACCCAACCGGCAGAGCAAGCGCGCGTCCAGCTGGTCGGTCTTGCTTTTGAGTTCAGTGCTGCGGGCAAAATGCTTCACCTTGTTGGGCAACAGCACGCTGAGTAGCTGCTGCTGATCGGCTAAAAAGTACGCTAGCTCCTCGTAGTAGACGCCGGTGGCTTCGACCACAAACCACAGCGGAACGGCAACCGCTTGCTGCCGGGCCACCCAGCTGAGCAGGCTGGCAAAGCCGCCCAGCGTGTTTTCAAAGGTAGTTTCCTTGCCAAAGAGCAACTGCTGGTGGCTGTCCGCCTGGCCAAAGCAGGCGACAAAGGAGCTCTTGGCAATGTCGATTCCGACGACGTACTTGAGCGGGGAAATCAGGGGGTTTGCGGAGGGCATTGGGTAAGCAGTAAGCAGATGAAACCATCAGCCGGCCAGGGTTTTGCCACAACTTGTCTCGTACAAATACGGGATACCCGCACGCGGCTTAGGTTCCCTCCATACTGTGCAGTCTTCAGGCAAAACGGAAGCAGGGCACGCTTTCTTTGTAGCAAAGTCGAGGCCGCAGCCGCGCGTTTGGTTAAACGTGGTGACCCTACTTCCTGCTCCAGCTGCCCTTCACCGAAAGGCACCGCAATCATACGAGGTTAAACGGGCGGCTGGTTCCCGGTTGCCAGGGGGTGCTCGGTTCACGACTGCTAGTGCGCTGCGATGGGGTCAGGAAGGTGCACCTTGCCGGCCCCCACCAATCGGTGGCGATTGAGTAGCCGAAAATGGAGCCAGAAAGTGAGGCCACCGGTGTCGCTTGCAAGCCCCACCTTGTTGACCTGTTCGGCCTTCATCGTGACTCTCACCCCTCATCAGGGCTTACACATCAAACGTTTTACCCTTCTTTTATCGCTTGCAAAGGCACATTTAGTTCGAAAGTCGAACTGCTGCGGCTAGTCGTAATCAGATGCAGCAAAGGCTCTTGTCCAATTTTGATGCGTAAGCCCTGCACCGCACATGGACTACAGGCCAGCAATTCAGCAGGATGCCAGCTTGCTTGTGAGCTGGCAACTGTGCAACCGGCAAGACCAGTTTAATTGCCGCGGTGAAACCTTGGAAAACCCTCTGTTATGACGTAGAAGCCTTTTACACAATCAATTGGTTGACAATTTCTAATTCCTCGTTTAACCTTTGTACCAAACTTTTAGCTAAGACAAAAAGTGGGGCTTATTAAAGTGACTTCCTGGCATGAGGGTGCCTAGCTGGCACCCTCGTATTTCTTGATTTCCTCCATCGCCTTGAGCTTCCACCGTAACAGGGTGGCGGCATCGGCCTCTTTCATTAGTTCCTCGGCCTTCTGGCGCCGCGCGGGGGTGAACATCGCGTGCTCCAGGACCTTGCGCAGACTGGATCTGGAGGTAGAGTTCATGAGGGCTATACCGTTAGCAATCTGTTTGGCAGTAGGCGGGGTAACAGCGGCACCGTACATAGGAAAGAAATAAAGAGGTTAACTAACTGGCTATCTACTAGTTTATACGTTTAAGGCACCTAAATTGTTACCAAATAACAACAAATAACATGTATTAATTGCGTGATTTTTAGTTAGGAAACTGCCGCCGTACCCCCACAAAAAAACCGTCACCTGGTAGGCAACGGTTTCTGCTGGGATGGGCTTCCGGCTTAGTCTTCGTCCGGTAACAGGACCGTCAGCACCGGCTCGCGGGCGTCCCCCGGCCCAACCACCGCCTTTAGCTGCACTTCCCGCACTACGCGCCCCCCGGAAGGAATACACAGCACGCTAAAGAAAACCGTGTCGGTGCCCGAATTGCGGGCCTTCTGGCAGGCTAAGCGAAGCATCGTCACTAAATCCCAGCACCGCCCGCTCTCGTCCTGGTATTCCTGCTCCTTGTCATTGTTCCACGCAATGCAGGCCGCGTGCACCGCCGCCGTCACCGCTACCGGAAACGCTATCCCGGCCTCGCGGCTCTCGCGGCTGCAATCAATCAGGGTGCCATCCACTAGGGCCTCTTCCCGGCTAAAGGTGCTAATGATAAATCGGCTGTCTGGGGTGGTTTCCATTGGGCTATACAATAAGTGGTTAAATCCCTGTTCCTTTGTATATTATACGAAAAAATCTTGCTGTTTGTTACTGATTAACAACAATTTTATTGCATTAAATACACTTTTATAGTTACAAAACTAGCCGGCCTCTTTTTTCCCTTTTGTCCTTTTTGCTATATCGCCAAAAAGCACCGTTACGCGGCGTAACGGGGCTTTCAGTGCTTTAAAACGGCAAGTCGTCGTCCTCGTCGCCCGCAATCTGCTGGGGGCTGCGCTGCGGGCGGGTGTCGGCCGGTTTGGGACTCCCCTGGGCCTGCTCGATGTAGCGGTCAATCTCGGCCTCGGTAACTGGCTCGTAGCCTAAGCTCAGGCCGTTGCGAAAGAAGCTGCTGAAACCGTCACGGGCTATCAAGTCGAGTAAGGCGCTCAGGCGCTCCGATTCGTTCTGCGGCGCGGGCTGGCCCTGGGCCTGGCAGTAGTCGTCTAGGGAAAGCAACTGGTTCTGATAGTAAATCTGAACGCCGGTATCTGATATGCTCACCCGCTGCACGCCCATTATTACCGGAAACATCTCGCAGCCGCCATCCCCAACACCTTCCCAGCATAGCAGCTCGTGGCGGGCTTTGTCGTGCCAAACTGCCCCGCCGTACCACGGCATTTCATAATCTCCGGAAATTTGTTGGAAATCGAGGCCGGTAACTACTGGCTGGGTAAGGGTAGTATTCATGGCAGTACAATTAAGTGGCTGGCTATTTGGTATTTATACGTGAAAGGCCATGCTTTTGTTACCAAATAACAACAAAATAATTGTATTATTTGCGTATTCTATCACCCCGTAAGGTTGAGCTTAACCCACCTTTTTCTTCCCTTTTGTTCTCTTTGCCTTACCTGTTGGCTGGGCTTCAAACTCGTGTGTTACCGAAATACAGCACTCTTTTTGTACGTTAGCGGCTCATTCCCTTTTACATACAGAATACGTGCTATGAAAAACCTTATTTATTCCCTGCTAGCAGTGGTGACGCTTGGCCTTTCTGCCTGTGGTAATGATGATCCCTCGCCGTCTATAAACCTGGACCCCAAAGAATACACGGTCGAGTATCGCATTACCTCTACTGACCCGGTGGCCAGCTACATTGGCTACGACAATGAAACCGGCGCCACGATTACTGCCGTGAACGTGGCCGTTCCCTTTACTACCACCTTCAAGCGAACGATGAAGGTTGGCCAGTACGTAAGCATCCTAGCCAGTCTGAAGGGTGCGACAGCTGCCAGTACGATCAAGGGAGATATTCTGCTCGATAACAAAGTGGTTAAGACTCAGACTGCCACTGGTCCTGCGGCGGAAGTAAACCTGAATTATGTAATCGGAGAAAGGTAGTCGAGCACTCCCACCATAAAAAAGGGGACTGGCACACTGCCATTCCCCTTTTTTCATGCCTGCTTACTTAACTATTTCTTTGGGTACTTGGCTTCTTTGGCCTTTTGCAAGGAGGGGAACGCGTGCTTTAATTCCGACCATACATGCGCCCCAACCGGCATCTTCAGCTCTGCCCGTCCGCCATTGGTCCTACTGATAATCTCTTTCACCTTGTCGTACTTCACGGGGTCTTTCCCAACTACCTGCATAATTAGCCCGAGTTGCCATTCAGCTACCTCGTAGCGAGTTGATAGGACCTGAAAGAGCTGGGTGAACTTATCGGTGGGCTCCCCTCCTACCATGGACAGCGTTAATTGGCCCTTTACTGGTTCCTGTACTGGCTCAGCCGTGGCTTCCGCCTCATCGGGTAGCAAGGGGATCGTGAAGACCACGGAGGTTACTTTCTTGCCGGTTTTGCGCGGTTCCATCTTCACCCGGAACCCGACTCGCTGGAAGCACTTGTCGGCTATTTTCAGCACGAAGCGGTTGAAATCGGCCCACAAGGGATAAGGGCTGGCCGTATCGAAGAGATAGGCTTGCAGCTCGGCCAACGAAATTTCCTTGACGGTTTCCTTGGTGGGCGACTCCCACGATTTTAATATCCAGTACAGGCGCTGCGCGTGCGGATTATTCAGGCCCAACACTTTGATTACGTCGGCCCTGGTGAATTCCCCGACTTGCTTTAATTCGAGCAGGTAGGGTTTGATGCTCGGGGCAAAGGAGCCCCGGATGTAGCCGGTGCCTTCATCGAGCGCCAACTGATAGACGAGGCGGGTACTGTAATCCCGCCGTTTACCGTTGCTGCCGATGGTACGCAGGTCCAGGGACTGATTGTAGAGGGCGTCACAAGCGGCCCGCACCAATGGATACGCCTTCGCGCCGTAGTTGGGCACTACGTCGGTCAGCTTCATTTCGATGGGCGGTAGCTCCGTCTGCGACTGATGAACACACCGCAAGGCCAGATTGAAAATACGAGCTTCCAACTCGCCCATTTTCAGGGGCGTGCGAATCAGATAATTGTGCTGGTAAACATCTTTGTTACCGGCGCTTAGGTTACCAATCATGATCGGGGCGAAGTCGGAGTGGGACGGAAGGGAGGCAGGCAGGCGGGCGTGTCGCCTACAAGATACCAACAACTATGATAAAGCAGAATTACCTATCACAGTTGACTGTACTCTTATCATAGATCCTGTACTCTTATCATGAATAGCCTGTACTCTTATCACGGTTGCCTGTACTCTTATCATAGGTTGCCTGTACTCTTATCATAGGTAGCCTGTACTCTTATCATAGTTGAGGGGCATATCCTGCTGCTTTTCAAATAGTTATGACGCCCTAAAGAAGAAAGAAATAAAGAGCTTTAAAGAATTGAAAGAAGGTTCCGGCGCTTCGCGCTTCATTCTTTCAGTTGAGTTCTCTGCCTGCGGCGCTTAAAAGGCTATCAGGGTGGTTTTTAGCGTTCTGGCGGCAAACCACCCACCTCCCCAACTATGATAAAGGTACAGTCGCCGGGACCGGGCTCTCAGGCAGTCAGGCAAGAGGTTCGCCCGCGACTGTACCTTTATCATAGTTGGGCAAAGGTGCTGCGGGAGCTTACGTGCCCTGGGCCTGCTGCGGTAGGTCCTGCTTGTCGATAGTACGCAACAGCCAGCGGTGGGCGGCATCTTCGTCCTTGGTCCAGATAATGCGGCAATCCAGCTCGCCCGTCGTGGTATCGAAACAGGTAAAGCCTCCGGCTTTGGGGTAGTAGCCGATAACCTCTTCCCCCTCGACCCGAAGTTCCCGCGCAAACAACTCGGTCAGCTTCGCCTCGGCCTCGGCTCCACGTAGCCAGCTGGTGGCCCGCGTAAGGGCTTCAGTCTGAAACTCGCGGATCATGTGCCACAATACATTAGCGGCTTCCTTGACTTCTACTTTCGTCCCGGCCTGGGCCTGTATGAGCAAGAATGCTTGCCTAGTGGCGGCACGGTCCAAGCGTAGATAGGGTAGCGCGTTCAACTCGCCGGTTAGGTCAGGGTCAAACTCAATCAAATAGCCGTGCTGAAATAAGTGTATCAAGTAGGCGGCTCCCTCCAGGGTGAGGACCGACTTTCCCTCAGCGTTGCGGGTCGTCAGTTCCGAAGGCCGACACAGGGGCGAATCAAGCAAGATCGTTTCCATGGCTAGCGGGGGGGGCTAAAGTAAAGTGAGTTGAATAGCGGGTTTGGGCCGGCGCGACTTGGCGGGCGGGGCTGGTGGCTCTTGCTGGCCGAAAGCCAGCGGCGGGACAATCAGCCGCCGTTCTCCTGCGTTCACGCGCCGGTCGGGCGCGCGCCGATCAATGGCAAAGGCCAGGTGCAGGGGCTCGGCTCCGTAGACCTGCCGTAGCTCCCAGCCGTGTTGCTGGCAATAGGTGAGGACGGCTTGGTTCACCTCGTCCGGGGTGGGGCCGGCCGTCAACCGGTCCTTGTCATGCCAGAGCTTCTTTTGCTTTTTGGGCTTGTATACCTCGAACGATACGCGCCAGTCCCAACCGGTCAGCAGATGCTCGATGGGAATAGCCTCGGCCGTACGTACCGCCTCGGCTTCCGCTGCCTGCTGGGCCTTGAAGGCTTGCTGCTCCCGCCATTCCGTCCGTTCCTGCTGGTAGGATACCAGGTGGCGGCGATACCGCTCCGTATCAGCCGTGCGGTAGGTGCCTTTATCGGCTTCGGCCAGCATGAACTTGCTGAAGTAAGCGGCAAGATTGCGGCGGTAGATCGAAGCAACCCCCGGATAGCGACCCTGGGCCTGCTGCTTGCGCTCAGCTTTACGCTGGGAACGGGGCGAATGCTTCACCCGTAACGGATAGTTGTTAGCGGCTGGTATCATCTGGTTACGGATTAGGCAGCTTGGTTTAGGTCTCGCTCGAAGTCGAGGCGTAACGTAGCCTCGACGCGGGCCGGGACCACTGGGGCTGCTGGGCGTACCGGGGGCTTGGGCCGGGGCTTCTTTTCCAGCTCGGGGCGGTAGCGGTTATCATAAGCCCGGCGTAAGGGGTGGCGCTCCTGCATGCGGCTCTGCTGCTGGCGCGTGGCCGGACCATAGCCGCCCAATGAATGCAGCAACCGGTAATCCTCTTCGTTAGCGGCCTGCTGCTCGTAGGCGTCCCACTGCTGGGCGGTTAGCTGGTCGGCGGTGGGCGCGGGTGAAAACCGTTTCCTGGCCCACTCTTCAGTTGCCAACCAGGCGGCTTCCGGCCCAGCCCCGTAGGTGGCGCTCTGCGTCCGGCAATAGCAGGCGTTGTAGCGCGTAACCTCCGTGACACCGCCGCAATAGAGCGTGTATTCGGCAATCACCATGCCCTCCAGCCGTAGGGCCTCCAGCTTCGCTTGCTCCGGGGGACACAAGGCATTCCGGCGCTGCTGTAGTACGAGCTGATCAATACTGCGCTGCACCAACACAACCTCAAACCGGGTAGGGGAGTCCGTAGGCCGCACTTGCAGGATGGGCAGATACAAGGCCAGGGGCCGAAAGCGGCTCTTGGCCCAACGCTGGGCCGCGTCCTGCGCGGCAACCAGCGTCGGGTAACTCGTGCGAACCGGCATCCCGCGCTTGCTGTCCAGGCGCGTTAACGCAGCGTAGGTGCCCAAATCCACAAGCTCCCCGATGCACGCCCCTTGCTGGCGGGTAGCGTACTGCTGCGCCTGCTCGGGTAACTCATGGTAGCTGTGCTGTTTCAAAGCGGTCTTGTCGATACAAGCCACCTGTAAGAAGATTTTCGTTACTGCTTGGGAAGCAGCTGGGGCGAACAGAATCAGAGGCGTTTCCATAGACGAAAACCAAAGGGAAGAAAAGATAAGTAGCTCGTTTCTTCTTAGTTATACGACTTTGGCGCTCTCATTGTTACCTTTATACAACAAATTAATTGTATAATTTACATTATTTTAAACCCCTTCCCGGCCGGTTGAGGCACAAAAAGAGCTGCCCCTTTCGAGGCAGCTCTTACCTTCCATGTCTGCGGCAAGTGGTTAGGTCGGTTCTACCACCAGGCAGGCATCAGCTACTTCGCGGCCTATCGTCCAAAACTTAAACATGAGTTCCACCACGGCGGCAAACTCGTCGGGGGTCAGGTCGGGGATGGAATAGAAACGGTCCTCGTTCTGGAGTAACTCGCTCAGCATCTTCGCGGCTGTCTTCACCCCAACACCGTCCGCTCGCTGTTGGAAAAGGGATAAGTCGTTGTCACATAAGAGCAGCAATACCTGGCGCTGTGGATCAGTCAACGACCAACTATCCCAGATGATGGTCTGGCCTTCAAGGCGAATGGGGAATTTAGCCATTGAGAATAGGAGTAATTAATTGAAGAATGGAGCTTTGGGTTTTTGGTGATAAGGAGCGCTACACGAGAAAGCTTTCTAAGCTGGACTCCTGTCGTTCAGGTAACGCGTGTAACGCAATTTGGGGACTATAAAGTCTGAAGTTTTCTTAGTCAGGGAACGCCTCGTCGCTCGCCTTGCTCAACAGGTAGTGTTTTCACTATCTAAGGTATATTTATGTTACCAGAAAAAAACAAGAGAAATGCAAGTTCAATAGGCATATAGCTGACGAATAGGCCGATATATGTTTAACAATGCAATTTATGCAGTTGGATCACGCGGGTTCAGCAGCAATTTTCAGGAGGGCTGAATTGCCACCGCCGCTGGGAGACTCAACTAAAAAAGTTAGGTTCATTATGCGACTGCTGAGCTTGTTACGCTTGATGTAGCAGGCCATTGCCGGGGCGGTTACAATGGGAGGGTTCAGGCGTTTGCCCTGGGGGCACAGCAATTCCCAGCCATCGGCTGCACTATGATACAGCGTGTAGGTTGTGGGCGTCCGCTCAACGCGGCTTTTACCAGCGGCCGGCGTGGGCGAACCGGCCTCGGCTTCGCGCTGAAGCCGACGTACGGTGTCGAGCAGGTCTGGCGCGGGCTCCTGGCGCTTGCGGTCCGACGTGTGGGGGCTTTGGCCGGGGTCGAGCTGCGCACCGCCTTACGAACAGGTACGGCCTTCACCTCTACGTCCGGGCCTGCGGCTTCCCGAACCTGCTGAAGCACCCCTTCCACGTCGGCTTCTTCCACCCGCGAGGCATACAGCAAATTGCCTACCTGCTGGCCGGATTTTATATCCGTAACGGCGAACTTCTGCTGGTCCTGGCACCGGGTATAGATGAAAAAATAGTTGGTTTCAGCTTTCATTCTTAAAAAGAGTTAAGTACCTGAAAATCATACTAGTTATACGATAAAAACACTCATCCTGTTACTTTATAACAACAATTTTTATGCACAAACTACAAAAAGTCAACTACAATTCCACCTACAAAAAAAAGCCCCGCCAACGTGTGTAGCGGGGCTTCTAGGTGCTCGGGAGTTAGCGAGCAACAACCAGCTTGGGGTACTGCTCAGCTAGCTGCCAGAGGAAAATCAACAGATCGGGACGGTTATCACGGGTGAAGCGAGCAAAGAAGCGCTCGGCATAGCCGCTCTTTCTGAGCAGTAGCGTAACTCGGGGCCGGTTCAGCAGATTGAGGGGCCGGCGACGGTGGCGGGCACTGGTACGACGGTCCCAGTTTTTACACTTGTTGCCCATGTTCACTTCGCCGTCGAAGCAAACTTCCTTCAGGAAGCCTTTGGGGGGAGTGATCTTCAGCTCCTTTAGGGCGGGCTGTATGGCCTCCACCGGCAAGCCATCGCCTAAATCGCTCACGAAAAGATAGGTTTCGTCTTCTTCCTTCTCGCACACAGTTTCTACCAGAAGGTAATAGTGCTGCAAGGGACGGTCCCAGCCAGCTTGAACGCGCACGGCCTGGCTGCCGCTGGTAGCTTGGAAAATGTGTTGGCTCACGGGAGTAGAGTTAAAGGGTAACTTATTGGTTATCTAGTAGTTTATACGAATAAGCCACCTCCTTTGTTTCCAATATACAACAATTAAGTTGTATATTTTACTTGTCTGAATGGGCCTTTTTTGTCCCTTTCGGGGTTACCTGTCGGGGTCGTTGTCGTCGAGCCATTGCTGCACCTCCAGCCGACTAACCCAATCGTGGTAGCCTTCCGTTGTCTTGCCCTCCCCTACCTGGTGCTGCCCCTGCGCAACCGAGTAAACAGGGTGCGGGTGGAGGGTGCTGTAGTGCTGCCGGGCTTCCTGCTCGGTCAGATACTGCGCGTCGGTTGCCTCGAAGGGGACGCCCGCATTTTCGTGGCGGATACTGGATACGTCTACTCGCTCGCTGCCCTCTAGTGAGCTGAACCGCGTTGGTAGGCTGCCTTCCTGACCCTGGGCTAAGAGCATGGCTTCCCGCAACGTGGGGGCCTCGATTTCCAGCGTACCATATACTTCCCAAATCAGGGGGATGATGTAGCTGTTTGCGGTATTGACTAGGCTAGACATAGCGTTATCTGCTGGGTGAAAGATTAGGCCGCGGCTAGGGTCGCCTCGTTTGGGCGTTGGGCGGGGGCTGGTTTCGGCTTGGCAATCACCGCCAAGAAAGTACCGGTTTCCTCCACTGCCAGGATGTAATTCTGATACACGACACTGTAAAACAACCAGTGCTGCCGGCCGTTGTGCTCTCCCTTTCGCAAAAACTTATAGCAGGGTGGTATCTCGGTCACCACGGCCGCGAGCTGTAGCCCGTGGGACCGTAAAATGCGGTCGGCCGTACGCCGGGGCCGGGCTTTAGACGGTGCCAGAGGGCATGGCCCCTGACTGCCTGGCCCGGTACTGGTAATAGCGAGAATCACCAGCCGGTAATCAGCATGGCCCTCCTGCCCGGCTATCAGCGTCCCGTTTCGTTTAACGAACTGCTCGACGCTTTCATACGACTCGAAGCTTAGATAAGCGTCGGCTACCTTTCCAACCATCGGCGCCGTCGTAAAGTGTTTTTGAAAAAACACCCGATGATACATGCGGCTATCAGCTTGCGTGGGCCGGGCCTCGGGAGTAGCAGTGCGAAGGGAAGCACCCATTTCGTTTGTCATTTAAGTAATTGATTATCTAATAGTTTATACGCCAAATATACATTTTATGTTACCGGTTTACAACATAAAATAGGCATATAATACCTTTGTAAAATACCCTGTTTCTTCTGGTTGGGGGGGGGCGGTAAGCCGGGCTCAAAACAGGCTGTTGTCGGTGGCAAAAGCCTCCTTGCCAACTAGTCGGGCATGGCTGGCCGAACAGATCGGAGCCTTGTTCTGCTTCTGATAAAAGTACCCGCACTCGTAGGGGTCGTAGGTAATGGCCGTTTGGGGCTGCGAATCGACTTTTGTAAAGAGCCCAATGGCAAACGCGTGCACGTTTTTGCACTTTTCAGCAATCACTCGCTGGCGTCCTCCCTCTCGTACCAAAAATTGCACGTTCAGCAAGTTTACTTCCGGTAGAACGGCAATCACCTTCTCCTTCCCATCGACTTTAAACAGCACCGACCAAAGGCCCTTGTCTTTGTATTTCAGGTTCCGATGCACTTTCACCGGCTGGCCTTCAATGTCGATAGTTAGGGGGCGGATCATGGGCTAAGGGCGCTAAAAAGAGAATCAACCGAAAGAGCTGGGCGCTACTGCTGCGCGGCGGGCTGCGGTATCTGGGCGGGCCACGTATCGGCGTTCCCTCCGGGTACCGTGATAACTAGGTGCCCGCGCCCGGCAACGCGCCATAAGGCTAGCGTATGGCCGGGGTACAACTCGGTTAAGGCAGCACGTAGATTCTGCACGTTCACCGTATCCTGGCCCTGGCCGTCCGGCATATCGGGGGCCGACTGGAAATCCTCGTGAGTCAGCAGTTCCAACGCCGACCAACTCAGCAGCCCGTTATAGCTGGTCAGGATGTAGTCAGCCATTGCGGCCGGGCTGAGGTGCGCCACCCATTCGGCAACAGATGAAGTAGCAGTAGCGAAAGAAGCCATAATACAGGTAATGAAGTGGTTAACTACCTATTTATACGAAAAGAGCCTCTGCTTTGTTACTAAAATACAACAAATAACAGGTAAATAATACGTGGTTTTCTACTTGCAAAAAGGCCCCGCTGATTGCTCAACGGGGCTTGTCTTTTTGCCAGTACTAGCGGGCGTAATAGGAGGCAAAAGCCGGCTTCACCTTGGCTGGCAGCTTGTCGAGTAGCTGTAAGGACGTATAAGCACTCAGCGGCTGGGAGCACGTCCCGCCCCGCGTCAGGCCCATTACGCAGCGCTGCCCGTTCGTTTCTCCCTTAAAGTCGCCGTAGGTGTGCTCCCATACTGCCGCTTCCAACCTGTGCCGCTGCTGGCTCGTCAGGGTCGGCACTTCCCGAACCCGATACGTCGGGGCGGGGCGCTCGGGGCGGTACGCTTGCACTTCCCCGCTGGCCTGGGGCTGCTTGAACACTGTTGCATAGTCCGTCAGAAACGCAAGGGTACCGGACACACTTTCTACCTGCACCTCTTGGTCGAACTTGCCGGCGGCGGTGTAACGGTTGAGCACTTGGCAGGTAATGAGGGGTGCCGGCAATAGCAACGTAGTCATGGCAAGGAAATCGGGAGGGGAAAAACTAGGCTACCGAATAGATAGCCAGAAAGTGGCGGTTCTCCTGGGCGTCGTAGTCCACCTCTGCGCCGTAGCCCTGGGCCTCTAGCGCCCGCTGGCAGCTTCTGAAATCATGCTGGGCCAAATGGTGACCCGACGAAAACAGCACGTTACCCGTGGCCTCGTGGGTCTTTATGGTCGCTTCGCCCTGGTAGCGTTGCAGCAACGAATCGAGCTGCTGGGCCAACGTGGGGGCGGTGGTCAGGTCGAGGCTCTGCCCAATGGCAAAGCAGTACGGGCCGCTAAAACGGCGCTGGTAGTCGATTGAATCCAGCTCGTAGCGTACGGGTACCAACTCGCCCTGCCCGGTAACATGGGGCTGGGGAGCCTTGTTCGTATAGCAGTCGTCGCCGTTGGTGTCGAAGGCCCCGGCTACCATGTGGCCAACCTGGGCCTTTACCTGCCCGGTGCTGGGGCCGTCCGTCCAGGCTATATCTACCGCGCTCACCATCGAGCCCGTGGCCTGCTTGACCGAGAACTTTACGCCGGGGAAGTGACGCTTCAGCGCGGCGCGGATCAGCTTGGTAGTTTCGGCCTGGCTGATTCTCTGAACGGAGGTGGCGGGAGGTTGCATAAGGCAGCAGATAAAGGGTGTAACTGATTGTTTATCTACTAGGTTATACGGAAACAGCCGCTACTTTGTTACTGAATAATAACAAAATAAATGTATTATTTACCTGTATTTCTATGTACAAATTGAACACAAAAAAACCGCTACCTGCGGCCCGTAATTCTGCTATCAGATGGCAAGTCGGGGCGCTAGCTGCGCCCCTGTAGCTCGTTGGACTGCAACGCCGCAAAGCAGGAGCCGCGCCGCTTTACGAGGTCTTTAGCGGTCTGGTAGTGCAATTCTACTTGCCGGCGCCGGGCGTTGTAGATGTTGGCTAGAATCCGCTCCCGCGTAACGACATTGCCCAACCGGCGAGCTACTACGGCGGCAAAAGTTTCTTTGCTGCGGTTGCTGCGGCTGCGGTTGCACTTCATGCAGCACGTTACCAGATTGGATGGCTCGTCACTGCCGCCGTGGCTGTAGGCTTGCACATGGTCGAGGCTGAGCTGAGTGCCTTCCTGCTCTACCGTGGCCCCGCACCACACGCACGCCAACCCGTCGCGCAAGTAGATTGCCAAGCGCTTATACTGGCTAATCCAGTTCATGCCGTTGTATTTCTCCTGACGAGATGGGCGGCTGGCTACAACTTCGGGGGCGGTGGCAGTGGCTTTCATGGGAGCGGCTTAAACTATGTAACTATCTGTCTATTTGTATATTATACGAAAATATAGCGCCATTGTTACTAAATAAAAACAAAATAAGTGCATTTAATACAAATTATTTGAACATCTTTTTCGCGTTCCCGTTCCTCTTTTTTTCCCTTTTGTTCTTTCTAGTTTCGGAGCCCGCCAGCCGCGCCGGGTAGTGAGAATACATCTACCCCTATACCTGAATTACTATTTTATTTAGCTTCATGCAGCTAATTTGATTAGTACCTGCGTATACTTGCGACCAACCTAGTCTGCGTGGTCTATGAGTGACGTTGAATTAATTCCGGTTGTTGCCACCGAAAACCCCTTCTACCTACCGCTGTTCAGCTGTGAAGTTCCGGCCGGTTTTCCCTCGCCGGCCACTGATCACATTGAGGAATTATTCGACCTCAATAGGTTGCTACTGCGGCATCCCGACGCAACTTATCTGGTGCGCGTGGCGGGGGAAAGCATGGCGGGGGCCGAAATACATACCGGCGACCTGCTGGCAGTAGACAAGCAGATGGAGGCCGACCACGGGCATATTGTCGTGGCCGTGGTCGAAGGGGAATGCACGGTGAAACGGCTGGTGTGCAAGGCTGGTACCTGGTGGCTGGAACCGGCCAACCCTAATTTCAAGCCTTATAAGATTGATAATACAAACGAGGTTGTGATCTGGGGCGTGGTAACCCATGTGCTGCATGAGTTGGTACCAGGCAAGCTTTCGGCCCTACTGCGCACCCGCGACTAACCTGCTTGCTCATGTTCGCCTTAGTCGATTGCAACAATTTTTACGCTTCCTGTGAGCGGGTTTTTCAACCCCAGCTGGAAGGAAAGCCCATCATCGTATTATCTAATAACGATGGTTGCGTTATTGCCCGCTCGAATGAGGCAAAAGAATTAGGTTTTAACATGGGCGACCCTTATTTTCAGGTCAAACCAGATTTAGCAGCCCACAACGTCAACGTGTTTTCGTCCAATTATGCCCTGTATGGGGATATGTCGCGCAGAGTCATGTGGTACTTAGCGCAAAAAGCCCCGGAAGTGGAAATATATTCCATTGATGAGGCTTTCCTGGATCTGCACGGTTTAGAGAAGTACGTGGCCAGCAACCTTGATGCGTTTGCCCGTACCCTCCGGGCCGATGTGAAGCGCCGTACCGGTATCCCTACCTGCGTCGGAATTGCTACAACTAAGACGTTAGCCAAACTAGCCAATCGCCTTGCCAAGAAGCGGCCCGAGCTGGGTGGGGTGCTGCACCTGGATAGTGACGAAAAGCGGTGCTGGGCACTGCAACAAGTCGAAGTGGGGGACGTGTGGGGAATTGGCCGGCAATACGCTGCTAAGCTGGCAGCGGCCGGTATCAGCACGGCGGCGGATTTGGCCGGCTGCTCGGATGCCTGGGCACGCAAGAACTTAGGGGGCGTGGTGGGAGCGCGGCTGGTGCAGGAACTACAAGGGCGGGTGTGTCACGGGCTGGCCCCGAGTGAAGATGGCACGCTGGCCCGTAAGAGCATCAGTTGCTCGCGCACCTTCGGCCAACCCCTGAGCGCGTTTCATGAGGTATTAGCGGCGGTAGGTACGTTCACGTCGCGGGCGGCGGAAAAGCTGCGCCGGCAAGGGGATGCGGCCCACCTGATGACCGTCTATCTGAGCAAAAGCCGCTACGGGCTGGAACCGCCCCCCTACTCCTGCTCACTGGTGCTCACGCTACGCGTGGCCACCAGTGATACCACCGAGTTGCTGCGCGTAGCCCGCCTCGCCGTGAAACGACTATGGCAGGCGGATTCCCGCTATACCAAAGCCGGGGTCGTACTCGATGGCCTGGAGCCCGCGGGCCAAACCCAACTTTCGTTGTTCGAGCCGGCGCCCTCGTCCGATAAACGTAACCGCCTGATGGCCGAGCTTGACGCGGTAAACCGGCGCTTCGGGAAGAATACGGTTCGCCTGGCTACTACCCTGCTGCCTTCAGGTAAAACGCCCTGGGAAGGCAAAGCCCAATGGTGCTCCCCAGCTTATACCACCCGCTTAGAAGGGTTGATGCTGGTAAGTTAAGTCTCTCGTTCGGTTTAGGTGAAGAGAGCTATTTAGCCCTATTGGTTTTTGATACTGTCGCGGTATGCGGCCGTTTTTTGAAAGAAGCCCAGCCAAGTCCTGTTTTTTTCCACCAACTCATTTGCCCGCTTCACCATTGCCTGTTCCCGTTCGAGCGTTTGGCCAATAAGCTGCGCTTGTGTGGCATCTTGGCTTTTAGCAGGGTCAAGCTGATTAAGGGTGCTTATTGAAGCTTCGCTTGCGGCTACCAGACTGGCAAACTCCCGGCGACGTGATGGCAAGCCTTTATCTAGCTCCATTGACCCGTTGGCACTGATTTTCTTGACTTCCTTTTCCAGTTCGAGTATCTGATTTTCCGTCTCTGAAAAGGGAGTCTCTATAGCGAGTAGTTCCTTGTGTAGTGTCTGAACTTGGGCAATTCGGGGGTCAGCCGCAGGCGTGGAAGGGGAACCGCAGCCAGCAAGGCCAAGTAGGACCAAATAGAGGGTGTTTTTCATAATCAAAAGGGGGAGTGCGCAGCCCTGAGCTAATAGCTAGGGTTTTGCTGCCGTGGTGGACTTCATGCCGTATTCGTTGGTCGAATATATTATGAAAGCACTGTAGCTAGTTGTCTTCTTGGTTTTCAATCCTAAACAGCTTGTCAGTTGGAGACAGAGAGGCGGGAACGCACCCCTCACGCAAGAAACAAAAAGCCCAACTAAATAGCCGGGCTTCATTGTCTATGGTAACAGTTAGGAAGCAAGTGTAGCTGGTCCCTAGCCTACTACCTTTCGATTAGAAGATCTACTCCAGGCATCGTAACCACCGGCCCCGGCCTTACATTTTCGGTCCCCGCCTTCTGCGCTGGCTGGGTTCCTCGTCGTCGTCGGGCTTGTTCGGGGGGGTCTGCTTAGGGGCCTGCGCCTTCGGGTCCGGCCCTTGCTGTTGATCGGCTTTACGAGCAGCAATTTGCTGTTTGAGTGATTCCCGGACTTCAGGCGGTAAGATGGCGCGCATATCCGCCTCGCCTTTCTCGTTGCGCTTCAAGATCAGCTGCATGGGCACTTGCTTCTCACCCACGAATAAGGGCAAACTGTCCGATACCTGGCCCCGCAACAGCTTTTCCATCTGGCCTCCCTTCCACAAATTGTCGAGCGACTGGCCTAAGAGGGCCAACGGCTGCCGGGGAATTTCACTTTCCCGAAAAGCAGGGGTGAGCGCGTTGTTCGTGTCGAGTACTGCCCCCGCCTTTGTCAGCTGCGTTAAGTGTGCCCGTGAAGCTCGGGTAACATTAGGGTCGGATTCTACCTGCTGCATCTGCTTTTGCAGTTCCTCCCGAAACGTTGGCCACGTCACCGGCTCGCGCTGCACGTCCTGCGCTTTGCCAATCAAAACCGCTTCCTGCGTTTTGGCTTTGTAGACGTAATCCGGGCTCACGTTGAATTCATGCTTTACGATCCGCTGCATCAATAATTCTTCGGTAAGCTCCCGGCTCCCGACAATCAACGTACGCAGCGCCTCGGCCTGCTGCATGGCGGGGTGCTGGGCCACCAGGGGCCGCGCCTGATCAGGGTGCCGTAGCTGCTCGGCGTGGGCTCCCGGCGTGGGCGTCGTCGCGTCGCTGAACAACTTTTGCAAGGGCACTAGATTGTCGTCCGGGTTCACGGCATTTTTGCGGAGAATGGCCGTGTCGCGCGCCTGGTTGTAGCGCTCTTTTATTTGCTGCTCACTCAGGCGCACATCGTAGCCCGCCTCCCGGCCGATTGCGGCCACCACTACCTGCAAGGTCCGGCCGTTGCCCTCCCGGAAAGCGTGCACGTAGTTGTATTGATCGGCGTAGTACGCCAGCCGCTTGACGAACTGATCCTTATCGAGTCCTCGCAGCTGGTTCTCTTGTTTGAGCTGGTCGCTCAGCAGATCCAGCCGCGTATCAATCTGCTCGTAAGGAGAAAAGAACAACGTACCCTGCCGCAATTCCTTATGCCCCTGGAACTGCCCCCAGGCGCGGGTTTCGCCGGCCCATGGGTACAGCTTGCCCAGCAACTCCTTGTGAATGCGCTTCAGGTGGGCCGCGTCGAGGTCGCCGGGCATTGGCTTGATTCCATCAACAAGCAGGGCGACCCGACCAATGTTGTTACCTTCTGCTTCCCGTAGCTCCTTTTCCGTCGTGGCCCCAACGTTGTTGAAAAAAACTTCGTTGTTCGGGCGGCTGTATCGGGGGTCCTGAAACGCATCCATCGCTATAAGTTAAGTTACTACGTAGCAAAAGGGCCTACCGATAAGAGTAGGCCCGACTATGGCTAGTACTAGAATGAATGGGGATCAGGATTGCGCGGCCGGCTTCGGATAGATGCTCATGGCCAGGTCTACGGCCTGCTCCAGCGTAATATCGCCGGCAATGTAGCGGTTATAGGCAGCCCTGGCATTGTCCGTAATAATGGCCCCCTGCGCCTCGCCGGAAGCGTAGGCTCGGTTGATTATATCGCGGCGCTGGGCTTCGGTAGCTTCCTGTTGTAAGAAGGTGGGCTTTTCCATACGGGGAACATACGGAAATTTCCTCTGGGGGGCTACCTGGGGGCGGGGACGAGTTGGAGAGAGAGTCATAATACTAGCCGAATAAGAAGTACACTAGAAAGGAGAAAGGTACTATAAAAGTTGCAAGTTGGTAACACTATTCAAGCAGTATTTACCCGGTCTTACCAGGGACTGCCAAAGAAACTAGTCCTTGTGCTACGGCGGTCGAGTCCGCCCCGTGGGGCTCGCTCTCAATGCCTTGAATCATGTTGGCGGCTTTGGCCGCGTGGCCCGCAGCTTGCACCAACAGCTTCTTGTCGTTTTTGAGGTGGCCTAACCAGTGCTGTAGATAGGCCGTCGTGTTTTCCTCGGTCAAGGCGGGGTTGATGCCTACCAGATGGCAGAGAAACGCGGCTCCCATCTCGGCGGTCAATTCCTCGCGGGCATATCCGGCGCTGCCTTTTTCAAGGTTATCAGCCAGATCAGCCCGAAACAAGCGGCTTTTGTGGCCGGTGGCGTGTACCAGCTCGTGGAACAGTACTGAATGATATGCTTCGGCACTTACGAAAGAGCTTAGCAGCGGCATGTTCACGTAATCCAACGATGGCACATAGAAAGCCCGTTGCTGCTTGTGCTCGATGCGGGGGCACTGGCCCCAGCTACTTACTACGGCCTGCGCGGCGGCAATCGGCTCATTCGGACGCTGGTCCAGCTCGGGTAGGTCCAGCACCACATTTTCCACGTCCGACACGCTGAAAACCGTCGTGTAGCGGATAAAAGGAATCTTCTCCTTTTTATCGTCGCCCTTGCCGTTGTCCTTCTCCACCACATTGTAAAACACGACGGGCAAGCCCTTAGCCCCGGCCCGAATGTTGCCGCCTAGCTCCTTGGCCTGCAAAAACGTGACAAACAACGGAATCCCATCACAGAGGAACGGCAACAGCAAGGCATTGATACCGGTGTAAACGTGGCCCGAGGCAAAGTTGCGAGCGGGGCCGTAGCTCTGCCAAGGCTTCTGCCACGGAATCATACCAGCCTCCATTTTGGCAATAAATCGATCTGTCAACATCTGATAAACGTCAACTTTAGGCTTGTTGCTGGCAGCTTTTTTGGCGGGCTTCTTGACGGCAGTTTTGGCGGTGGCTTTCATGGCTAAGTAACTGAAGGTTTGAACGTTGTTTCTATATGGGTATACGTTTTCGGCCCCTCCTTTGTTACTGAATAACAACAAGTAAATGGTATAATATGCAATGTTTTTCTAGTTAGAAAAGGCTTCCCGCTCTGCCGCTTTTTCTTCCCTTTTGTCAACCTTTGATTTATACAGCAGTCGGTGAGAATCCACAACAGGTAATGATAATCCGCTACAGCAGACCGTGAGAAACTACAAGAGTCGTTGATAACTCAACCTGGTATCAACGACTCTTGTAGCACTACTTCAGATCAATAGCTCGTATCTGCCAATCATTGTCGGTATCATGTACGATAGCCTCGGTTGTGGCATCTTGGATCACCAGCCGCGCATTATACAGGCCGTGGGTATCGCTGCTATCCGAGCAGGTAAACGCAATGGCCACGTTGTACTTAGCGAGTACCGCTTTCAGGTCGGCCCGGAGTGCTTTTTTAGTGGCGTTTGTCATAGCGAAGTAGTTGATTATGTTTCCCTTATCCTACTTAGCTATACGTGAACAGGCTCCATATTGTTACTGAAATACAACAAATTACAAGTAGTATATACACTTGGTATTATCTATCGCCGCTGGCTTTTTTGCGTCAGGGAGGTGTAGGGTTTAGTCCGTAGGACCGCAGCGGTAGCGGAGCCCGGAGACACCCGACCCGAAGGGGGACGCCCAAATCCTTTTTGAGCAAAAGGGAAGAAAAGAATTGACTAGGCCGCAAACAATCGGAGTTGCTGCCCTTTCGTGTATTCGGTTTGCTCAGCCAGCTACCAAGGCTCGCCAGTTTCGCGGCGGGGCCTGCCCATCGCAGAGATACCTTTTCACGGCTGCCATGTCGGCCGGATTCACCAGCTCGCGTCTGGCTCCAACGAAGCGCACCTCATCAAACAGGTTTCGCTCTCCGGCACTGAAACGTACCACGTAAACGCTCTCGTGGGCTTCACTGTAGGCATACCGGGTGAACAGCGTAAAGTGAGCCAGCTCGATCTTATGCGCTTTGCAGATCATCGCGGCCAGCGTGTGATGACAGAGGGTAAGCGCTACCGAAATATTATTGGGACCGGCTGCCAACTCGGTAGCTATCGACCAGCCTTGCTCCGGGTGCACCAATAGTTCACACTGGCTGGGCTTATACCGCACGTCGTCATGTACGACGAAGGGTAGCACTTTCACTACACCGGGCAGCATATCTAAGTTATTCATCGCCTAATGGTTAGTTGACTACTTAAAATGTTACCAATATAAAACAAATAAATAGCACTGGTTACCAAATTATTGCCCCTCCGGTAGTAGCTATGTTCGCTTACGGCGCAAGACAAGTAAGGCTTGCGCGAAGACAAAGGCCATAGCAAAGTAACCGCGCTCGTAGTCGCGGGCTAGCTGGGTCACATTCTGAAACTGGTAGGTAAGGCCCGTATGCCCTACCGGCTGCAAAAACTGATCGGCATCCTGGGGGCTGAATCCGCTAAGGTCTTTGCCGTTGCTCAGCAGCACTTGCACCCCTGGGCGCTCCTTGGTACCCCGGCTGTACGTTTCGTAAATGATGCCTAGCACTTCCTCTCGCGGGTAGTACACGGCATCCCCAACGGTTAAGTCAACGGGGGGCTTCATGGGTTGTGGTTGCATAAAATTAGAATAGGGTTAGTTGCTCGGTAGGCTGCTTGGGTGAAACTTTGGGTGTCTTGCGCTCCACAACTGTAGCAGTGGGCGTAACTGGCGGGCGGGGTGCGTTGGGGCACGTCTTACTGAGCAGGCCAGTATCGACGGCTACTTGCTCGCGGGCAATGTGAACCTCACCGTACATGAGCGTGTGCCCGCTGGGCCGCACACAGGGGCTACCTACTTTGGCCTTGCAATCCGGGCACGCAACTTGGGTTGCGGGGTGCTTATCCCAGGTTTCCCCGCAATGGTTACAGATAAAGCTCATTTCTAAAGGGAAAAAGAGGTTAGGCCGCTTGGGGCAAGTCGAAAAGGCTGGCCTGGAGGTAGTGTTGCTTGGCGGGCCGCTGGTAGTGTTGCTTGGCGGGCCGCTGGTAGTGCTGCGCGGCCGTCTGGGACTCGATGCGGTCCGCTATCAGGTTGGCCCGCTCCCCCCGCGTGGTGGCCGTGGTGTGGCGGAAGCGTTTTACCTGGCCACTGTTGCGCGCCACGTTGGTTGAGTCGCCCGAGGCCAGCGGTAGCAGGGTAAACACCTTCGGGTCGAGCATCCGTAGGCCGTGGATGCGGCAAAGCGGGCACCCGGCTTCGTCACATAATACGTTCATCATCTCGTGCAGCCGGTGCCACCACTGTTTCGTTTTCAGCACCTCGTAGCCTTTGCCCCCACCCAGCGCAATTGTCTCGTAATGCTGGGCCAGCCATAATAACCTATCGAGTGACTGGTGCATGTGAAAGACTGGAATACCGGGTAAGTGCTGCGGCCACCTATCCAGATATGCGTTGTTCTGGGCCTCGGTGCCGGTTACATGATCGGGAATGATGGCTCCCTGAAACTTGGGGTGCCGGTGCCACTTCTCCACCCAGGCCACATAGCCCGCATAATCGGGGAATTCGGTGTAGCCTTTTTTCCAGTAGCTGAAGGCTCCGTTATCGAGTAGAAACCCCCGGCACAACTCCACCACTAGGGCCAGGTCGTCGGGGCGCGGGTACGGTACCAGGGCAAACCGATTGGTAAGGGCCACCACCTTATCACTGCGTCGGCCGCCCATGGGCGTGCCGTGGTAATGAATGAAGTCCATCGCACTCGGCTAGCTGGGACCACCCCCACGGGAAAACGCGCCTGCGGGAAGCTCCCACTCGCCGGGAGCCAGCTCAATTAGCTCGTACCATTCTTCCGACATAGCCGCGTCTATGTCGGCCTGCTTCATGACAAACGGAGTACCCAAATCTGCTAAGGCATTGAGGGCAATTGTGCGCTTCATCGTCCGGTCGAAATCCACCTCATGGCCTACCAGGGCGTTGAACTGCTTCGGGTTGATGAGGCGTAAGCTGGCAAATTCATCGGCGCCATTGAAGATGCAGGCCGCGCAGGAGCACCGGCCCCAGCCCAACCGGTAGCAGGGATGCGGATTGATCCGCCACCGCTCCAAGATGGCCCAAATTTCGACCTCACTCCATCCGTGCACGGGACGCCAGCGGTCAATATGCCGGCGCATCGAACTGTTACGGGCGTCGGAATCATCGACCTGGAACCGAGGGTAGGCAGCGCGGCCCTTTACCTGGCTGGCCAACAAGGTGCCCGCTCGATACTGAAGGAACTCCTGCGGTGACAAGGCTTCCTCGGCGCGTTCGCCGCACAGGAACAGTGTTTTAGAGTTATTAAAACGCTCCTGATTGCGTAAAGCGGTCCTTGCATTATCAATTTTCAAATATGAAGAGCACCAGCGTACGCTACAATCCGCTGAAACCTGCGGAAACTTCCGGCGCGTACTGATCTTACCGCCTTTGCCGCCCGTCTGCTTGATGATGATCGAACCGTCCGGCTGGGGAGCCTCAAACCGAATAGGTTGGGTCAGCGCATTCTCGCGCAGCATTTCTCCCTCGAACCCGCCGACCTTCCAGGTAAAGTAGATTGGAGCCTTGAAAAACGCTGCCACGGCTTTGCAATACCCGTTTGTGCACGGCCAATCAAAAAGCTTGCTAACCTCCTGACCATCAACGATATGGTGCCAGAATTCCATCTTTTTTGGGTCCCCGCCGCGCTCCAGATACGCGCACACCTGAGCAATGCTATCCTTGCCGCCTGACAATGCAATCACTACCCGATCATAGCTGCCCAGATCAAGTTGCTCGTCGGAGCAGTCTACCGTCATTCGAGGGGCCGGTGCCTGAAAGAAATCAAGCTGGGCGGCACGTAGGCTAGCAGCGTTCATAAAGAAACCAACACTAGTAGCGCGTCGGGGTCAGCGCCGGCCGGGGCCGCGTTGGGCTGGTAATACAGGGCGTAGGTGCGCTGGCCGGTACCGGGTAGCAGGTAAGCAACGCCCTTCGTGCCATTCAGCGGACAGATGTGGTCCCGTTCCATCTGGCGGGCAATAGCGGCGTAATCGCGGCTCAAAAAGTCCGTATCCAAGATGAAGCCCTGCGGAAAGCGGGGCAGGTAGCCAATCAGGAAAGTGGACCACTCCACCGCCTGCTGCACGTCAGCTACCGGAAACCGCCGCTCCCCGATACCGAGCAGGTAAGGCGCTTGCTCCAGCGCGGCTTTCTCGTCGGCCTCCTGCTGGGCCTGCACGTCGGGGGCGAGCGTTTGTACCTCGAAAAGCCCGGTAATGCCCTCTACCTCCAGTAACCATAAGTACTCCCCTTCCTGGCTGGCCAGTAAGAGGCGGAACTGGCGCCCTAGCCCCCGTTGCAACCGCTGGCCCTGGTACTCCACGGGAGCCTTCCGTAGTTCGGGCTGGTGGCGAACGACCTGCAAACCGGGCATACAACTGGCGACAACGGCGCGGGCAATAGCGAGCAGTGAAATGGGCTCGTGGGAAATTGGGAGCTGGCTCATATACGAGGTAACTAATTGACTATCTAGTGCTTTATACGTACAAAGTACACAGATTGTTACCAATTTACAACAATAATATTGCAAATATTACCTGATACCAGCAGGGGCCACCCCCCCTTTTCTTCCCTTTCGTTGAAGCTTGCCGATTGACTGTCAGCAAAGCGCTAAAAGACAAACAGCCCCGTGACAAACTGCTGCCGAACATGCTGCGGCTCGTCGTGGTGGTTGGTGACTAGGTAGATCCAGTCGCCTCCGGCCCGTTCCTGCTCGACGCTGGCCACTATCCCATTACCCGGTAGGCGCTCCCCGGCGTACTGCCAGCTGAGGTGGTCGCCGGGCTTATACATCGGCCTGCCGTAAACTGCCGGCGCGTAGGCTGGCACAATGGGCTTGCCCAACACTGCCTCAGCAGCCCGCCATCCGGCCCGCCAGCCATTGGCCTGCGTGACCTGACCCCCGCGCCCGTAACCACCGGCATCAGAATAGGGGCTGGCATCGAAGCTATACCCGTAGTAGCGGGCGTGGAAGCCCTGCTCGACGGCCGCTTGCCGATTCTTCGACTCGTGGGCCTTGACTGTGCTCAGGGCCTCGGCCAACTCCGCTGGGAACTGCTTGCCGGCTTCGATGCCGGGCCGCTGGTAGCCGAATGCCTGACTGTCGATACACACCGGCCCGCGCTGATACTTCAGCACCGACAAACCGAGTATAACCCAGCCTTCCGCTATGCCCGGATAGTGGCGCAACACGTAGGTTACCTCGGCTAGTAGTTCCTCGGCCCAATAGTAGCCGGAGCTGGGGCTGTAGGCCCTCAGCACCAACATATCGCCTACCTGGTACCGCCGGTCGTCGTAGCGTAACTCGAACGGTTTGAGCCCGCCGTGAATCTCGCGGAAAAAGCGCTGCCACGTTTTCAGGAAGTGAACGGCCGTGCCCCGCTGGCCATGATATTTGAAATGATCGGGCAAGGGTGCAATGCCGCGGCCATGGGATAAGGAGAGAAGAATCGGCTCAGTGGTTTCCATAAGACCAGATGATGAAGTAGTGGGGGCTACGCGGCTTGCTGCGCGCGCCCGAATAAGTCTAACTGCCGGGCCTGGGCATCGAGCGAGTTTTCCTGGCCCTGGGCTACCCAGATGCTGCGCTTCACTTCGTCAAGGCTTTGCCGTACGTTCTCGATGCGCTGGCTTAGATCCTCCCTGCGCTCCATCCACGGGGTAGCATGCAAAGCAAACAGCCCTTCATAGAGGCCCGACAGCCGCTTATGTGCTTGGCTCGGGGCGGGCTGGTTGCGGGTGTATTGCTGGGCGCGGGCATAGCCGGTATTCTTCCAGTCCTTTTCGCGGCCCAACATAACGTATTCCCAGCTCCGGCGAATCGTATCCCAATCCTGGCCCCCGACGCGACGGGGCAAGCCCGGCGTCTGGTCGAGGACCTCCGGCGTATCGACACTGGCCACGATCAGCAGCGTAAGTTGCTGAATCAGCTCCGGGCGGTTCGTGCTGACGCTGTAGCTGTCGCTGGGGCCGTAGTTGAAATGGAAGTCTGCTCCCCCGCCGTTCGAGTGCACGTAGCTCCAGGCATTGTGACCCAGCGCGGGCCGTCCCAGCGCTAGCCGCTCGGCAATAATCCGACAGCACGCCTCGGGGTCCTGTCGGATGGCTAGATCATGCTGGCCCAAACAGGAGCTGTGAAAAAACGGCGCTTTGGGAGCCGGTTTCGGTTTTGGTTGAAAGCCAATAGCCATACTAAGGGCGCGGTTTACGGGTTCGGGAATACCAATAGAGCGGAAAGGCTTGCTTGCCTCTTATCAGGATGCGACGGCGGCGGATAACTACATCAGCCAGCAGGTCTGGGGCTCTTACCACCGTGAGCGCGTACCGGTGTGGGTACTTGGTCGATTTCACCTGGCGGGCGGCAACAACGTGATACACGGTGCCGGGGGTGTTGTCCTTGCGCATACTCACCAGCAAGCTGTCTGCCGTGGGTGGCGCCGCGTCGGCCTTGCTACCCAGATCGTACGTGATACGTCGCTGTGCTGCCGGGTCTTTCGACGGGCTCATGATACCAACAGGTCAAGGCAAGCCAGCACCTTGCCCCCGAAAACGTGGGCCTGCACGCGTAGTTTGCCGTCCTGATCAACCCCCAGGCCACGCAGGGGCCGGACGGTCAGCGGGCCTTGAAAGCACTGCCGGCGCACCATTCGCAGCTCTTGGCGCAACGTTCCGATCACCAACTGATGAACCGACAACTTCAGGCTATACAAGTCACGGCAATGCTGCGCCTGGTGCCGCCACTGCTGCACGAAGCCGAGCAAAGCGAAGAAGTAAGTTGCCGGCGTCGGGTCGGGATACTCGGGTACCTCGGGGGTCTGGTGGCAAGCAGAAACCTTAAGCATGCGCTTGCGGGGCGGGGGGGCAAAGGCGGCTTTGTGGCGCCGAATGACTTTCTCGAACATAGCGGTAGGCGTTAACTGAGGGGAATGAAAGACTAGTCGAAAAGGGGGGTTGCGGAAGCGGGGCGGGCGGGGCCTTCCGTCTGGATTACCCAGATGCGCCGCTTTACTTGCTCTATTCGTTCTTGCAGGGCGGCAATGCGCTCGCCCGTGTCGGCCTGCCAGTCGGGGCGCGGCAACTTTATCAAGGGCCGTAGCGCTACCAGAAAGTCACTTAGCTGCTGGTGCTCAGGACTCGGCGCGGGCTGTTCCGGGCCGTAGGTGAGCGGGTGAAAATAGGTGGCAGTCTCCTTGGTATCCCGGCCCAGCGCGTTGAACTCGAAGGAGCGCGTAATAGCCGACCAATCGTAGGTAATGGCAGGTTTTGGCATGACGGGGGAAGTAAAACGAAAGGGAAGAAAAAGGGCCGGTGGCTTACTCCGCGTCCTCGGGCCGCTGCTGCTCGTCGTAGAAGGCCAGCACGGTAGGATTGGCACTGATGGCAGCGGTTAACTGCGCTATGACTGCCGGATCGTTGGTCAGCACGCGGTACGTGCGGCTGACGTGGCTGAAGCGGCCGAAGAAAACGAACCTGCCTTCCTCGCTACTGATGTAAGGCTGGCCTTGGCCGGTATACAGGAAATCCGGGTCGAGGTCGTGCTGTCCCAGCTCGGCTACTATGCGCGAAATCGAGTCCGGGGCACCGCCCCCCCAAAGCACGCCATTGTACTCAATCAGGGTCCGGTGGGTGGCTGCTTCCTCGGCCGCAACCAGCACCATCATGGGGCTGGGCGGGGTAGGATCGGGTTCCGTTACCTCATCGGCGCTTACAATGCGAAGGATGGGAGTTTCGGATTCGGCATCATAACGGCTGACAGTCATAAAAAAAGGCATTTAGAGCGTTTATAAGAGGTTTTTACTCCTAGTTTATACGTCTAATATACGTCCTTAGTTACCACAATGCAACAATTTATTTGCAAAATATGCATCGTTTTTCTACATAGAAACCCCCTGAAAATCAGAGAAACCACCCTCTCGCGGGGGCGGTTTCTCTTCCCTTTCGTCAGGCTTTACTCGCTTAGCTGGCGCGGTTCTGTCCGGCGTTGGCAAACAGGGCTCCTTGCTCCCCGCCCCGCCAATACTTTGAGCCCTGCGGCGTGTAACCCGAAAGAGGCCCCCCCTCCCCCAGCGTAGAAATCAACTGCGTCGGGACTGGATAGGTCCGCTGCTGCTACTACGGGCGCGGTAAGAGTTGCTGTCGTCATGATGATGAAGAGTGAAAAAGTAACCAAAGGGAAGAAAAAGGGCGGCACCGGCTAACCCCGGCTTGCTGCATGAGCTGGGCCGGAGTCGCGGTACTGGCCGCTACTTGCGGACGCGAAGGGTAACAGGGTCGTACTCCTTAGCTAGTTGCTCCTGCGCGGCTTCGTCCAAGCCAGCGGTAAGCGTTTCGCTGTCGAGCAGCCGTACTACCTTGTCCTGGTAGTTGTCGAACTCGTAACTCAGGTTGTAGTGAACCACGACGAACAGCAGCAGGCGGGAAAGCTCGGTTTCGGTGGGCGCTACCCGCATTACTTCCTCCCGAATCAGCTTTTTTTCCTCGCCGTAGGCGTGGGTTTTCAGTTCTACTTTCTGCCAGCCCCACTCCTGCACCAGCGCGGTAAACAAGCGCGGCTCGTCGGCCCCTTGCCGGTTACGCTTCAACTGGTCGGCAATCAGCTCAGCCATCAGAACGCAACGGGCCTGCGCCCCGGCCTCGTCGGTCCCACTCAGCAGCACGGCGGCGCGTTGGGCAACAACCAGCTTGGTAGCCTCGGTGGTCAGGCGCTTGCGGCGGCTCTCCTTGTTCTGCTCTCCCCGGCTCTTTTCGGGTTTCGGTGGCCCGATTACCACAATACGCACGGCCTGCCCCTGCTTCGGCCCATCGACGTACACCCCGAACCCTATGCCTTTTTTCTTCTTGGTAAGCTCGTACCGGCCCATTGGCAGGGCACCGGCTGGGGCGCTGTAGCTACTGCTGGAAATGCGCTGGGCGGGTAATTCCGGCGTACTGAACTCTACTAGTGCCTGCTCGGTGCGCAGCGTCAGTTTCTTACCCCAGCACCCACTATCGAGGCAGGTGTCTTTGGCCGTGACTTCCTGCATGAACAGCACCCCCCGGCAGCTGCTCCGCTTGGGGCAAGTAGCACAGGCACCGGCAGCGGGGAACAATTCGGCATCTTCGAGCGACCACGGCGCACTAGTGAGCACCCGCATTTCACTGTTCAGCCAGTTCTTTACCGAAGTCTCCGTAATCTGCTGGTAATTGTAGTGCTGCGCCTTCTCGGTATGCACTCGCTCCTGCACCGACTGCGGCCAACGAGCCAATTCTTCGGCGGCGCTCAGGGTCATTTTGTCGGCCCGTAGGGCTTCCATCCAGACCGGCAGCAACTCACTAATGGCGCGGCGCTGGGCAACCCACAACAGGGTCTTGCCTAGTCGGCTGGCAATCTCGTGGTGGCTGGCCCCGTTAGCGCTCAGGCGTACCACCGCTACGGCCTCGTCGGCGGGGTGCGGATTCTCGCGCTGTAGGTTCTCAATGAGCTGGGCTTCCTCGGCCTGCTGCTCACTCATTTCCCGCACGTTGGCAAGGATGGTCGGCAACTCGGCCAACTCGTGGGCGGCATAGCGGCGACCACCGCAAACAAGGGCGTAATGCTTGCCCTCTATCGGCTCGGCCAACGGGCGCACGGTAACGGGCTGAATCAAGCCGGAGTGCTTGATGCTCTCGGCTAACTCGGCCAAGCCCTCGGCGCTCATGGTAGCGCGGTAGTTCTGAACGTAAATGTCAGCAAGTGGGACGTGGCGCAACTCCGCTCCCAAGATGGGGAGCGCGGCGGCGGTTTCAGGGGTGGCGGCGGTAGCTTCGGCTAGCATCACAGACAGAGTGTTAAAGGGTTATGAGATATTATTTATACGTCTAATTTACCCATTATGTTACTAAAATACAACATAAAACAGGTATAAAATACATATTTATACGGCCCTAAAACAAGCAAGCCCGCTCTCTTTCGGGAGCGGGCTTTTCATTGGGGCGGGGCTTTTTTTTCCCTTTTGTTCTACTTCTGGCTCTTAATCGCAAGCCAGCTCGGGGTAGTCGTGATAGAAATCACTTACCTCCTGCTCGGAAGCAAAAGCGTCCAAGGCTACGGCGTGATTCGCGTCAGAGGCACAGGCGTCGTCGGTGGGGCGTTCCCCGCACTCATCCCACTGCTCCTGCACCACTGCTTGCCGGTTTGGGCTGGCCCGGTCTAAATAATCCCGAATCCGCTGTTGCTGGCCGTTACTGAGTGAACCGGAATGGTAGCCTAGTGTCAGCTTCATTTCTGCGGCCTTCGCCTGCTGGGCCTGCACGGGCGACACTACGCCAGCCCGTAGCAGAAACCAATTACGGCTGTACTTGCCTGCTAAGCCCTGGGCCTGCTCTAAGGCCACCGCTTTGATATTTATAACAAACCCGCGCTTCAGATATACTTGGTAGAAGTGCAGGTCAATGGCTTCCGTGACTGTTCGTGTTAACATAGGAATGGGTAGATTTTTTTGCTGCTTCGGAAAAAAAACGGCGCTTTAATTAATTGCCCTAAATACGTTGCCAGTATACAGCCTTTAAACTGCATTTTTTACAACAATCATACTGGCCGCACTGACCAACGCTTCCTAAAACTGTTACTGATCTGGCTCCGCGAAGTACCGGGCTATGCTCTTTGCATCCTGTTTTTGGTCGGGGTATTCTCTTTTAAGTCTGTCCCCGATCTGGTGGATAAAGGCTAGAATATATCCAATTTCCGGCCTCGACCAGCCCGTTTCTGCCAACTCTGCGTAAGTGACTTTTTTCAGTAGGGTGCCAGTGTTGGATTTAGCAATCTTCTTTTTACTGGCAGCAGGTAATGGCCGCTTACGCCTTGTTTGGCGAGAAAGTGGAACACTCATACAACAGGGTATTAAGGGTATTAAACAGCGAGTTATCGACAAGCTGAACTACAAAACATCAACCAAAAAATCCAAGTCAGCAACTGCCTTAATATCCACTTGCCGCACACAATAGGGTGCTATTCCGCTAATTAGGTGGAACGCCTCAGCAGGAGCCCATATTTGCCGGATGCGGAACTCACGTAGGTTCGTCGGCTCGGCCTGCTGCCGGTGGGCGGCTAACAAGTCCTCACAACTGCCGTAACCTATCGTTTCGGGTAGCCTGCCCTCGTAAGGTCGGCTGACAGTATACAGGCAGCGAGTACCGGGAAAGGGCTGTTGCGTCACGTAGGCTATGCCCAGGCGGGCGCGTACGCGGGACCGGCCCCCGTGGTAAAGCTGGCTTTCAATAAAGGCGGTATCGTCCTGCTGCAATTCCGTTCCCAGGAACCCCGCTATCCAGCTGCTTAGCTCACTCACGCTGGCAAAGGGAAAACGCCGGTCCCCAATATTCGCTACCAGGGGGGCCGTAGTTACGGTCAGTAGCTGCTCTCGCCGCTGTTCCCGGCGCTGGGCCTCCGTTTGGCTCTCCCCCAGGTTGAACACCCCCAGCCCATGGATGGCTACCAGACTGTGGCGGGTATCGGGGTTGTAATAGAGCTTGAATGAACGCAGGAAGCCTATTTCGTGCCGCTTCAACTCGTACCCTTGGGGTATTTCCTCCTGCTCGGCCTTGCTGATAACCGGCGAAATAAGCCGGCCTTGTACTTCTAGTTGCGCAAAAACAACTTCTTGCGCCTCAACGGTGGGGTAACACATCTGTCTCAGTATTAAGGGGTAAAGACTACTATTTATACGTTTAATATACATACACTGTTACCATAAAGCAACAATAAAAATGCATATTTTACAAATAAATAGCATCCCCCCCCCTCCCTCCTACCGTTGGGCTTCTTGCTGTTGCCATTGGCCTCGCTGCCAGTTTTTCTCTCGTCGCTGGGCCTCCGCTGCCTGCTGCTCGCACTGCTGGCAACTATTGCCCCAGCCTTGTTCTTGCTCGGTCAGTGCCGTATGGCAAATCGTCCAAGCAGAATACACCTCGGCGGTAATGCGCGCCTCAAAGGTGCCGGTGACGGCGCTCTCCCCTCCCCCACTGCTGCCCTGATAGTGGGCTAGTAGCTTGTTCTGGCCCACCGAGAAGGTAATATCCTTGGTGGCCACGTTATCCGGTACTTGGACCGCGAAGGACAGGGTTACATGAATCGTTTTCATACCGTTGGCTAATGGGGGTACTGGTTAAGCCGCCTGGCTGGTTGAGCACTCGGCGGCGGAATCAATTATTTGCTGAAGTAGGGCCTCGTCAATGCGCTCTTGGTAGGCTCCGACTATTGCTAGGCCATAATCCCTTACCAGGGAGCTGATATGCTCGCTCCCTCCCCCCTTGAATCCGCCAACCGCGTATGCCTGACGCAATGCGCAACGGGAGTTAATCTGTTCGGCTTTTCGCTTACCACAATTCCTGCTGACTCCGAGCCACTACGTCGTTCCGCCTAGCCGCCGCTAATGCCTCAAAACAACGGAGGGCTACTGAATGATCAGTAGCCCTTCGTTGTATAAGTGATCCTAGTTCCTACATTCTCATGCCACGTCGGCGGGGGGTATCCTCGTCTTCGCTGGCCGCGCTCGCGGCTTTAGCTATAGTGGTGGCCTGCTGCGGAGCCTTGGTTTTCAGCGACTCTTTCAGATCGTCATTCCAATCTTTCGCCTGTGACTTAACAACCTCCAGCTTCACCGACATTGGGAAAGATTCAATCAGCGCTTTGTTGAAGAAAGCCAGGGTTTCAAGCCGCTTTGGTACGTGGAACTGAAACCGGTTCTCTGCCGACTTACCAGCCGTAATGATCTCGGTATTGAGCGTATTACCTGGGGGCTCGTTGCTGCCGGCTACTTGCTGGTAACCCTCCGTCATGCGCTGATTGTACTCCTTAGCGCGGGTGCGTAGGGCAATAAACTGATCCTGCTCGTTGGAAGTTACAGTTACGGTTATTAGCCCCGGCATATTGCGCTCTATCGTCATAGGGTTGATGGCCGCTGCGAGCCCGGCAATCATTTTCGTATCGAAAAGGTGCCCCTGCTCGTCGTTGTCGAATCCCAGCTTGACGTTCTTTATCCCCTTGTCCTGAATAACCCGTTTCAACTCGAAAATCTTGTTGTCAGTCAGCTCCCCCGATCCACTGGCGTACATCGTGTTTTCCGGCTTTTTCAGCTGATAGTGAGATAAGCTGTCTATTCCGCTTTCGGTCACAATGAGGCTGTTGGTCCGGGGCGTGTTGTTAGATAGCCACCACGCCGCCGAATTAAGCGAGTTTGCGGCCTGCCCCATAAAACCCTGGGCCTTGATTTCGAGCCCGACAATGTTGTTTTTATGCGACTGAAGAAAGGCCGTGTTGACAAACTTGTACGGCTTGTCATTCTTACCTATCCCCTCGTGAACGTGGTTACGAACCGTATTCTCAAACAGTGGATTTTGTAGCGTTTCGTTGCTGATACCCCGGCAGTTAAGATACTTCGTGTCGGTCAGGGGCGTTGTTTTCGCTAAGAAGTTAGGTATGTACTGATCCCCTCTTTCGATGGGCGCAATAGTCTTCTGTAGGTTCTCACTCGTGCGGCGCTGCTCGGGAGGCAAGTTCATGAACTGCCGGGCATTGTCGATCACACTGCCCCAGATACTTTTACCGGGCGTTGGCCGAATACCGTCTATCAGCGGGTTTTCTAACCTGAACTTGATAAAGTCAATCACGCTGCCTTTATCCCGATCATTTTGCCGGTTGAAATACATATAGTCACCCGATGGTGACTTGGATATGATGATCTGGTCTAGGTTCTTATTGCCCCGGTAATCGAAGACGTGAAACTTCCCTTTCTCCATGTTTGGCCCACTCTTTTCCCGGTTATGCTCATAACCTAGTGTCAGGGCTAGGTCTACTAGATTGATCTCTCTTTTAACCTGGGCGAAACTCAGCTCAGGCTCTGTTGTGCTGGCCATAGCAGATTATTTATGGTACGTACCTGGTAAGTAGGTGGAAAAGAAAATCAGTTCCTAGATGGTCTAAGAACTGATTTTCCCTAATGAAGCTACTGGTTAACCTATTTTGAGGGCGGACTTGGGGGCCGCTACTACCATTTCTTCTTTCTGCTTTACGGCGTATGGCTCCGCTTTAGAGAAGGTAATCGACCGCTTAACTGGGTCGAGTTGAGCCGTGGCGCTAATCATGTCGGCTTCCCCGCGCTTCAAGCCTTCCAGGCGGGTTGGCTCTCCAGAGAAGAGGCGGCGCTGCTGCGCCGCGTTCAGGTCAAGTCCCATAATTTGCTTCACGGGCATAACATTTTCCTCTCGCACCGTAACAACGGTTTTCATTTCTTTATCCACGGCAATCCATCCTTTGAACGGCTCGCCCTGCGCATCCTTCAACGTGGCCAGGGGCACTACGCCCCGTTGCTCTAGTTGCTCTTTCATCGCTGGGGTAATGTCGTTGCCAAGTATCTGTTTGGGAATCTCCAACTGGTGCTTGGGCGTCTCAACCCGTAGATCGACTACGCCCTTCTCATCGCGTACGAGCTGAAGGCGGGCCGTGAAAGGCACACTTTCCCCGGCTGCGTTATTGGTCGAGAAAGTAGGCAGTAGTTCGGTCTTTCGGCCGTCGAGCAGGGCTTGCATCTGCCCTGACTTCACCAGATCATCTTGCTTCATTCCCAGCGCGGCCAAAGCCGCAAATGGAACATCGTCGCTGGTAAATGATTTCCCCTGCATCTTGCTTGGCTGCTGAGTGGGCGTCACCTGTTGCGCGGGCGCTTCTTGCTGCGCGGGCGCTACCTGCTGGGCCTGCGCTTCGGGCTTCAGCGCTGGACGGAATACGTTACCCGCTGTATCAGTCAATTCGAGCTGGCCCTTCTTCGCTACTTCCCAGCCTTCCGCAGTCTGTTTCATCTGGCCGGGCTCCGCTAAACCTACCTTGGCAATTTTGTGCCCACTGGTTGGCATCTCGTAGTCAAAGAACTTCTCCAGTGACTTCATGCCGTCGCCAATCAAACGCGCCTGGTTCAACTGGGGGTTTACCCCGAAACGACCATCAGCCGTGATGCCTATATTTAATACGTCCATGGGGTTACTAACCGTCTTGCGGTTTTCAATGACGCCGGTATCGGGCGTCGGGGCGTACTGCGTGAACTGAAGGGCCGGAGCTGATTTCTCAGTGGCATTCTGTGCCAAGGAAGCCGCGGGCGTTTGCTCGGGAGTCTGAGTCGGTTTGCTGCTGGCCGGCGAATCGAGTTTTGCGGCGGTGGCTGCTGGCTGCTGGGTTTCAGCAGTTACTTTGGCATCTGTCACTGCCTGGGCTACTACGCCGCGAGCTGCCTCCCCGGAAGCAACCGATGTTTTCACTTCCTGCCCGCTGGAATCACGGGTTTGCACGCTAGTCCCATCGGCTGGGGTGCCGGTTGAAATCTTCGCTTCGGTAGCTACGGTAGCATCAGGTTTTGCCTGGGTAGGGTTTACCGTCTGCCCAGCCGCGCCAGGTAGCTCCGGGCCTTCTTTGGCCTTAGACTCCAAGGTAACTTTCTGTCCCTCCTGCTTCTCGGGCATGTGGGCCTGCTGCGCGAAGTTCGCCGCAAAATTGCTGAGGAACGGAGTCACTAAGCCATCCTGTACGCGCACGTCCAAGATCCCCGCTCCTTCAAGTTTTTTGGAAGCGTTACGCAGGTTTTTGGCCTGCTCCATGTTTTTCAGGTTCGGATCTTGGTCAATCACGTTCCAGATGTTGTCGAGCACGTCTTTCAGCGTACCGGGCTTGTGGCCTTCCGTTGGCTGGGCAATGCGTTGCTGCTGCTGCTGGCCCCCCCCAATATATTTTGCGGCGGCTTCAAGCTGCTTGGCCTCATCTTCCTTGCCACTCTTGCGTAAGGCGTCCGCTACCGGCTGCGCATTCCTAACAAATTCTTCCCGTTCCTCGCTCATCTGCGGCTTGGGCGCGGCGGGCGCTACTTTCTTTTGCTCCCCGGCCGGAGCAATGATCTTGC
Source organism: Hymenobacter defluvii (assembly GCF_017589435.1). NCBI lineage: Bacteria > Pseudomonadati > Bacteroidota > Cytophagia > Cytophagales > Hymenobacteraceae > Hymenobacter > Hymenobacter defluvii. The sequence continues at coordinate 40,030 of NZ_JAGETX010000024.1, forward strand.
TGGCTTCCTCCAGCTGCTGGGCCTCCGTGTCTTTGCCCGCCTTTCGTAGCGCGTCGGCTACCGGCTGGGCATTGGCATTGAAGTCAACTCGCGCTTGCTGGGTTTGCGAGTCGTTTTTCTGAGCGGGCGTTTCTTCCTGCGCTTTGGGCTTTACGCCATCGGTAGGGGTTTGCTGTTCCATAGTGATAATGGGGTTTTTAGATTGGTGGTTAATTCTGTTTGACTTTTCGTAAGGTGTCGGCTCCTGCATGATGGCGCCCTGCTCTTGCAACTTGGCCAGCACGGGACTGCCGGCTAGCGCCGGCACCGTCCCGGCAACTTGTACTGCCTCTTGAAAGTGAAGCACCTTATCCCCTATTAGGCGTGAATCTGGCTTGTGCATGTCGAGTGCTACACCGTACAACAGCTGTGCTGCACGTTCCTGGCCTTCCTTTTTCAACACGACTTCCACTTGTTTGAGCGACGAACGAAAGCCCTCCCGGACTTGCTTGCGCTCAGTATTAGCTCTGATAAGAGCCCATTCTTCCTCGCTCCGAGGGGGGCGTTTTCCGGCGCTTTCCGGCGTCTTTTGTTGCTCAGCCATAGTGTAGGGGATAGGGTAGAAAAAAGGAAAGCCCTCTTGCGGAGGGCTTCCTTAACAAATATAATAAATTACTAACGTCTGTATGACTAAATAATTAAGATATTTGCTTAAAATTATTTAGTCACAGTAAAACTAGGGGGTCAGCTTCACTACAACTTTGTCAATCTCGGTTTCTAACAGCTCTGTCAAAGAAGACTTTAGCGTTTGTAGTGCGGCAATTGAACCTTGCGTGTCAATATCTTTGGTGTTTTCATTAATAAAGAGCTTTCCTACCTGCTCATTATCCTCCATTAGAATCCAGTTAAGATTATAGCCTTGGTTCAGGTAAAAGATGAGCATGGTAAGAAACCCATCAATGCTGCCGGCCCCGCTTTGCTCCAATCGTGCTACTTGGTTGGTAGTTAAGCCTGTTTTGCTGGCTACTTTACTCTGCGTCCACGGTTCATCGCCTTTCAACTCGTCGCGCAGCATGGCAAAGCGCTTACCAATCGTTATTCGTAGCATCATCTTGATTACTTTTTGGGCTTCTGAGGTTTGATTAAGTGCGCCAAACTAGGAGTAGATTTTATTCTTTCTATCTCGTCCTCGATAATAGTCCGAATATCATCTTTAATTCGACCATAGTTTTCCCGCAGAATGTCCTCGGTGCAATCTTCTCCGGTTTCCCGATCAACAAAGTAGCGTACCTCTCCGGTGTTGAAATCCTTGTAGGTTTTGATCCCTGGTATGTCCGTGTAGCTGGCTTCCTCCTGCTTTATTTTCGCCATGTCTACCATGATTTCCGCATGAAAGACCTTCTGGGGTACTTTTTCATCGAAATTGTCCGCTACCGCCCCAACAAACGTGCCCTGCGTCAGACCGGAAATCTTGCTGGCCGGAATCATCATATCGAGCTGGGTGGAAATGCTGCTGCTCGTGTCGCGGCTGTTGATGCTCAGGCTCTGACGCTTTTGCAGAATCTTCCCGAAACGCTTGCTTAGCATTTCGGCACTGTCGCCCGTTACCTGGCCCGAAATCACCGTGCCAAACAGTTCCTGCAACGTAGTGGACTCAGCCTTGCCGTACTGCTGATCGAGTTGTGCCTTGGTCTGAATGCCAAGGCAGGTGGAAACCTTGTTACTACGCGCCGTGGCAATCAGGTCCTCCAGGCCCTTAAAGTAGATGGTCGGCAACTCATCGACAATCACCGATGATTTGAGCTTACCTTTGCGGTTGATGAGCTTGATGATGCGGGCGTTGTAAAGTCCCAGCGCCGCCCCGTAAATGCCCTTCCGGTCCGGGTTGTTGGCTACACAGAGCACCTTGGGTTGTTCTGGGTTGTTGAGGTCGAGCGTAAAATCACTGCCACTCATCACCCAATAGAGCGCCGGGGATGCCAGGCGGGCCAAACCAATACGGGCGCTGGCAATCTGTCCTTCCAGCTGATCCATTGCTCCCCCTTCAAAGGCCGATACGAACGGCTTAGCGTAATTCTCCAACTCGTCATACGAAAGCAGAATGGGAAACATCTCTTCATACTCGCGCCCCAAAAACTCGATGACGTGGGGGAAAGTGCAGTACTTGCCCTGCTTGTAGATCTTCAGAAACCAGATGATGGCCGCCACGAAGTTGATTGGGGACTCAACGAAGAAATCACCCTGCTTTTCGATCCACTTCCGGTTCAGGTTCAACATAATGGTGGTAGCCGATTCGGTGGCATCGGCTATATCCGTCATCATGGCCGGCATGAGCGGGTTGCAACGGTGGCTCTTTTTGGGGTCATCGAAGTTGATGACGTAAAAGTTGACCGGGTTTTTATACTTGTCCTTGTTCTTTTGCAGTTCGTTGTAGGCAATCATGCTCAGGTCAGGGAACTTGTAGTCATACACATACAAGGCAAAGCCTTTGAACAAGTGCTGCTTGATAAACTGATTGATCACCGCGAACGACTTACCCGAGCCGGGCGTACCGTAGACCACCGTAGCCCGAAAAGGATTAACGATGTTCACCCATCCCTTACGCTTCTTGCCCTTTAGAAAGTAAGTGGTTGGCAGGTTGACGGAAAACTCGTTTTCCATCTTGCGTTCTTCCTGGGGGAAGGTTTCATTCTCCGTGTTAAACACGTCATTCATTAGATTGACGCTCAGCAGTCGGCTAATGAAGTTGCCGGCCCGCAACAGGAATAGATAGCCAATGAAAATCGCCAGCATATAAAGCACGGCTATTATCGTCACCCCGTAAGGCAAATCCAGCAGTAGCCCGCTTCCAAAGAAAAACAGTGCCCCAACTCCTACATAAACGCCAATAGGCTTCCACGTTAGGGTTTCGGATGGCTTTCCCTTCGCTCCCATGCACGAAAGCAACAGAAAGAAAACAACCGCTGCTTTCGTTACCCACGGCCCGGCAAACAGTCCGGTTTTCGTGCTGAATTTTACTAGGATACTATCGCTCCAGTGGGCGATAAGGCCGAATGACCCAAAAAACCCATAGCAGTAATAGTACACATGGACTAAAACGAGGGCAATGCTGAGCATCCTCGTGAAGTCCAACATTTTTCGCATTGATCTTTCGTCTTCCATTATCTTCTTAGCATGTAAGGTGGAACATACTGTGAAGATATGATAGTTATAACTTAGGCCGGCGTCGGCGGCGCTGTTTTATTTCGTTTTCGTTATCGCGGGCTTCATCTCCTGCCCCATCATTGCTGGCACCCTGGCCTAGTGCACCGATCAACTCGCCTAGTTCTCCGACCACCGAATCTGGCTGGCTGCCTCTGGCTGGCCCCTGTGTTGCTATGCCTGGCCCTGCGGCATCCTCGGTGGCCCGTGCTGCTGGGGTGCGTTGGGCCGGCTGGGGCTCGTCGGCAAAGTGATCCCGGAGCTGCTTGGCTTTGAATCCTACTTCGGTGCCTTTTACCATTACCTCCCCATACCGGAAAGCGGAGCCAACCAGTATTCCCTTCTCGTCGCGCTTGAACGCGGTAACTATTCCCTGCTCGCGCAATCGGACCGTTAAGGCATCCAGTGTGGTTAATTGCTTATCCTGAAGCGCCGTGGTGAGGCTGCCGTTCACGTATTCGCGGGCTGCCTGTCGGTCAGCATCCGAACTGGTAGGGTGCGCGGCTTTCCGCTGGCCAGGTTGATTGCTGCGGGCCTGCCCGGTGCCTGGCTCGGCCTTCTGGCTGCGCTGGCTGCGGAGCGCTGGCTTTGGTTCCTGGGCAAAGTGGTCGCGGAGTTGCTGCCCTTTGTAGCCTACTTGGGTGCCAGTTACGGCCGTCTGGCCGGCCCGAAAGCTTACGCCGGTAAGGATACCCTGCTCATCGCGCCGGATTTGCGTTTGGATACTCTGCTGCTGAAGGACCTGCTGCAACTGCTCAACGGTGGTAACCTGTTTGTCGCGTAGCGCCGTGGCTAATGCCGCCTGCACCAATTCCCGAGTAGCCTCCTTTTCGGGGCTGTGATCCTTCAGACTTTGCCGGCGTTCGGGCAAGGGAGCCATACCCAGTTTCTCTCGAATCTGCTGCGTCGCCTTCACATTGCGGGCATAGTTTTGATCGCTGCGCAAGGCCGGTCCCCCATCAATCGGAACCCGATTGATATAGATATGCAGGTGAGCATGGGGCTTATCTTTATGCTCGTAAACGGCTACCTGGTGGCGGTCCAACGTGGCTCCGATCAGCTCGCAATAGAGGGCGGCGGCTTGCCGTTTTTGCTCCAATGTAACCTCTTCGCCGGGTGCCCAGGACAGTACCGTATGCCAAACCGGCTTCTGTATTTTCTCGCTTAAGCTCGCTACATCACGCATCTCCCCTGCAATCCCTTTTGGATCTTCGCTGTAGATATTGGCGACACTTACGAGGCTGGCTTGCTTGTTCGTGCGGCCCGAACGTATACCTTGCCCATAGGCAATTGCTCCCTCGAAATCGGCTCCTAAATTGGTCTTAGCTATCATATCTATGACTGGATAAACTTCATAAGTGCCTTGGCAATAAATCCTAGATCAGCACCGCTGGCTGCATTTAACTTACCGGAATTAGCTAGTCGAGTCAACTGATTCAGGTTGTTGGCTACTCCCCCGACGAATCGCCGTAAGTCGGCAGGCATGCGCTCCTTCACTTCAATGCCTAGCGCCGCCCGCCGCACAAACTCGTTTGGTTTGAGCCCCGCTAGCTTTGCTTTCTCGGCAATGAGCTGCTTTTCGGCCTTGCTCAGACGGAACTCGAACCGGGCATCTAGCACCTCTTTGGTGCGCTCTTTCTTCCCTTCGGTATCAGGTGTGGGGTTCATTGGAATAGCAATCGCTGGGGCTATATAACTAGAAAAAGGCGGGGCCTGGGGGGCTACCTCCAGCGAGACATAGGGGAAATAGCTTGCGTCAATTTCCCCTATGTCTTTGTGCGTGCAAACGAAGTTTGTACGTACAAAGACATGGCTTGCTGAACAACGCGTGGGACTAGAAGCTAAGATAGCTAAAAGCTACTTCAACCGACTTATCAGCCGTAATATTTGGTGTGTGTCGAGCTGTTTCTTAATGTAGTTTTCAATAACAGCTACAAATCCTTCTGAGGCCGATACATTGATTTCGTCTCCTTCTAAGGGAATGAAGATGTAATCGAGCTTAGCCCAGATAGCAGGTAGTGCCGGGTTATTCAGGGTACCAGGCATATCAATAAACACTAGATCTACTTTGCCATCGAGTTGCTTCATGTACTGAGCAGCTTCTTCTATGGTACAGTCGAATACCGAGTAGGCAGGGCGATTGAGACTGCTGAAACGCTCCTGTTTCTCAGCATCTTCTTCCAGGTCGGCCAACTCATTTTCTCGCAGCTTGGCAATGCTGCTCTGAGGTTGGTCACAGTCGATTATGGCTACTCCTTCTTTTTCCGTTTTGGTGGCGGCTACGCCCTCTTTGCAGCGCTACGGGCTGCTGGCTACGCTG
>NZ_JAGETX010000025.1:0-43169 GCF_017589435.1 Hymenobacter defluvii
GTCTATGTAAAGCAAATGCTTAAAGAAGAGCGCTGCTTGGTATGCAATCAGCCAACCCCGGAGGGAAGCGAAGGCTACAATGCCATTTTAGAGCTTCTGCCAACCGCGCTAGAAGAGCAACATGAAGCGCCAAAATTTCGGCTTCAATCTTTTTTTCAACGCCTTTATTCCGATGGATTGGCCCTGAAAAAGCCTATTAAACAGTCGAAGAAAAGCATCAAGGTTGCCTTCGAAAAAATGAACGAGTTGAAGCAAAGCAAAGCTCTGCTTGAAGAAGAACTCGAAACACAAGACCGTGAAATCAGGGATGTAATCAGAATCAGCGGCATTACAAATTCTGCGGATGTCATCAATACGATGTACGGAGCTACTTCAGATATCAGCAAGTATTCAGCCGATGTTGCCACTTATACTGAGAAGAGAAGGCAGAAGCAGATTCGTTTAAAAGAGATAAACGATGAGCTGAACAACCTTTCACAAGGTGAAGTCCCCGATTACCTAGTGAAACGGAAAGAGCTACTGCAGGATCTGGAAGAGTTGTGCAAGAAGGTAAAAAGCCAGAAGTATCAGGAGCTAGTTGACGCTTTGGAGGAAACGGCGAATAGCCATTATGCAAACATCAACTCCCCTACGGGTGCTTTTTACGGAGCAATCAAGTTCGTCAAGACAGTAAATGGTGGCTATCGTCCGGTAATTATCGACTCAAATGAACGTGAAGTCGGGAATTTGAATACTTCTTTGGTAAGTTCTTTGAAGCTTTCAATCATTTTGGCTACCGTCTCAACTAACAAACAGCGAAATGAGGCATCAAGATACCCGCTAATATCAGATGCGCCGGTATCGGACTTTGACATAGCCAAGACAAAGGCTTTCTTAAAGGAAACGGCCAATACTTTTAGCCAGAGCATTATCATCATGAAAGAGCTCCTCATTGAGGATCCTAGTCGTAGGGATCGTTACTCTCCTGACGCGGATCGCCTACGTGAACTTAAGGATGAGCTAGCGGACAAGAAGCTAAATGTGTATCAGCTAGATATGAAAGATGATGCTACGAACAAGTTCAGAAATGAATTAGAAGTACAAATTAAGAAAGTTGATTGCTAGATGAAAACGCTCTTTGATATTTTCGTGAGGAAAACGCCACACTATCCCAACGCATTTAAAGATATAATTGAAAGCATGTCGCGAAAACGCGCTTTTGATACATCAGTCGGTAGTGAGAAGGAAAAATCATCGCAAGGCAAGCTCTTCAGTAATTATTACCAGTGCTATCTGTATGCAACTATTTTAGGAATGCGCCTTAATTACAGAATACCTTTTGATCGTGCGGAAGGAACAAAGTTTATAGAGATAGATGCATGGCGTCCCCGAGACATGACAAGGTATATCTTCATGGGCCTGTTGGCCCTTTCCGATATTAATCTTATTGATTTAGAGGGTCTTACGGATGAGCAAACAGACGATAAAGCGTGGAATTTAATGCGCTTGATGGAAGAGTACGCCCACGGAGGGTTTGATATAATGCGCAGTAAACTCAAGGAAGACAAGCAGTACTTCGATTACAATCATAGTGTAATCCACTTCTTACAGGAAGTTGAAGCATTTAACGTTACGGCCTAATATTATTGTGTGAGGTAGTCTAGCTAGGCCGCACAGAGTTGGGACGTAGTTTGCAAGTGGGTTTTGGGGGTAAGCTAACCAAGTGCCGAATGCCGGCATTTAGCGTTGTGGTAGACTATATAATGGCTAATTTTTCAGCTCAACTTCGGCGAGCTTAGCAAAGCTGCCACTAGCAAGTAAGTCCGTCTTGAGCCGACTCCAAAAGGATTTCGCATAGACGTTATACCGCGCCAGCTCATGCTCTGCCCAGCCTCGTGACGAGCACTAGCACTGAGGCCGTAAATACGATGATACAGCGCTTTGTGCGAATAGTACTAAGGATAAGGAGTGCGATTTCCGACAGCAATCCAAGTCTGTAACTCATTGCGGGTAAAATACAGTTTGTTCCCCCGCTTGGCATGGGGAATCTGGCGGGCAGATACCAAGGCATAAATGCGAGCCTTGCTTAGGCGGGTAATCTCCTGTGCCAGTTCAATGCCACCTATCATAGGTTCAGCAACGGGAGCACCAGCGCGCAGATGCTGAAGGATCTCCTGCATGAGTGCTTCCAGATTACGCAGGCGTTTGTCAAGTACTTCAAAGGGATTATCCATAATTTTGTCAATTGCTCCAGAGCACCATCATGAACAAGGGACTTAGGTAACCACGAAAGCCCCGGCAAAGGGTATCACCATCAAGCATAGGCAGAGAAGACAGCCTACTTTATCTTTACCTCTTCACCCTAGCTGCTTTCGACAAGTAACAACTGCTTAATGATTATTACCCACGCGCTCAACGATTTTATCTATAGCCTTTTCCCGGACGCTGAGGTCTTTGGCCAAAACCCAGAGCAGCTCGTGGAGCACCTGACCGACTTCTACACCGTTGGACCCTACCGTCCCACCGTGAGGTGGTCCGATTATGCTGGACAGTTTAGGGCATTAGGTTGAAGAAGCTGTTGATGAGTAAGATACGGTGTTTGGTAGTTGATGCTGGAATGCAGTCGCTCGTAATTATAGTAGTCAAAATACTCGGCCACGCTGCGTTGCGCATCGGCTAGGTCCGCAAAAACGTGCCGCTTACGGACTTTCAGGACCTCCGTTTTGAGGCGCGACCACAGACTTTCGGCCTGCGCATTGTCGTAGCAATCGCCACGGCGGCTCTGCGAGCGCACGGCCTGGTGGTCGCGCAGCAGTTGCCGGTAAGCGTTGCCGCAATACTGCCCACCCCGGTCCGAGTGCACGAGCAGGCCGGGCGTCGGTGGCTGCGCCCAAAAGGCCCGTTGCAAGGCGGTGGCAATAAGTTCTTCGGGCATGGTGGCGCCGATCTGCCAGCCGACTACCTGCTTGCTAGTCATATCCTGGAAAGAGCACAGGTAGGCCCAGTCGCCGTTGGCCAGCGGCAGGTAGGTGATGTCACTGGCCCATATCCGGTTGGCCTGGGTCGGCTTAGGCTGGTTGAGCAGCCGGTTCGGCGCGCAGCGCAGCCCGTGGGTGGAGTTGGTGGTGCGCGGCGTAAACGCCTTCGGCTGGAGCGCGTACAGACCCCGGCGGCGCATGGTGGCCCGCAGGCGCTGCCGCCCCACCCGATGCCCCTTGTTGCGCAGCGCGACCTGGAGGCGGCGCGTGCCATAACAGCGCTTGTGCACGCCGAAGACTTTGACCAGCGCCATTTCCCACGCCGGCTCCGGCTTGGTTGCTGCCTGTCGTTGCGCCTGTTGCCACGCGTAATAGCCATTGGCCAGCACCTGCACCAACTGGCAAGCCTCACGGCGTACTGCTCCCGCTACGCCGCAATGAAGCGATAGCGGCTCATGACCTTCTTATAGCAGCGGGGGGATAAACTTACTCTAAGGACTTTACAGTCCAGCAATGGAATTAATTGAAGTCGATAATAGAACTTTGTACTGAAATAGGCCATATGGTTAGTTCAACAAGTCAGGGTTAAAAAGCAAAGTCCCTCTTCTTTTCTGAACCGTCTTGTTGGACCCAATTTGCGAGCTTATTGGGCTTAAATACCTGCAATCTGTAGTAGCTCAATAAGTTGCGACTTTCTGACCCTCCTTCAGAATAGCTTACAGTAATTTTACCCTCTCCCTGCTATAAGAAGGCCCTCATGGGGTCTCGGTCTGCGATAATGCGGCTAGAGCATTCCGATGGCGATGGCTTTTTTAAAATGTCCAGTTCCTGCGCCTGCCGCCGAGCCAAGGCCCGCAGCTGACGTAATTCGGCTGCCATATCCGGATCCAACTCCGCCCCGCGGGCTGCTGTGACCGGCGTGAGCGCTTCTTTTTGCCACTTGTAGAGCATCTTGGGACTGATGTTGAGGGCGCGGGTCGAGCGGCTTTCACCGGCTAGGCGCAGGGCCTCGGCGCGGAAAGCCGCATCGTAGCGCTGGCGTTTGACGGGTTGAGGGCTGTCTTTCATGACTCTCGAAAGAGTAGACCCTATTCTGTCCAGATTTATCCGACCACCTCAGAAGCGCTTAACGACTTTACCGGTGAACTGCTTGTGGCCCTGTATATACCTAAGATACCATTGGCCAGCTACCTACTTCTGCAACAGCTACAATATATTATCAAATAAATATTTGCTTATCCTTAAATTCACCATTTTCATAATCGAACACTTTTGCCTCTACGTCTGGGAAAAACTTTCTAATGATTCTTCTTGCATTGATATTATCCGCTTTATTGCATATAAATATTACTTTTTTATAATTAATAAATCTTTTTACTTGTGATATTTCCCAAACACTGCCAGGACCTATTTCAGAGATATCGAATAATACAATATCCACATTTTCGGCTATCAATTCCACCGTTCTCTGCCAGTAAAAATCTGAAGAACTAATCTTAATAAGCCTGTCCCCATAAATCAAATATTGCCAAGCCAACTTCCAATTATTGTTCAACAAGCTTTCTAACTCATCTAAATTTGATTTCTTATGAATCGAACACGAAATAGGTGACAAAAAATAAGTTACCCTACCTAATTTAAAGATAAAATCCAATATTTTATCTTTAAACACGTTATTTTTCAAATATTTATCCTCAAGCGTAAATGTATAACCAGCAAAAGAAATTTCTCTTTTGACTATTTTTTTTAAAAATTTACTGCTACTACTAACGTTAAATGGACGCAATAATAAAATTTTATTAGGTTTGCTTTTATAAGCATTCATCATTGATAACACAACGACGAAAATTAATACAAAAATATATAATACAAAGTAATCAGAATAGCCTTTCCCTTCATATTTAGAGGCAATAAACAACAACAGCAATACTCCAAAGCCTAAAATATTACGACCATAAATGGTTGTTCTTTGACGAAGCTTACAAGTTTCAGTGAATGATCTTGCTGTCATGTATACAAGTTTTAATTTCGATTGTTCTACAAAGGATTAACTTTTGCATGATCCTTTAACACTTTATATGCCCAATTTATTTTCTTTGCAGTTGCTTCTGCTGTACTTCTAGGTAATCCATGAGCGACATCTGGATGGTTTATTAACATCATTTCTCTGTACCTATTCTTAATATCTTTTAATGATGACCTGATACTAAGGTTCATAATATTACATGCATGTTCCAGCTCTTCACTCAATTCTTCAACGTATTTATCAAATAATATTTTATTGATATTGCTATCAATAAATTCCTTATGCAAACCTAAGCGCAGTCCTAAATTATATAAATATTCTCTTTCTGAACTTTTTAAGACGCCATCTATACCGGTTAAAATTATTGCTTCTTGTAATAACATTATCTTTTCTTCCTCATCAATATTTAATAAATCTAATCTAAGCAGGCCAGCTTTATCAAGTAGTGACTTTGCTTGAATAGGCGTCAAGATGTCATTAACGTTGGAACATATAACTTTTATTGCTCTTGCCTCTTCATCTTTGTGCCATTCTCCATCAGCATTGATCGCTTGAAATAACACATAGCTTAATCTTTGCATAAATTCCCGCTGACTTTTACTAAGCCCATCTTCTCCTAACAAAATATCATTGATATCAATATCAACTTCTGATAAAAATCTTTCCATCTCTTTTATTTCTGCCTTTTCTTCAAAGGGCCAAATGAGTTTATATATGTTATCTATTATAAAAAATATATTTATCAGTCCCCATGGTAGACTCCACCATCCAAGCAAGAAAGTTCTTAATAAATTGTTTACAACTTTAATTTTCACGCATTGCTTACAACCGATAAATAGTTTTTTGCCTCGTACACAAAATATAATCAGCCCATACATATAGCGGATGCTTCTAACTATTTCAATGTGCCTTTTCTTGCAATATTGACATGTTATTGAAGTTTTCATATTTCGAGGTATCTAAGCTTCAGAACATTTAAACTAGTTTGTAATATAGTTAATTAACTTATGTATTTATATGCTAGGACTTACGCAAAGCGCAGGGTAGGCTGAGCGAGTTCGCGGCGCAGATAGTCGTCTAACAAGCTTTGCTTGAGTTGATAAACGGTGGTGTTGATCTGGTAGGCTAAATACTTCAGACACGCCCAGGTGTGCAGGGCCGGGGCAATGAGGTTGCGCTGACTGCGCGCCAGCCGGCACTGGCAGGCCTGCAAGCCGGTGAGTTGTTTGGCTTCGTGGTGAAACTGCTCGATCAACCAGCGCACGTTGCTTTCTTGCTCGGCAGCTTGCGTGTCGTTTTGCGCCAGCTCGTTCGTCACGAGATAGTCCGTCCGGTGGGGTGACACCAGTACGCGGAAACAGTTCAACTTGACATCCTGGGGCATTTTCTTGACTTTGAGTAGCTTGCCCTGGGCCACCTGCTGGGCTGACCAGGCGAGCAGCGCCAGCGGCTGGTAGGGCTGCTGCCCGCCCGAGTCATCGACCAGGCGGTTGCTCTTCAAGTGACAGTAAAACAGCTTCTTTTCTTCGATGAGCCACTTGAATAGGGCCGTGGTGGCGTACCATCTGTCCATGAGCACGGTGCAGTAGGGCACTTGGCGCACGCGCAACTACGTGAGCATGTCCACCACGTGCTGGTGCTTGTCTTTACCGTCGACGTCGAGGGCGAACAGGCGGTAGTCGAGCAGCCAGAATTGTCCGTGTCGGGGTTGACGTACACGCAGCTCACCAGCCCAATGCCGGGGATGATGCCGTGGGCGTTGCCCGAGTACTGGCGCCGCACCAGCTCGATTTTATGGCTGTGCGACTTGTCGAGCACCGTGTCGTCGAAGAGCACGTAGCCGCGGGCGCTGACCACGAACTCGCCCCACACCTGCTGCCAGAGTTGGCTCTGGCTGAAACAGCGGGTTTTGAGGAAGTATTGCACGTTGTCGTACCTGAGGCTGGCCAAGTACTCGGCCAGGTAGGTGCCGGTATAGGTGACCTGACTGCTGAGCAGAAACTGCCCGTAAAGCTGAGCCGTGACTTTCACGCCGTTTTACTCAAGTTAACCCGCTTTCGCGTAAGTCCTAATAGTAAAACTGAATGGTCGCAACCAAAAGCGTTTTATGCTAATCAAGCAATCGGGTGATCTTCAGCAAATGATGACGGCTATATTAAGCCGAGGTGTAATAGATAAGACTTTAAATGAATTAGCTGTCTCATTCGCTCGCGCGTGACATGTGGCCGAAGCGTTTACCCTCGCCAACCATGTGTCCGCGCAAGCATTTCCCGAACTGGGGTGGTCGAGTATAAACAGACAGTGGCAAGTCTTACCTTCCACTGCTCATGCCCGACAACAATAATCCGAGCGGCTCGCCACTAACCCGCAAGAAATACACGTCGGCTTTTAAAGCCGAGTGCGTGCGCCAAGAAGCCGCTGGTGCCCGACAAACCGACGTGGCCCGCGCCCAGGGCCGCTGGCAGCGCTAGGCGTTGGCCTAAGCTGTTCCTAGCAGTGTAGAGCGCGAAGAGATAAAACGTCTGCGCGCCGAACTCGAACGCATGGAGCAGGAGCGCGATATGTTAAAAAAAGTCGTGACTATCTTTGCACAACTGCCTCACCCATAAGCCGTTACCAGTTTATCAAGCAAGTTGCAGACACTGAGCAGCCTGTGTAGGTGCTCTGCCGCGTGCTACAGGTCAGCACCGCCTTTTCGCGCCATGCTCAGCGCTATGGTACGCGGCGTCTGCGGGCGGAAGGACACGCTGTTGAGCGTTATGCCCTGCGCAGCTGGCTACGTCGTTGCGGCTGGCGGGCGCTGAGTACCCGTTCGCAACGCCCCCGCACCACTGTGGCCGACCCCGCGGCCGTGGTGGCCGAAAACCTGTTGCTGGGCTAGCTTGTGCCCACGGTCCCAAATCAGGTGTGGGTCGGTGACATCGCCTATCTGCCCCTGGCGGGCGTTGGTGTTATCTGGCTACCTGGCGTGATACCTACTCGCGACGCGTAGTCGGCTGGCACCTGGACCAGCAGATGTCTACCGAACTAGTACTCACGGTCCTGGAGCAAGCGCTGACGCTGCGCCAACCAGCTCCGGGCCTCATTATGCACGCCGACCGCGGCAGTCAATACACCAGCTTGACTTGCCGGACGCGCATCGAAAAAGCCCAGGCACTGGCTAGCTATAGCCGGCCGGGGAACTGACCTCCTCCCATTTACTGATCCGTCCAAAACTAGGGTTCAGGCGTTCTGAAGCTCGACCGTAGTGGCCGCAGCCATTACCTGATTGGGCGGTAAGTTCTGTAAGGAACTGTGCGGTCGGAAACCATTGTATTCCTGCCGCCAGTGCTCGATTTTATCCTGCGCATCGGTCAGTGACAGGAACCAGTGCACATTCAAGCACTCGTCGCGGAAGCTGCCGTTAAACGACTCAAACTCGATATACGGGTTATCCGTTGGTTTGCCCGGTCGTGAGAAGTCTAGCGTGACCTGCTGTTCGTAGGCCCAGCGGTCCAGCGCCTTGCTAATAAACTCGCTGCCGTTGTCGACCTGGATGCGCTCGGGTACTACGCCCAACTGCTGCTGTAAGCGTGTCATCACGGTTACGACATCTTCGCCCTTGAGCGACTGCCTCGGGGCGTGGATAGCCAAGCACTGGCGACTAAAGTTATCGACTATTGTTAAGGCCCGAATTTTGCGGCCATCAAAGAGATTATCCGCCACAAAATCCATGCTCCAGCTTTGGTGCGGACGGTGGAGTGCGACCCGCTCCAACCGGTGGGCAGCGGCCCGACTGCGTTTGGGCCGTTTGCTGCGTAAGTTCAAGCCTTCCAGACAGTAAAGCCGATGGACGCGCTTGTGGTTGTCTGCCCAGCCTTCGCGCCGTAGCAGCGTGAACAGGCGCTGACACCCATAGCGGATGCGCACTTGCGCCAACTCCCGTAGGCGCTGACGCAGCACCGTGTCATCCCGTCCGTGCGGCTGGTAGTACCAGCTTGACCGCTGCAGCGACACGAGTTGGCAAGCCCGGCGTGTAGACAACCGGTAGGCGTCGATCAAGTGTTGGGCCGCGTGCCGACGCTGCTTGGGGCCTCAAAACTTTTTTTTCAGTACGTCCTGCGTCCAGGCTCAGGTCGGCCACGAGTTGTTTGAGGTGCAGATTCTCCTCTTCCAGTTGCTTCAAACGGCGCAGTTCGAGTACGCCCAACCCACCGTATTTCTTCTTCCAGTTGTAGTAGGTCGCCTCACTGATACCCATCTTGCGGCATCCCTCCGCGACAGCTATGCCCGTGTCGGCTTGGCGCAGCGCAAACACGATTTGGGCCTCGGTAAACTTGGTCTTTTTCATGGCAAGTGTCTCTTGGTTTTAAGATACAACAAGTGCCTGATTGCTCTACTTTAGCGTGGTCCAGTTTCTTAGGGGGAGGTCACCGTTATCTTCGCGTCATCCTTGCTGTGGTGACTCAATAAATACGTGTTTACGTTTGCTGGTCGCCGACATGATGCAGAACGTTAAGGATACTAGTGAAGGGGACTTGAAAGCTGCCTATTACTACAGCAAGATACATCCGATATGCTCTATTTTAGAGCGGTTCCCAAGTCAGTGTATCGTTACTGTGGTAAATTTCGGGCATGAAAGCGTATTCGGATGATTTGCGTGAACGGGTAGCGGCGGCGAGCGGCACGGTAGCGGCGCGTTTCGGCGTGTCGGTCTCGTTCGTGACCAAGTTGCGGCAACGCCAGCGCACCAGCGGCCGCGTGGCGGCGCTGCCCCACCGCGGCGGCCCGGCGCCGCAGTTGACCGACGCCGGCCAGCAGTTACACGTCGCCTGCCTGCGCCAGCAGCCCGACGCCACGCTCGACGAACTGTGCGTATGGCTGGCGGCCGTCGGCGGGCCGGCCGTCAGCAAGTCTACGCTGGGGCGGGCGGTGCAGCGGCTGGACTGGCGGCGTAAAAAAAGCACCTGCACGCTGCCGAGCGCGACACCGAACGGGTCAGGGCGGCACGGGGAGCATTCGTCGAAGCCATGCAGGGCGAGGACGTGACCCGCTTCCACTTCGTGGACGAGACGAGCACGAACCTGACCTACTGCTGGCGCTACGGCCGGGCCCCGGGTGGGGCGCGTGTGGGCCAGGGCGTGCCGCTGCACGCCGGGCCGAACGTGACGCTCATCGCCGCCCTCACCCCGCATGGGTTCGGGGCGGCCATGACCGTGAGCCGGGCCGTCAACGGGGACGTCTTTGCCGCCTACCTCGAGCAGGTGCTCGGGCCCACGCTGCGGCCGGGCGACGTGGTCGTGCTCGACAACCTGCCCGCCCACAAGCTCGAGCGCCTGGCCCCACTCGTCGCCGCCCGCGGCGCCCGCCTGCTATACCTGCCACCCTACTCGCCCGACTTCAACCTCATCGAACTCGCCTTCAGCAAGCTCAAAACCAAGCTACGCCAACTGCAAACCCGCACCCAGCAGGCCTTGGAAGAAGCCCTCCAAGCCGCCGCCGAGTGGATCAGCGACCTAGATGCCCGGAATTGGTTTGCCCACTGCGGCTACCACGTACATTGACCTGAGAACTGCTCTAAGTGTCTCGCTGTGATACAGGTTTGCAGACCATTCATCTCCCCTTGAAGCACTCACTTAGGGCAGGATGAGCAAGACTGCTTACTGAACGTTCCAGTTAATAAACCTCAACATTTCAACTATTCCCGTTGGCTTTTGCGGGCGGATTTGCTTTCGCTAGCAGTTCGGCTTCCAACTCTTGAATCCAGTTCTTTGACTCTCCCCGGCGCTCTTTGCTTTCCCGGATCAAACGGAGGTTACGAGCAGTCGTTGTAGGCGCAAAAGAGTCGTAAGCCGTAGTGAAGGCCAGGCCCAAGTACTGGTCGGCAGCTATTTCATCGTCGGCCAGAACGGCCAGTTCCAGTAAGGTAGCGTAATCCCAGTAGTCAGGGGTGCCAGCGCTTACTTTACGCTCAACGGCGTACCGAACTACTGGCAGGAGCTGCTGTTGACGTGGGTCAATGTTGTCTTTCATGCTCATAAGTGTCACAGCATTAATGCCTGGGTAGGCATCTCGCCAGTCGGCTTCGAAGCCCCACAAGTAGGTCGTAATCGCCTTGTCCAGCAAGGCGTTGGCAACTCGTCTATCGCCCTTCACCAGGGCAGCTTCCCATTGGTCTTTGTAAACCCGCCCCAAAATACCGAGGGTTTCACTGCTTGGCCCCCGGCGCTTAACTAGGTCGGTTAGTACCCGCTCGGCATCCTGCCCCCGGCCGGCACGATTCAGTGCAAAGCCATACTGCTCTTGTATCAATGCTGTATCGGCCAGGGGGCGTGGCATACGCTCAACCAGTTCGGTCATGCTTGTCCAGGAATTTACGGCTCGGTAAGACAACAACAAATCAATAAGCACGCCGGCTTCCTGGTTACTCAGGTCGCCCAGAGTTACAGCTACTTCCTGAACGGCTGCCAGCCCTTGCGTGCGAGCTTCTGCCAATTTCTTCTTAATTGCTTCTGAGTAAGCTACCTTGTTCCGGAAAACGTCCGTTTTAGTATGGTCTATGGCTGGATAGCCTTCCACTATCTGGTAAAGCGGGCTGTCGATGGGGCCTCTTTCGTGCTCTCCGGCCGTTCTCCTGGCCTCATTCAGCAAAGCGGTGAGGGCCGACTGGTCTGTTTCGGCGGCGCTGGGGTTGCCAACCGGGTCTAGTTGGTAAGGCAGCGTGCGAATGGGCGCGATGTCGAACGGCAGGCGCCCGCCCTGGGCAAAAAGCATAACCGTGCTCCAAGGGCGCACGGCGTGGCGCACGCCCAACTCATAAAACACGTTGGCGTTGGCGGCCGTCAAATCGGCTACGGCGTACTCGCACAAAATCAGGCGCTCAAACATCGGCTTGTGAATGAAGCCCCCAATGACTTCCTCATCGGCCCGCAGGGGCTCCAGGCCCGCCTGCTCGATGGCGGGCTTGATAATCTGGTGATACACCTTGTCGAAGTTGACAGTGCCGCCCATGCCGTCAGACTTGGTGCCAAAGGGCATCAGCACGAAACATAGCGGGCGATGGGGGGGGGTAACCACGATTTGGGTGCTCATGAATCGTTGTTTTTAATTGATTTTCTTCCCGTTGCTTTGATGACTATGGCTTCTCGTGAACGAGCCGAACTTCCACTCGATTATTCAAAAGTTCTAGTGAGTATAGTGGCTTACTGTTTCCATACGAGATGCTAACCATTCGGCCCACCGACACCCCTTTTGTTTTTAAATAATTTTGGACGGCACTAGCCATGTTATTGCCTATTACATAGCTATACTCACCGGTTCCGAGCTGCTTCTCCGGCATTCCAATATCATCGCTTCCGAGCCGTTCTCCTTCATGAACCCACGCATTGGCTGTGTGCGCGCTTATGTGCACGGAATAGGCCAGATTTTCCTTTAAGCAGGCCGCTAAGGTGTCAAGCCTGGCCCGTCCAACTGGATCTAAGCTGTACTTATCCGAATACATGTAAATCACCAAGGGCCGAATAGCTACGTTTTCCAAGAGACATTGCCCCAAGGCTGGTTGTTGGTACAATCCACCCAATCCTTTCTCTATAGTCGCCAACATCTCTGTGGCCGCGGCCGCGCGCTTGTAAGCCGTTGCTAGGTAATGGTCGCGTTGTTTTTGCGTAGCGACCAAATTCTTCCGCTCAGCCTGTAGTTTGCGCGTAGTAACGCCCAGCGAGTCTTGCGTATGGCTTAGCGTGGCCCGGGTATAAGTAACTTGTTGTGTGGCAATGAGCAATTCAGCGGCGGCCGAGTCCCTTTCTCTTGTGGTCCAATTCAAATCCCGAACGGCACGTTCCCTCAGTTTTTCCGCCTGTGCGCGCTTTTTTTGGATTGTATCGATTTGAATTTTTCCTTTCTCAACCTGTCGTAATGTGTCCTTAAGGTTAAAACTTACATAAGCAATCAACAACCCAAGAGTCAGCACTAGGCCAGACGTTGTCCAAATGGCCCGTTTGATGCGTTTATCTTGTCGGGTGTAAGTTAACGAACTCTTGGCCCGAGCAACCAGTGGCTCCGAAGGTTGAGCCCCATTCAGCGACTCAATGGTTTCTACTGTTACCGCAAGTCCCAATATTTCTTTGCTCCAGACCGCCTGTTGGACGTTGCCAAATGCAATTGGTACGATTGGCCTACCCGTCTGCGCAAAGAGACCAATTTCGGTTCGCATCGGCTCAGACGCCAGCCCACGTGGCGAACCAATTATCAGCAATACTTGGCAGTGGGTGAGCTTTCGGAGTAAAGTGAGGGGTACTTTCTCTCCTGGAAGCGCCCCCCATTGGTCGATATAGCAAGTCAGATTTTCCTTATCAAGGCGGTGAGCAAGAGCTAGTGCATAAGCGGTAGCATCGGCGCGGCTATAAGAAATGAAGAAATCATGACCTCGCAGGTTACTACGCAAGTAGAACGCAAGACTATCGGAAAGGTCCATCATGCACGAGACTGCAAGGAATGTGGCAGAAGAGAACAGAATGAATAGGTACTACCCATCATGTAAACCAGAGCAGGAGAAGGCTGAGCATGCACAGAGGGTAGAGCCCTTCCTTACGGGGAGCGTGCCCGGGTGACGATGCGGCCGGACAGCCGACCAAAACCGATGATTTAATGCTAAGGAAACAAGAATGTGCGTTGCAAGCTGTGCCGACGGTAGTTCGTTTGGCAACTGTAAGGTTGGGGATGTACCATGCGCGGGGAATGATTTCGTCCAATCTGTGATGCTAGTGCAAAAACCTGCTGTTCAGTTCCCCGTCGCCAGCGGTACTGAACCGTCTTTTGTAAAGAATCTTGCTAGAGCGGATCGGACAGCCTGTATCCATAGGCCCTCATTGGCGTCGTAGTTTCCCGCTTGGCCGTTGAGCTTTGGCAAAGTGCCGCCTTTGTGGTGAATGCCTATTAATTCCCACTGCTGGTTGAAGACCGGGCTTCCAGAACTGCCGCCGACAGTAGGCGTGCGGTAATGTATTAAGGGTTCTTGGTGGTCGAGTAACAGATTATCCTGCAACGACAGGCACAGAGCCCCACCTGCCGGGTGACCAATGATATAGACCCGCTGTTGCGAGCCTTCCCTAAGCGGGAGCCTTTTTGCTAAGGGGTATGGGTCTATATTTTCTAATAG
This sequence comes from Hymenobacter defluvii, assembly GCF_017589435.1. Classification (NCBI taxonomy): domain Bacteria; kingdom Pseudomonadati; phylum Bacteroidota; class Cytophagia; order Cytophagales; family Hymenobacteraceae; genus Hymenobacter; species Hymenobacter defluvii. Next base: position 14,120 of record NZ_JAGETX010000025.1, read on the forward strand.
CTGTTGCAGTTGCGCTTGATCTTCGGGAGCAAACCGTACCACTGTCGTATCAAGCTGGGCTGGCGGAGAAGACCATACTAGTTCGCCTACTTTGTACATATCATCCCGCCCCAGCACTTCAAAGGTGATGCAGGCCTCATCGGAGCGCAGAGCCTCGCGGACGCTTGGGTCATCGGTCAACACATGGGCGTTGGTTAGCAACAGTATTTCGCCCGCTAGTATCGGATGCAAATCCGATCCTTGAACGAGAAAACCGGTGCCAATGCCTCGATCAGCCTCTTGACCAATGCGGGCTACCGCTAAGCAGCGGGCGGCCCCCTTCGTATACCATTTATACGTGCTGTAGGTATCTGCCCCAAACACCTTTTCGTATGTGCCCATCGTATTGAGTTCATCGTATTTTTGCTGTTGCAGTGTAGTGAAGGGTAACTCCAGCTGACCGCCTTGTCGCTCCAGCAATTTGGCTTGCAGGATAGGCAAGAGCAGCTTTTCGTCGCCGGTTGCCTGTTCCAGCTGCCACACTTCAGTTAGCTGCCGCAAGGTGCTGGCCAGCTCAAAGGCATCAGCCTGAGGTTGGCGCACGTAGCGCTCTATCCAATATAGAGCTTCTGCAGGCTGACCGAGCGCAATATTGGCTTCTGCGGCAATGGCGAAATCGTAGACGGTTGCGGCTTCTTCCTCTTCTTTAGCCATTACGGCCGCCAGGAGGGCGCTGGCCAGCTGTGCCACGTCAATGGTCTCTCCTAGCGTCACGCCATCCCGCTCAGCGCGGCGGGTCAGGGCCACCACGTTGATGCCGTGCCAGTCATTTTTAGCCGGCGCCGCCCGATACACCGCCAAGTAGGCTTCTATCGCTTGACGAAGGTGCTGCTGCACTTGTTGATTATGGCTGCTCTTGGCATTGATATATAGTTGCTTGTGTGCTCGACCCAGTAGCCCGCGTGCTTCCGCGCTTTCTCTGGCCGCCGCAGCCGCCGGCTCGCCATCGTTCCCAATGTTGCGCAGCAAATCCGTGAGCACGGCAATGGCGGCCGTCAGTCGGCCTTCGTCGATGAGAGCCTGGGCGTATTGGCGGTGGACCCGATGAGAAGCCCGACCGGTTTGCAGCAACGCGTCTCCGACTTTTAGCATCAGAGCAAATTGGCGCTTATTTCGTAACAGCTGCATCACCTGTGCTGCCTCCGACGCTGGAAAGGAATCATTGCTTTGGTATAGCCAGGCAATAAATTCGTTGCACAGCGCTAGACACGCCGAATTATCGAATTTCTGGAGCAAGTCGTCCAGTATGCCAACCAAATCCGAAGGGCGAAAATCCATAACTGGTTACTAAGAATTACAGCCCCAGTTGCTCGCGTAGGGCTGCCCGTAGCTTCGGGCCGGCTAGGTATTTCACGATGTTATGGCGCCACTTGCCCCAATTGGCCTCCTGAATGACGTTGATGACCTCCCTGCCTTCTTTTTTGAAATCATTGGCAATATTTCCATCGAGCCCCGTCACGGGGTCCAGACGGTCGTACACGTTTACCCAAGTGCCCTTCACCTTCGACGGGAAGGCGTTTTGCGCCGGAAAGTGGTTGCCTACGGTCCCTTCCGGAATAAGCTTGTCTTGCACCTCGTCAAGCCCTAGCGGGCTGCCGATAGTCATGAGCGCATCCACTGCGGGGCAGCCCGGTACGCGCATCAGGCAATCATAGGCAATCACGGTGCCCATACTGTGGCTGACGACGACGTGGGGCCCCTCTTTCGAAGCCCCTTCCCGCAGGCGCGCCAGCATGCGCTCTCGAATCACGTCCTGTACTTGGTAAGTATCACCCGGGCGTGGGCTGAAGCTCACGTTGAATAGGTAATGGTGCACGTCGCGTAGAAACTGCTCCATTATTCGGCGCTTGATGAACCACGGGATGGGAATTCTCTCTAAGGTCGCATCTGCTATCGGTATAGGTTCCGTCAGCACTTCGTCCGCGAGCATGTTGGCATCAAGCTTTGCTTCCAGTGCCGCCACTAATCGTTCTTCGTCAGGTTGTAAGTTCGCTCGCCATGCCGTATTCGGGTCGCCATTCACTGCATCGGGTGAAGTTCCTGCTAATTCGAATTCAGCACCTTCCTGCAGTGTTTCTTCTTCTATCGATTCGCCCTCCAACGGCTTATCATACAAAACATCGGCCCAGTATACCATTGAAAAAGTAACTTCAGCTGCACCCAAATCAATGGCATCGTCATTGCCGAGGGTATCTTGAGCCAATGCACGGTACCATATCTCGCGCAGCTTATCCTCGTCTGGCTTGTTTGAAATTCCATGGATAAATGTGATGTGGGGCATGACGAGCAAAAAGATGAGTAGTGAGAGCTAATTAAATATAGTACATACTCACTGCTTTTACATAAAGCACATTCATTTTTTGGTTCTTTGGCCATAAGATATCAGCAGTTGACTACTCTACTCTGCTCTGCCGTTTTAGCTAGCTGATTGCGTACAAGTTGCCGATGTAGTCAGCGTGCCAGCGCTTCTACCAAGTGCGTATGCGGTTCGGGCCGCCTAAGGCGACGGCCAGAATCTATGGCCCGATAGGTAAAGGCATTACCACGTTGGTTTATCGATAAATTTTGGCAATCAGCTGGCTAAAAGAGCAAAGCGGAGTTCGTAAGTGGAAATTATAACGCCAGTATTACTTCAGTATTCCAAGTTGGGAAAATGTATCACTACGTGCGCTTTTCACCTGTCCGCTTATACTACTGCGTAACAGCAACAACGTTGGCGACATAATTTATAAGTTGTTTGGTGCACTTACGCGAGCAGAAAGAAATTGCCTAATTGGGCAGCTATTGCTCTTTCGTAGGCCGAAAAGCTGTCGACAGCACCGTAGTAGCGGCTTTGGATTCCCCACGTGGTATTTGCTTGCTGAATAGCTTGCTCTAGATAATTCCGCAAAAAGGCATCTTCTACCGTCCGGTGCTGCTCAGCTAGTTGGCGCGGCAGCGACCATCTGTCCCAAAAAACGGTTTTGCAGTTGGCCAACAGACACTTTACGCAGTCGAATGCTTGCCGAGTACCATCTTTCAGGCGGTAGCTCACAAAATCATAGCCCTGAGCATCGACGTCTTTTGCCCATTTCATGAGCGGTTGTGCATCGGCTAGCCGACGTAGCTGCTGCATGACTATTCCAATAGGTAAGTTGCGGTCGGGCAGCAGCGGGTACGTAGAGCTGTCCTGGCGGCGAGTCAAGAGCGTTGGCAGTAAATAGCTGGCATCCGCGAGCGGAAACCAGCGGGAAGTATCGGTTGCCATAAAGGTGTACCCTTGTTCGTGAGCGCGACATTCCGATACATCAATCCGGGCATCGACGGATGGCAGCAATTTACCCCAAGGAGAGTGAAGCTGACCAATTAAGCCAGATGGTATCACCTGGTTGTATGCGGGCTACAATCCCAATTTTTGACTTCGTTAGATGATATTTGGGGCGATGAAAGCCCAACGCCTGCGCGGCATTGGCTACCTCGCTCGGAGTAGGAGCTTTTGTTGGCCCGGTTTTCACTACACGGCGGGGAATGTATTGGATGTAATGGTTAGGCATGAGTACTGAGTTAGGCGAGAGCAGCGGCTACGCTTTGGCGAAGCTGAATCAAAGTATCCTGCTGCTGGGCGGCCGGTAAAGTAGCCAGCGGCACGGCCGGATCGTGCAGGGCGATAATTTCTTGAAGCGGGGACGTTTGCCAGTCGCAGTCTTCTACTACTAGCCACAGGACCCGACAGGTACGCTGACGGCTTTTAAACAGCAACCGGGGCAGTTCCTGCTCCTGGATGAACGTTGAGGCCAGAAAGGCGGCGCTTACTAATAAAATAGCCACGCGGGCTTGTGCAATACCGGCCAGGATTAAATGCATCGCCGGCCCGGAGTCGCTGGTCGTCCCATACCGAAAGTTGTACGCTTTGCTCTAACGGACGCAGGGCACCGCGCAACTTCAGCAGCCACTGCCGGTCTTCGTGTGCATAGCTGACAAAAACCGTCTCTCGTGCCTCGGCTCTTGCGGTAAACTGGACTTGCAAAAGCGTCATTATACCTGTCGCTAACGCGCCGGCCTGGGCAGCATTTTCCACCGGCTGGGAGAGTACGTTGCTGAACTGCTCTTTACCGAAACCTTGGTATGGAAACAGTTCCCAGCGTTCTAGGCAATCTGCAAAAGCCAGCGCAGCATCACCGTGCGTACCTGGAACTGGAAACACGGTCGTTGCTCCTGCGTGGCATACCAGAAGGTTTCGCGGGTACCGCCTTCGCCGCCTAGCAGAACTACGGCCTCAGCGTACTTGAGGGCTTCGACCCACTCCCGCACACCGGCTGGCACGGCAATAATGTGTCCGCCCCGAAAGTCTGGGTAGTCGGCACCCGGCGGATAAACGACCGGCCGGCTAGTGCTAACTACTTGAATAAGGTAATCGGCAAGGGGCAGCCCTTGGGCTGCCAGTACCTGAGCGAAGCCACGGGCTGCTAGGTAATCAACGCCTGGCCAGCCGCCCACCACTAAGCCGTAGCCCTGCTTGGCCAACTCGCGCCCGACCGCCTCTGCCAGCAGCGCTACCGGTGTGGGTAACGCCTTCTGCCGACCTGTACCGGCTACCATTATCGGCCTTGGTTAAAAGTTTGGTACAAAGGTTAAACGACCGAGGATTCAATGGACATGTCCACGCACCCTACTGCGCGGCGGTAGGAGCCAGAAAGGTACCTTTCAGCGCCGAGCTTACTGCTAGTAAATATTGCCCAAGTGACAGGCGTTGGGCCTACCACTCGCCTAAGAAGCTGTTTAAGTTAGCGAGTAGCTTTGAGGATGCAACAGAAGCGTTACAGTTCAGATCTGACGGAACGACAGTGGGCAAAGCTGGTGCCGTTGTTCGTGGTCCAGCGCACAAGCAAATGGCCGTTGCAGGCGATAGTGAACGGCATTTTCTACATGCTCAAGAACGGGTGCGTGTGGCGCGACGTGCCAGCGTACTTCCCCCCTGGCCCACGGTGTACTACTATTTCACGAAGTGGACCGCAGATGGCACCTGGCAGCGCGTCAGTGGCTGTTTAACGGTGGAAGCACGCGAGCGGGCAAAAAAAACGCCCCGCCCACAGCGGCTATCCTCGACAGCCAAAGCGTGAAGAACACGGCCACTAGCACCCGTTGTGTGGGCTATGACGCGGGCAAGCGCATCAAGGGTCGCAAGCGCTTTTTCCTCGTGGACACCTTAGGCAACCTGCTCGCCTGCTGCGTAGTAGCGGCCCACTGCCACGACGGAGCCACCGCGACCCGCCTCTGGGACGCCTTGACACTGAACAACGAACTGCTCGACCGGCTGCAGACCGTGTTTGTGGACGGCGGCTTCGGCCGCCGCTTCCGCCAGCACCTGGCAAGCCGGGGCCTGCAGGCACAGGTGCCCATGGGCGTGGTGGCCGACAAGGGCCGCTTTTTTATCCATGCCAAGCGCTGGGTGGTGGAACGCAGCATTGCCTGGGCTGGCACCAACCGCCGATTAGCTAAAGACTACGAACGAAAAACCCAGCATGCCAACGCCTGGCTCTACCTAGCCAACATCCGACGATTCTCCAAGCTAACTTAAACAGCTTCTAAGAGCCTATCCGGAAAGTTGTCTGCGAGAAAAAAGGCCGTCATGCTCCATATGGCGTCCGCTTGCCGAAGCATCCCTACCGCTTCGTTGAATACTATCGAACGAAGCGGTAGAGATGCTTCGGCAAGCTCAGCATGACGTTCTGGACTTTCCGGATAGGTTCTTAGAACGACAACGAAGTGGAAGAGATATATGGTCGTCAAGCTTACTTGCTCTTCTCGTTTGCCGAAGCGGCGGTGGAGCCCAGCCTAGCAGTGTATCACAATTGTTCCTCTGTCGGTGATTAATGAAGGATGACCTGCAACTGGTCCTCAGTCAATCCAGTCTGGTTAGCTAGTCGCTTCTGCAGGACAGATTCAGACGTACTGCTGAAGGCTGATTTGAATTCGCCCAGGCTTGCCTCATCTTTGGGCAGAAACGATGCGGCGTTGCTCCGAGCATTGCCCTGGAATTTTTCAACTATTGGCTGCATAAGGGCATCGTACTGCTGGCAGGCCAATGCCATATTATCCGGTGATTGGCCAATGAAATGGGCCAGGGCTTTGGCCCCGTAGATGGACAGAGAGGCTCCCATACCCGACAGCGCAGTTGGGCAATACCCCGCATCCCCTAGCAAGACCATACCGTCGTTCACCAAGCTTGGCGCCCGGACCATCCCCATTTTATCGGCATAAAACCGGTCACTTTGCAGGAATTCTGCCAGCAAGTGCTGCACTTCGGGCTGGTAGCCATTTACCTTTTCCTGCAGCAGACGACGCGAAATAGAGCGGTAATCACCCTCCTCATCCATGCAGCGAACGTAGCATTGAATGGCCACCTCCTCCCGACTGATGGGGTAAATAGACAGCATGGAGTCCACAGTAATAATCGTGTTGAAGGAGCCCACTTGGTAGGAATGAGCTTTTTTTATTCTGCCGCCTACATAGAAGACGTTAAAATCCTCCAGGTAGCTGTTTTTAAAGTAGGTGCCTCTGGTGGCGGAACGTAACCCTTCGGCAACGATAAGCAAGTCGGCTTCAAGGGCTTGGTGATTGGAAAGGATAACCCGTACCAGCGAGCCTTCGCGCTGAACCTGTTCGACGGTGGTGCCAAATACCAGGTTATCCTGCTTCTTAATGGAATCGTATAGCACCTGATGAAGTCCTCCCCGGGTTAGCAGAATGGAGGGGGTCGTGTTCTCAGCTAGCTCCTGGTAGCTATTATGACTAATCAGGCTTCCTGCTGCATCCACAAAGTCCATACATTCAGCCGGTATCGAGGCATCCTGGAGCGCTGGCGCAAGCCCGAGCTGCTCCAGGATGGTGACCCCAAAACTTTTCAAGGAAAGCAGGAAGCCGGCCGGGGTAAATTCGAGTGCCCGGTCGATGACCGTTACTTCATGGCCCATGCGCTGCAGCAGCATGGCTGCGGTTAAACCAGCTATTCCGCCGCCAGAAATGATTATTCGCTTTTTCATGGTTGTCGTGTTGGGTTGGGGGTAGTTTTCAACACGACAAATTTATTTGCAGCTTTACGGGTAAAATAGCCGTTTAACTACTAATAATAGTCCTTAAAATGGCAGTTACTCCGAAGGAGCAGTTGTTGCAGCTAGCGGCTAAACTGGGTGTGCCGATGGCGGCCCATGCGGGCGAAGTAGCTCCCCTGCACCTGCACCACATCAAAATAGTCGACTTGCTGCCACAGATGCTGGTCATGGTCCGTTCCTTGGTCGCGCAGGAAACCATCTCTTTTCAGCGCGAGCCCATCACGGCGGTAGGGCAGGGCTTATTGATTTCCTTTCAAAACGCGTTCGACGACGGGCAGGAGGGAACTGCAGAGTTGAGACAGGAGCCGCCCCATGTGCGCGTGATGCCCCTGCACCTGGCGAGCGAAGTCAGCTTTCCGAAACATTCTCATAGCAAGCAGGTCACCATTCTCATCGAGGCCACCTATTTACAGGAGTTACTGGGTAACGAGCGGCACAAATTCGAGTACCTCTTTGACGCGGCGCGCACCTTCTGGATTGAAGACTTCCTGTCCCCGGCCATTAGTTCGCTGGTCGATGAACTGGTCAACGCTACGGGGCAGGTGAGTCTACCGGACTTTTACTACCGCCTGAAATCCGTAGCGCTGCTCTATCATTTGTTTGATAACCTTTCGCGGCGCGCGTCAGGCGCGCCAAAGCAGCTGAGTGCCCCCGAGATTGAAGCCATTTACCGGGTCCGAAACGCCATGGCCGCCTCACTAACGGAGCCATTGCCGACCGAGGAACTACTCAACTTAAGCGGGATGAATGAGTTGAAGCTACGCAAGCTGTTCACGCAAGTGTTCGGCAAGGGACTATATGACTACTACCAACACCTTCGGATGCAGGAAGCAGCGCGGCTACTTAAAGAAGAGCGGTTATCCGTGTCCGAAACGGGCTACCGCCTTGGGTTCAGTAATTTGAGTTATTTCGGAAGGTTATTTGAAGCACACGTTGGGATGAAACCTAAGAAATGGAGTAGGATACCGTAGCCTTTGGTACTGAGTCTGCTCCTCGCTAGTGCCCGAGGCTTGGTTCACGCATTCTTCGACGATGGCGAAGCCGAGGCGCTGGGCCTAGTCGCGCAAGGGCTGCAACTTCGTCTCGGCCTTCTTATAGCAGCTTAAAGCAAGTTTTCCCGTTGCTATGAAATGGCCATTGGCCACGAGTAAAAGATAGGCACCACTTACAGCAACTCACTTTTGCGGATGCGACTCAGCAACTGCGGCGTTATATGCAAATAAGACGCGATGTAGTGTTGAGGGATGATCAGCAGCAAGTCCGGGTAGCGCTTGACAAACTCTTGGTATTTTTGCTTGGCGGTGCCGAAATGCAGAAAATCGTTGTCCTTGATTTTATTGAGCAGAGTTGCTTCCGTTAGAATTGTCCACTGACGGCTCGGCTGCCCACGCACTGGGGACATCTATTGCCTTTCGTATGTCTCCGAAACCAACCGTTCTGCTGCTGCTAAGTGCCGTTGCCAGCCTAGCAGCCTGCACCCCTCCTTACCACCCTCCCCAAGACAGGGTGGAGTGGCACCTCATGAACCACACAGGGGATACTCTGCTGCTGACCGTGCGCTACCGCTTGGACTCGGCGGTCGTGTCTGCGTCCGACGTGCCCCGCTTGCGCCAAGCCCAAACCGCCGACTCGCTGGGGCTCCCACACCTGCGAATCGGCGGCCATCAACCGCTCGACCACCTGGCTCGCCACCAAGGCCACTGGTACTGGGTGCGCAACGCATACGCGACGGCCCTGCCGTATTGGAGTGACGCGTCGGGTAACCTGCACCCGGCCGCGACGAACCGCACGGCAGGCGTCATCACCTACAAGCTGGTGCCCGGCGGCGGGCACGAAGTGGCAGCACAACTTTGCCAGCCCTCTTGCGACACGCTGCCCCTCGCTCCCGCCTCTGGTCAGCCTACGCCTTCAATAAGACCGGGCCCAACGGGCCTTGCCTATTGGAACCGAACTAAATAAGCTGTTTCAGGCGCAGTTTAGCTTTTGGCACGTCTGGCTGGAATGGGGGACTACTACTTACCGCTACGAGTTGTGCATAGGTCCCGGCCTTGTCCTCGACGATAATTAACTGGCGCCGCCTACTACGTCTGAGCCCACAAAGCCAAGATTGGCCGTTTAACTTTTGTACCAAACCTTTAACCAAGGCCATTATCCAACGCAAGACAGCCATCGGGAGTAAAAAAGATGATATAGATGTGCCGAGTTTTGGGGCTTCAGGAAGCGCTGCTAGTTGTGCTACAAGCCAAATATTTTCTTTGTATTTAGTTCAATGATTTTAGCTCCGTTTCGCTTGGCTTGTGTCAACATATCCCGTGTCCCACCCGGGCCATTTTCTGCTTTCTCGCCGTCCCAAAGCGCAATTAAGGTAAGCCAGGGCATTGTAGAGTGTCCAAAGATTATTGCGCTGCCAGATTCCATAGTTGGGCTTGTGCTGCAGCCAGCGTGGCAGAGTATCGGATGGACATAACTCGCGCCGCGGTAGTTGGTCATACAGGACGTTGAAACGGTCCACCCAATCGGGGCCGCCGTCCTGCACCGATGCAGCCATGTACTCTTCGCACGGCATGGCCAGATACAGCGTGGTTTCAAGGCCCAGTTCGGCGCAGATCTCGTGAAAGAGGATGTCGCCCCCGTTAGCGCCCCCCAGCAATGCCTACAACTGGCTTCTGCACGCGGGCCACTTCGCGGCAGATAGCGTCCTTTATTGCCTGCCGCGCTTCCGCCACCTTATTAGCTGGGAAACGCGACGCGGCGCGGCCGGGTGCATCTAGGCGGTCTCCCGTGAATAGCAGCGTATGCGGCGGTTTGCTCTGCCACGACGAAACCACTTGCAGTGCTGCCGCCACGTTGGCTGGCATAACTGCTAATTGCTTATATAAGGTTAATTGCCGAAACACAGCCTCGCGGTCGACGTCGTGCGCACTGGCTAAGGCTTTGCGGTACTGGCTGGCCACAAACGCTGGACTACCTGAAGTAAGACAAGCCAGGTCGGCTAGGGTAATGCCTAGCCATACGTCATCCTTACCCGCACGCTGCCGCCGGGCCTCGGCCGCTTCAAGCGACATTGCGACGCTGCCCCGCAACTTCACTAACTCGTCTTTGCGTCTGGCCAATTGCCGCACCCCTTCTTCTGAATCCTGAAAGTTTTCGTTCCAAACTTCCGGTGATGCATCGGCTAGTGCTATCTGCGTAACTAGCAGGCTTAATGCGTTGATGCCCGAGTAGTAGTGGTTTAAATCCTGCTGAAACCCCAGCAGGTAGTTTGTATAGGACTCGGCTAGGAAAGGAGAGCGAAGAGCTTCTTCCTGGCGTTGCGCGGCGGCGACGGTTTCCCACGCGGCTTTCCAGCGCTCTTTGTCGTTGCGGCCCATCAGGGCGTACACTTCGGCTTGCCTCCACGGTGTAGTGGCGCTATTTTCCACTACACGGCGGAGGACGAGGTCGGAATCGGCAAGCTTGCCTAAGCGTTGATAAATGGTGCCTAGCCACAGGTTAGCTTCCAGATCGTCGAGGGCGTCATCGTGCACGGCTTCCCAAGTTTCGCAGGCGTCGGCGTAGGCGTTCTTGCGGAACTGAGCTTTTCCCACCACGCGGTAGCCCTCCATCTGCCATGGAAAGCCCACCGCCTCGGTTTGTAGCAGTTTCAAGTCGCCCCATTGATATCGGGGCGTGGACTCCAGCAGACCAAGAAGCAGGGCGACAACCTTACCATCTTGGCCAGTATCGACGGCGGCACGGCGGCCTCGGAAATCACCTGCGCTATCCTACTGGTTGGCAAAGAAGTTAAGAATGAAAACGGCCGGGTGTCGACGCGCAGGCCGTGCCGGTGTATGTAATCGGTGAATAGCCTTACCACCGACAGAAAGCATGAAGCCCAATCTAAGTATGATTGGGCTTCATGCTTTTTCTACTTATGGAATTTACAATCCCGTAGCCAATAGTTTGAAGGCAGATTCTAAAGAGCAGTAGGTAGGAACTGAGAAAACACTTCGATTTAAGGTCCAAGAAATGTGTTTGCAGAAACCTTTCCTAGAAATGACCATCAAACTGACTTTCCAGTAACCTACAAGGCGGGTGGTTAAGTCGTCTGAGAAGCAGTAGTTTTGAAAATTGTGAGGTGTTCGGGTAAATGTGGACATAATAGGTTATTGTCTTTCGAATATCATGAAAGACAGTTCCTAACACAATAGATTTCAGCTTTACGATGCCGCCTTACGGGCCGAAGCCCTGCTCCTAGTCACTGAAAGCCGCGCAGCCCATACACTAAATATCGAGCTCAAGAGCCTCTATGAAGTGCCAAACGAAAATACTCAAACCGGTGCCTGCTTCTAGTAGTACGGAACTGGATCCAGCCACTGCAGCCGAGTTGCGGGCCACCAATTGGCGGCAAGGCCTAGGAGTTAGGAATTTAAAAATCTGGAGTCTAAAAACCGTTCAGCTATTCTAATGAAAATAAACTTGTTTTACTCGTGGCAGGTAACCACCCTTGAGAAGTACAATAAAGACTTTATTCACACCTGCTTGCTTGAAGCCACCGGTCAGCTGAAGGAAACTCCTGAATTCAGCGGGATTGATTTCACGATAATAGACAGTGTGCGCGAGGAGCCGGGTTCGCCGCCTGTATCGGGCACGATAGCCGACCGACTGATTCCAACCTGCGACATTTTTATTGCGGATTTTTCTGTAGGCAACTTCTTAGCCCCAGAAATACGGGAACAGGTGGAGAAGCTGACGGGGAAAAAGCACAAGCCCTTCCTGAACAACAATGTGCTTTGGGAAAATGGTATAGCATACCGGTCGTTGGGGCCGGAGCGAATCATCTGCCTGCTGAATAAAACATATGGATCACCGACAATAGAACCTGAGAATCTTCCGTTCGACGTAAGGCACCTGCGATTTCCCATCGAATACGAGTACTCGGCTGACAACGAAGAACAGTTGGCGGCGATTCAGGCGGCGCTGGTAGCGGAGCTGTTCCGGACGATTAGACTGACGACGCTGTACGCGCTGCAACACCGAAAAAGCCTTTATGCGCCGCTGGTAGGCTGGCAGCAGTGGGAAGAGCAAATTGACCCAACCGTGGGATTTTACCGCAACGAGGCCATCGACCTGCTCGACCAGCAGTTGAAGCAGGCCATTCAGGCCGGCGCTAGCAGCATCCGGCTGCTGGGCCTTTCAGGCCTAGGTAAGACGCGCATCCTGCTAGAGTTGTTCCGACCGGCTCTGCCCTCATCGGAGCCGACGGTCACCTTCAGTAGCCGGGTGCTATATTTAGACTGCAACCACCAGCCAGAGTCCGTCCATGCGGAGTTACGGGATAAGCTGGTGACGGGTGGCGAGGAGCGTATAGTGGTGCTGGACAACTGCCCAGCGGAAATTCACCGAGCCTGGCTGCCGGTGGTGCACAAGGCCCGCAACCAATTGTTTCTGATAACAATAGATTCCAACCCTGAGGAGTTTCACAAAAGCCGAATTGACGGAGTTGAGTACTTGATGCTCAGTAAATTCGACCTGAGCACGGTGGTGGACGAGCTGCTGGCGGCCGAAACCACCCTGGTAGGGCCGGAGAACGTTCCCAAAATTAAAGAGTTCGCGCAGGGCATTCCACTAATGGCCGTGCTGATTGTGAACGGATTGAAAAGCGGTGAGCAGTTTGTAGGCAAGCTTAATGACAAAGCCTTGCTCGACAAATTATTGGGGGTGAAGGGGCAGGATGTCCGCTGGCGGGTTATTCTACGCACATACGCTCTCTTCAGCTACCTGGGGGTAGAGGGCGAGCTGCGGTCGCAGGTGGAGTTCGTGGCTACCAACGAGGCCATCACCGCTCTGGACGGAAAGCCAGCCGTCCTGCTGCGCGAGTTTGACGAGGTGCGGGTGCACTATCTGAAGCGGGAGATTTTCGAGCAGCGCGGCCGCCTAGTGGGCCTGCGCCCGTTCCCACTCGCTCTGTACTTGGCGCAGGAGTGGCTGGAGGTTTGCCCGTCGGCGCAGTTGGCCCAAGTGCTGGACGAACTGGGCAGACGGCCCGAACCCGATGGCCGGCAACTGACCGCTGCATTGGCCGAGCAAATGCGGCACTTGGGCTACGACGATCGGGCCCTAGTGATTGTAGAAAAGCTGGTGGGGCCGGGCGGCCCTTTTGATAATGCGAAAGTGCTCAATACCGAGCCGGGTTCACGCCTCTTTCGCTCGTTCGTGGAAGTGAACCCTATAGCAGTGGCCGATAACCTATGGCGGCAGCTTGCTGCCGTTCCCAAGGCAGAGTTGTTGGCCCTAGACAAAGGCCGCCGCAACTTGGTCTGGGTGCTGGAGAAGCTGTGCTTTGACCGCCGCACCTTTGCCATTGGCAGCCGGCTGCTCTACACGTTTGCCATAGCAGAGAACGAAACGTGGGCCAACAACGCGACCGGCCAGCTGCTCCAATTATTTGGCATCTTACTGGCGGGCACTGAGGCAAACCTGACCGAGCGCTGGCAGGTAATCGAGTGGGGCCTAGCTCGGCAGCAGGAAGAATATGACGCGCTGGCGTTGCGGGCCATGCGTGCAGGTCTGGCCTTCGGTCACTTCAGTCGCTTCAACGGGGCCGAAACCCAGGGCGGCAAAACACTGGTGGACTACGAGCCGGAAGAAGTGGAAATTACCCAATACTGGACGCGCATCATCGAGCAACTGCAGGACTTTGCTATACATAAGCCGGCCTACGCAGAACAAGCTAGCCGCATCCTGCTTGATAGCCTGCGCGGTATCTGCCGGGCTGGGCGTGCGCACCTGCTGCTGCCTACGCTGGAACTGCTGGCAGGCCAGCGGCACTTCGACTGGCCGGAGGCACTCAGGGCACTACAGCAGACACGCCGGTTTGAGCAGGCCACTCTACCAGCCGCCGACCTAGCCAGCCTCGACCGCCTATTACACCAGTTGGATAAGTCGCATGCCAGCTTCCTGAATAGCTACCTTGGCCTGCAAACGGCCATCTATTTGTCGGAGGAGGAAAACCCAGGGGCCCGGCACCGCGAACAGATAATCCGGTTGGCCAACGAGTTTATCAACCAGGGGCTGGACTGGGCTGGGAACCTGCCGGCACTCTACCAGCAGCCGCAGCCCTACTCCTACTATTTTGGTCAGCGCCTGTATCAATTGACGCGGACGGATGAGACACTGGTGGAGAAATTCGTAGCGCTGTCGTTGGCCAGCCTGCGTGGAGAGGAACCGGCCCGGCGCGACCGAGCGCTATTGGCCGGCTTTTTGGCCGAAGCCCCCCACCCATTCAGATCCGCCTTCTACCAGCGCCTGCTGAACGATGCTGAACTGCGCTGCCAACTGTTTTACTTCGTGGCGACCGACGCGGCAGGCAAGCAGTACCTGCCGCTCCTGCACCAGTTGGTGACGGCAGGCAGTTGCTCGGTAGGCGAATTTGCGGCGCTCAAGTACAGCGACTGGCTGGAGCAACTCCCGGCCAGCCAGCTTACCGAGCTGGCGGAACAGCTGTTCGTCTATGAGAAGGAAGGGTATGCTCTCGTGCTGGATGTATATTTCAGCTTAGCCTACCGCCACGAGGAGTTGCGTCCGGCGCTGCTGCCCGTGCTGGAAACGAGCGTATGCGGCCTCGGTATCGCCCCGGTGATAGCCGGCCGCCACGAGGCCTACCAGGGGATGCTGGCCATTAGCTGGCTGCTACAGGATGGCATCCGTCACAAATTCGCCCAAGCCGTTAACCGGGCCTTTATCGCGGCCATCTCTTTGGAAAACTCTTATCACTTGGATAACAACGTGCAGCGCATTTACGAACTGTTGCTGCAAAAGCACTTCACCGCAGTCTGGCCGGAACTAGGGGCGGCCCTACTAGGGCAGCAGGAGGAATACATCAAGTTCTACGGACTGAAGCACATTCTGGGCTCCGGTATCGGGCGGACCAGTCGCAGCGTTGGAGTGCTGATGGCGGGTGATATGAAGGCGATTTTTGCTTGGTGCCGGGCTAACCAGCCCCTAGCCCCCGCCCGACTAGCAGAGCTTGTCCCTGTCTTCGCTGACCAAGAGTACTCGGGGCCATCCTACAGCCACCCAGCCGAGCCGGAAATTGAAACCGAGGCGAAGCAGCCGCGCCTGAAGGACTGGCATCCTGCAGCGAGGCGGCTGCTTGACGAGTTTGGCGAGTTGCCCGGAGTGCTCAGTGGTCTGAGCATAAACCTGGGCAATTATTCCTGGACTGGCTCGCTAGTGCCGCTGCTCAAGGCCCGGCACCGGCTTTTCCACGCCTTGCTGGACCATCCGTTGCAGGCTGTAGCTGCCTGGGCGCGGCTCAATGTGCAGCAGCTAGCAGTTGAAATAGCAGGCGAGCAAACACGGGACGATGAACCATATTATTAGCACCGAGCGCGTACATGGTATGCCCGCTCGGGCTGTTGCTGACCAGTGAGCGGCTTGGGGCAAGACTACATATAGTGGCTGTACCTAATCTGCGGCGGCACGTTCTCCGGCAGGTACTTCATCACGTCGCCCACCTTGCGGGCACACTCAATGGTCACCGGCCATTTACGGTCAAACTGCGTATTGTTCCAATTCATCTTGGTGAGGGCCAATACTTCTTCGCAAATAGTTAGCGCGTTCTCATCGTTGCGAAACAGGCGCACCAGAATGGGGCTAGGGACGTACGCGCCAGGGTATGTCCGGAAGTATTCTACCGAGCCACGGGTGTAAAGCAAGTAGTTGCGGGCATCCAATTCCACGCACGTCCCGCGCAGGGGTGGATACTGGTGTTTACGCATAAGCTTGACGTCGGTCGGCATTAGCGTGACCATGTCGAGATTGTCAATCTTGAACTCCGAAGCTGCCCGTGTGAAGCCGGCAGCTTCGGCAGGCTTGAAGTTGGAGGTCTTGTGAAGCACAAGCCGGCTTGGTGTGATGCCCATTGCCTGGCGGTATTCTGTTAGGCTGGTCAGCAGAAGCTGATAGGCGGCTTCCGCATCTAAATGTGGTTGACGGTCGTCTTTGTCCAGTATGGCAGGCGTGCCGCGCAGGATTACTCCTTTACCAAACTCATTGAAGATTTGTGCGATGCTGGTCTGTAATTCTTTGCCATCGAGTGACTTGTAAAAGCTGATACCGGCGAAGCACACCGGTTTCAGGTACCGGCGGCTGAGGGCCCAGGGCGTACCACCTGCTTTATAGTACAGAGCCGTAAAGAAATTCCAGGCGATGGTGGCAGGGTCCTGCATTTCCCGCGTGGGCTTACCAATGCGGTCGCGCACTAGTTGCAAGGGAATGCCGTACTGCATCGCCCTTGCTTTCAGCAGGTGGCGAAAGTTCTTTTCTACTTCATTTTCCGGCTCTTCGTCAGCCTCATGGGGCTCTTTTTCGGTCTCTTCTGCACCTGCGGCTTGCACCCCGTTTTTCAAGGTGTCCTCATCGGCAGTGGTCCCGTTATTTTCTTCCGTTTCACCGCTTATAATCACTTGAATGTGCTTTTCTGGCAGAGCGCAAATAATAACATCAGCCCTCTTATTTTTGGCAATAAAAGCTATTTCCGTCAGGTATAAATTGACCAGATTTTCCAACAATTCGTTGTGAGTTGTAGTCGTCAGCGCTTGGTCAAAAACCGTGTTGGTAATTTTTCGGATGTACGTTTCGTCATATACCACCCGCGAAAAGAACGTGTTAGCGGCGTTAAAGCCCGGAAAAGGTGGAAACAGTGTGGGCTGATTTGACTTCTTTTCGGCCAGCGGCAGCGAGGCTACACGTAACCATTCTAGCACCTTGTCTACGCTCTCTCCCAGTCCTACCACCGCAACTTTGATGCTATCGGGCCGAATTTGGTCGAGGTCGTACACACCGGACTCCTTCATGCCTGCCTTAGGACATACGTGCAGGCTATTAGCAAAAATAAGTTCGGGTTCAGGCAAAAAGTGACTGGTCATGTATGGAACGACTAGAAATCAAATGTTAGGGCGCCAGTCTTTTCTGTTTCTGCTTTCCTGACTGGCAGCCAAAGTCGGTCGTCCAATAGGGGCAGGTCATCAAACTTTATGGCGGGGTCAAACTGCAAAAAAGGGTAAGGTAAAAAGCTGGGGTAGCTGGGCGAGAGATACCAAGCCCAGCAGCGCAGATTCTGGTAAAAGGCGCTGTTGTCCTCGAAGGATTTCTTGCCCGTTACGTAGTGCTCAGAAAACCGGCTTTTGCGGTAGCCATTCGTGGTGCAGATGTATGTAGGGTTTACGCAAGCGTACCAGATGCCTCCGAACAGCGAAAAGCTAACGTGCATGGCAAAATGGCGAAAGCAGACTATATGTGACTTCTCCTTATTCCATATCGAGCTGATCACTTCACGCTTTGCGTTCTTATTATTGCCCCAGTTGATGGAAACGTCGGCTACTACCAGCTTACCTCCAAAGTAAAACAAGTCTTCGCCGCCCATATATGCCACGTTTTGGCCAGCTAGCTTCTGGCGCAACGAACTTTTTAGCAGGTACTTTACTAAGTTCTCGCCGTCGAGGGTATCGGTTAGTTCAGTGGCGGCGATGGTTTCTATTGACCCCAGGTCTATGATTTTGCGGTAAGGATTGGTCAGATTCGATAGGTCAGTAAAAGTATAGAGCACGCCAGACTTGACTAGAAAGTCGAAGTGCTTTTCCTTAAAGGAATCACCCGTGGCGAACGATAGGGCACGGGCGGCCACGGTTTCTTCCCCAGTAGACCAGCGCAGCTTCCAAGTGGCAGCCCTTTGCGACTGCTCGATAATGTCCTTTCGGTCATAGCTAACCCTCGCGGCATAAATGCGGGTAGGAAAGCGCACCGGAATTAGGTTCGATAGTACCGTTTCACTGCGCTCTACCCGGTTGCGATTGAGCTTCTCTACCAAGGGACGCAAAGCCGCTTCTATGGCATCTTTCAATTCAAACGCGTTATTGACGGACTTCCAGAACCGACCCTCATCAAACTTGCCCACCCGGCTGGCAAATTCCTGTTGTTTTGCCTCCTGGTTTTTTAGGTAAGGCAGCGTAAAAACAATACGCGGCTTTTCCAACTCTACAGCTTTCAGGTATTCCCATTCCGTAGCCGACTTGCCGTTATACTCCCACCCATACGCCGCCCCCATGATAAGCACATAAATATCGGCGGCAGCTAGCTCCTCCATGCAGACCGCGAGCGAACTAGCATCCTGTGCCAGAAAAGTTTTCTCAAACATCCTAGGCACACACTGCGCCGCCACTATGGCCTGTTCAGCCGCAAAGCGCTCATTGTGCAAATCTTGTGTAGTTGAGCTAATGAAAACGCTGTATTTCATGCTGGAATTAAACGATTCTGGTCGAAACAGCAGTACTTATCATTCATGCGCCGCGTCGGTCCGAATACGTGGTGGCTAAAATGCAGGCTACCTCAGTACAGCGAAGTTAGCACAACCAGCTAGGTAGCTGTACTATGGGGCTACAAAGGCTGAAAATCAGCAATCAGCTCTGCACAATTACTGGCCATCGTCTCATCGCTCTGTTGCTGGTAGATTACTTCTGCCGCTCGCCAACTGCCGAGGGCGAACGGAATGTTGCCCGCATCCCGGTAAGCCATTCCTAGGTTGAAAAGGGTGAGCGCATAGCCTAGTGGAGAGTTGGTTGGCGTATAGACCGTCAGAGCCTGCTCAAAGGCGCTGATAGCCTGCGACAAGTATTCGAATTGGCCAGTTACACGGGCTAAGTCACAGTAAGTATTGCCTAAGTTGTTATGGGTTAAGGCGTAGGATTCTGGTTCTTCCTCCCTTGTTCTGAGCGCCAGTACCTGACCATATAACTCTAGCGCCCGCTCTAGATTCACGAGTTGATTAGTAATTTTAGAGAGCGACCGATAGGCTACCGCTAGGTTATGAAGCGTGGTAGCATAGTAGCGAGGCGTGGCGGTGGCACTGCGATATTCTAATGCCTGCTCATAAGCTCCGATGGCTCGTTCAATGTTGGCTTCAGGGGTTTCGTCTTTCGCTAGCTCATTATACGTGCTACCAAGGTTATTCTGAACAACAGCGTATTCAACTGGGTATGCATCAGGCACATATACGCGCAATGCTTCCTGAAAAGCAGCGAGGGCTAACGTCAGGTTTGCCTGTCTATCGTGCTGCTGAGCCAACTCGCTATAAGTAGTTCCCAGATTAACCTGGGTCAGGGCGTATGCACTAGGAGCTGCCTGTCGCGTACGGTACCGGATTGATTCGATGAAGGCAGCGATAGCTAACTCCAGGTTCGCACTGCGGTCGCGCAAATCTGCTAACGCGACGTAAGCAGTGCCTAGGTTATTCTGGGTATGCGCATAGTCCATTGGCGCAGTGATGGGGGTGCGGTACCTTAACGCCTCTTCATAAGCCGCGAAAGCGCGGGCCAGGTTACCGGGACGGTCTTCGATTTGCGAAAGCTCCTTAAATGAATTACCCAAGTTATCCTGAGTATTCGCATAGCCCAATGGGTTGTCAGTCACGGAGCCAACCCGAATGGATTCTTCCAGCGCACTGATGGCTAGCCGCAGGTACATCCCCGGTTGCTCAAGCTGCGCCCATCGCCAGTAGGCGGCCCCTAGGTTACTCTTAATGGCCGCATATTGCTGTGGCTCGTGGGTAGGAGAGCAGAAAGTTAGCCCCCGCTCGAATTTGGCTACGCTGGTCACCAACTTTTCTCGCTGGTCACCTAGGGGCTGCCGTAAATAATATCGCCCCCAGCAATTATCCAACTCGGCCACTAACTCATCTGGGGCATCAGCGGGCAGTGCCGCTTCCACCCGCTGCAGCCAGTCTAGCTCTTGGGTGAAGAGGCCCTGGTTATGCAGTGTTTCACCCGCAATTGCCACCAAGCCAAACGCATTACCAATACGGTTGGCCTGCAAAGCCCACCCGAAAGCAGATTCTAGGTTTTCTAGTTCGGCAGCTAGCTCGGCGTATCGCTGCTGGTCATTGAGCTTCAAGGTCAACTCACCATAGAAGCGGTAAAACTCTGGATAGATGCTGTCATCGGCCGTTACCGCCCGCAACACGAGAGAATCGAAAGAGTACCGCTGGCCATCGAAGCGCAGCAAGCTCCAAGCTCGTAGAGTTTCGAGCGGGTCTAGGTCTTGGTCGAGCAGGGCTGTGGCAGCAGAAAGTGTGAAGCCGCCTCGGCATACGACCAGCTTACGCAGCGCTGCTAAGGCCTCTGCGCCGTCAGGCTGGCGTGCCATTAACTCCAACGTGTGCTGGATTATCTCCTGTACTGCTACCTCAATTGAGCTACCCCTCAGAGTTGTCAGGCGGGTTACAACTTGGCTGGGCGGATATGTTTTCAATAGTGGGCTGGCCGCTGTCAGCAGGCGCGGGTTGTAATAAGCAGCCTCAGCAATTGCTGCCGCTTCGGTATCTAGCAGTGGCTGACGACTCGCATCGCGTGCTACTAGATTATATAGGATTTGGATGGATGCCTCTTGGTCGGGAGGCAGCAGAGTGTAGACCGAAAAATGACGCAGGCCTGGCACGTCGTGAC
The DNA here is from genome assembly GCF_017589435.1 of Hymenobacter defluvii. Lineage (NCBI taxonomy): Bacteria > Pseudomonadati > Bacteroidota > Cytophagia > Cytophagales > Hymenobacteraceae > Hymenobacter > Hymenobacter defluvii. The sequence continues at coordinate 34,731 of NZ_JAGETX010000025.1, forward strand.
GGCTGGTAAGGAGCACCGCCGTACCTCCACGGTCCGAGAGGTTATTCAGCCGCTCTAAGTAAGGCTGCGGATGCTGACAGTCCTCTGCATTGTCAAGCGCCAACAGCAGATTCACCTGCCCTAGTTGGTTCCACACAGCGCGCTCATCAGTGGCCGCCGACAGTTGCAGGTGCTCGCGCAGCAAGTCAGTCAAGGTGCCTAAGTCAGTAGTAGACTGTGCCACCGAGTCGGCCGCCGGAATCCGAAACCACACGATGCCGTCGGCAAAAGCAGTAGAAAGAGTAAATTCAAGGGCCAGCTTTGTTTTGCCTACCCCACCTGCCCCCGTCACGAGTACCCGTCGATCACTGATAAGACGCTGTTGTAGGGCAAGCAAGGCATCATCGCGCCCGATGAGTGGTAAAAACAGCTGCCACGCGGGCAGCTCACCAGCCACGCGCGTCGCGCGTCGTGTCGTGGGGTCATCAGGATTTAAGTCGCGGTTGGCCAAGATGGCTTGGGCCAACGAGGCTATTCCAGTTGAGAAGTTCTGGCTTAAGTCGGCGTACTGATAAATGAGCAGGCGGTAGCTGATGAGGGCCGGGGGCGTTTCAACCAATTGTGCTACGTACAGACGGTGCCCAGGCTGTTGCAGGACATAGCGCCACTCGGCGTGGCATTCTTCACTGCCCGCCGAAGCTGGAGACAGAAGAAACAGGCCATGGTCTCGTGTATCAATGGCCTGCTGAATTTGGGCATCGAAGGTCCCCCCTGCGCGCAACTCCTCCGTGCAAAGCCAGGCATCAATCCCCTGTACCTGCAACTCGGCGACAACCTGTTCTGCCAATGGCCGGTCAGCAAAGGAAAAACTAACGAAGAGGGTAGGTGGTGAGAGCATTGGCGAGAGAATTGTGACGAGCGTGGCGGACTAGCGGAAAAAGCACTGCCCCGCTAACGGTGAGCAGGAATAGCTGTGGTGCGCAAGGCACCGGCCGGTCCGGTCCGGTGGGTGTATCTACTTCGATTAGTATAATGCGCATCCAAGTGTAAATGGTGACCGGCCATCCTCTGGCTTGTTCTAGTGGAAGATGGCAACTAACTTGATGTACGGTCTGCTTGATGTGAGGTGTGATTGTTGGCTGCGACGGCATTACGCATTTTGCTTTTACTTGTTGATTCATAGCTCTTCAACACTGTGAAAATGGCTTTACGTTCTACTGTCGCAGCTGCTGTTGCCACCCCCCGTTGTATACATCGGTTTGGACCAGCATCGCCTTTTACCTGCGGGGAGGTCCCGCTGGCGAAAAGGCTTCCATAGCGCACGACGCGCCACAGCGTATCTACATTATCGGCCATCCAGATGGGGGTACCCTAAGCTTGTCGCTCCAAGACAATCTGTTGCTCGACTACCAAGAACCACTGATACACTACCGCACCCCCACGGTAGGGGGTAGTTCTGGGAGCCCAGTTTTCAACCAGCAGTGGCAGCTAATAGGTATTATGTCGTTGCACGGCCCGGCATGAGCATCCCGGTTCAGAACCCCTACCACCTGCTCACTTACGCTTGGGACCAGCTTTACGAGGCCGACGAGGTAGCCGTCACGGCCGAGCCCGCCGACTCGCTGCTGGACCTACTGGCGCGGGTACTAGTGCAGGGCACTACGCACGTGCTCAAGCGCGGCCTAGCCCGCGACTACGTGCCCGAAGTAGCGCTAACCGGGCGGCTGCGCAGCAAGCTGCCGCTTAGCGAGTCTATCCGACAGCAAACCCTGCTCACGGCCCGTGGCTGGTGCGCCTTCGATGAGCTGAGACACGACGTATCCGTAAACCGACTGCTTAAGTCCACCCTGCATTATCTGCTCACGGCCTAGGAACTGGATACGTCCTTACGCCGGGAAATCCGGGGGCTGTACATACGCCTGGCCGATGTGACCCCGGTGACGGTTCCTAATGTCCGGGTGTACGACCAAGTGGTGCTGCATCGGCACACGGTCCATTACCGCCTTCTGCTCAGCGTTTGTCAGCTAGTGAACGAGGTGGTATTGCTTACGCAGCAAGTTGGCGAGCGGTTATTTCACAATTTCACGGGCAACGACAAGCGCATGGCGGCCCTGTTAGAGCGGTTCGTGCGCAACTTCTACTGGCGGCGTCAAAAGAGCTATAAAGCGGGTTAAGAAACGCTAAAATGGGCGGTTAAACCGGCTACTGATGAAGCTAAGGCATTGCTGCCCATCATGCAAACTGATGTGTTGCTCACCAGCCCGACGCGCAAGCTTATTCTGGATTGCAAGTACTACCGCAAGGCCCTCAAGCAGAACTACAATCAGGAAAAGATTATATCTGCTCACCTCTACCAGCTCTTTGCGTATGTACAGCACGCCCAGCGTCAGGAGCCTACCCGCCAAGTGGACGGGCTGCTACTCTACCCCGTGGTAGATAGGAAGCTAAGGCACTCCTACCAACTCCTCGACACTGCCCATCGGCTCCGGGTCGCCACCGTGAACCTGGACCAGGGCTGGCAAGCGGTAGAAGCCGAGTTGCAGGGCCTGCTGGAGTGGTGAGTATTCATGAGTGCTTTTAGCCGTTTCAACATCATTAGGAAGTTACTTTACTAGTTTAACTTACTTGCTGTATGCCTACCAAAAAAACCGCGCCTTCTAAGAAATCTGCTGCTCCTGCTGCGACCAAGAAAGCAGCTCCGGTGAAGCGTGCCCCTAAAAATGCAGCGGTGGCCCGCACCGACATCTTTATCAGCTACAGCCAGCGCGACAAAGCCTGGATGGAACGGCTGAAAACGCACCTGAAACCGCTGGAGCGTGATTTTAAAATCAATGTTTGGGTAGATACCAAACTGCGGTCGGGGGATAAGTGGCGGGTGGAAATTGAAAGTGCACTTGCTAAAACACGGGTAGCTATTCTGCTCATCAGTTCCAATTTTCTGGCTTCGGACTTTATCAATTCTGATGAGCTACCCCCACTGCTGAAAGCTGCTGCTAAGGAAGGCACTATCATTTTGCCCTTGCTCTTGAGCACCAGCGCCTTTTCTCTGACGCCTCTCAGTGAGTTTCAGGCCGTAAATGGACCTGACCAACCTCTGGACTTGCTTTCAGAGGGGCAAGTCAACCAGACGCTGTTTCAAGTAGCGAAGCGGGTACACGAGATTTTCATGGCTCCAGCCAAGAAGGCTGTGGCAAGGCCGGTGGTTACGTCCACTGCCGTTGCAAAAAAGGCAACCACAAAGCCAGCGGTAGCCTCAGTCGAAGCGAATAAAAAGACGACCACTAGTGGACTCCCAAAAGCAGCTTCAGCAACGGCTGCACCCAAACGGGCAGCTGCTAGCGCATCCGGCACCCAGCAGGCTTTGCTGGTGAAACTCAGTGGGGAGTGGGGAGTCATACCTGTTCATCACGCCAAAATTGGGAAGCAGCTGGAAATGGCCTTGCGCCCGGCAACTCCTTCCCAAGTAGCGTTTCTAACCACCCTGCGTCAGTCCGGCGACGGCTTAGCTAGCGTGGTTTTCAGGTGGCACTCCTACCGCTGCACGCAACGAGACTTGCACGCCGTGACAGAAAACAACCGCGAGACGTGGCACCTCACCGCCGACACGCAGGAGCTCATTGCCCGCACGGAGGTAACCTATAGCAACCTCACGCCCGATATGCAGGCCCAAGCAAGAGCCGAGCTGCTCTTGTTGAACACGCAGCCCCCAGAACAAAGCCCGATGCGGTGGCTCTCCAATGGTGGATTCAACGATTTGGCAGCTTCACCGCTGCCCGCGCTTTTCCGGCAGGTTGGCAATTCTCCCACTCGCTTCAAACAAGTGGCTCCGTTGGTCCTTACTTGGTTTCTTCACTTCACCAATACGGTCCAGCACATTCTCCACCTCAGTCTAACGCTGAAGGGCCAGAGCGTTTCCATTGATTTTGAAGGTCAACGGGATGCTGGCCATCGTGATGCGCCAATCACAGTGCGGGTAAAGGGTATCTGTTCACTTGCTGGAGCTAACGAAAAGGCTGTTCTACTTGGGCCTATCCGATCCTATTGATTTTTAATTCTTAACTATTTAAAACAGAAAGAGACTTCCAAAGCCTTTCCGCACATTCTTAGTACCGACAAGTAAGGATTATCAGTACTAAGATGGGCTTTGAGTAAAGCTTCAAATCCTCATTCGCTCATCAGCTGCTGCAGCCGCCGTTCAATCTCATACTTGCGCTCATAGCCCGAGCCGGCGGGCAGGGTCCACTCTACGGCTTCTAAAAAATCGGGGTGTGCGAATAGCTCTAACAGCCGCTGCGTAATATCAACGCGTACAGCGGCGTCAGCGGCTGCCAGTTCGGTGACCAGTTCCAAGCGGTTATCTATGACGTGCACCAGATCCTCCAAATCCTGGCTCAAGCGTAGGTCAGCCCAGCCCCGGTCGCGCAGCGCAACGAGCTTAGTCGCGACAAAATAGACGGAACTTAGTACGCGAATTTCCAGCCCATTGGGCAACTGGTACGCGGTGGCCTGGGCAAATCCGGCGGGATACCAGGGGTTGCTAAAACCCAGGATTTCCGGCTCGGTGGGCATCACGTCCACGGTCAGGCCCTGATAATTCCACCGGCAAATCACGCCCGAGGCGATGTCGTTGATGAACCCCAGCGCCCGTAATTCCTCCTCCAAGACATCGTACGCCGTACGCGGGGCTATTTCCACAATGCAATCCACGTCTTCCGTCACGCGGGGCTCGGGCGGGGGCGTGGCACTGGTGCTATACAGATTCACCGTGGCTCCGCCAACGAAAACGACTCGCTCGCGCAGCGTACCCAGGGCGTGGGCCACGGCCATGAGTCGGGGCAAGTTGCGTGATTCAGCTGGCATGCAATAAATGATTATTGTCGGTAAGGGCGGCTTCCAATAGGTGCGCTGCTACCCGCCGTTCACGGGGCCGGCCCAGCCGCAAGGCATCTACCAGCGCCAGCAGTTCATACAGGCGGGCATCTTTCTGCACGGCTTCTACGACGCCTGGGTAGAGCGGCTCCACGGCGGCTCCCCAAGCCTCGCCCGCGGCATTGGGCCAGACGTAAGCCGGCTCCACGCCGAACGTTCTATCGAGTGGAGCCGCACTGGAGGCCGTCAGCGTACCGCGTACATGCGCTCCAGCATGCACGGCGAATACGTAGGGCAAGCCATGCAAGAGAAATTCCAGCACTGCCCGCGCGCGTGGCTGATGGATGCCAGGGTCCGGAGCTAACAGGCGGCTATAGCGACACCGGGCCAGTGCTTCCGATACTTCAGAAGCACTTAGCGATAGCTCACGGGCTAACTCTTTCCCTAACCAGACTCGCTGGCTGCCGCTGGCCACCAGCTTCAGTAACACAACGATATCCTGGGGCCGAAGCCCGTTGAACTTACGCATGATTCTTGATTTGCGAATTGCGAATATAACACATTGTCGTTCTGTGTCCCCCCGTCTGGCTGGGAGCGCACCTCACCCAGCAACCTTCCTTGGGCGGGCCGGCTGTCCGCCAAATGTTGTCCAGGATCAGAGTTTGTGGCTATAGAATATTCTCTGCATGATGTGCGGTAAATGCCCTTTATATAGCAGCGGGGGAGATAAACCTACTCTAAGCAGTGTCTCGTCCTAAAATGAGTTGACCATCAATTTCAGTCAGATGGAACACTTATTTTTGTTTCGCAAGCAGGCGCACGAGTTGAAAATGCGTCAGATGGTCGAGGAAATCACCTGCGGCCGCCACACGATTGAGTCAGCGATGAGCAAGTACCAGGTGCTCACCCGCTCAACCGTCACCAAGTGGCTGGAACGTGTCCGCCAGGAAGAGCAGGCTCGTACCCACGCCATGGAAGACAACCGAAAGAAGCCGCCTACCACCCTGGTCGAGCACGTCGTGCAGCATGCCGATGCGCTCACTGGGCAAGTCAAGCAGTTGCAACAACAGCTCGAGCAAGCCGAGTTGCAGGTGCTCTACTACAAAAACGTGATCCGGGTGGCCGAGCAGGAGCTGGGCCTAAGCATCGAAAAAAAGTCCGCTACCAAGTAGTCCAGCTCCTGCGAGTAAGCTGTCCGCACTTTTGCCTGCGGCGGATCAGCGGGGTACTTGGGTTTAGCCGGCAGGCCTATTATCAACACCAAACGCGTCAGTGGAGCAGCCAGGAGCGCGAGCAGTATATCCTGGACCAGGTCGCGCAACTGCGTCAAGAGCACGGCCGTATGGGTGGCCGTAAGCTCTACCACCTGCTGGAACAGGGCTTGCGCGAGCAGGGCATCAAAATGGGCCGAGATGCGCTGTTCTCGCTGCTGGCAGCGCATAACTTGCTGATTCGCAAGCGCCGCCGGAAAGCGTTAACGACCTTCTCGCGGCACCGTTTTCGCAAATACCCCAACCTGATCCGGGAGCTGACCCTGCTGCGGCCCAATCAGGTATGGGTGGCCGACATCACGTACTGGTTCACCCAGGCGGGCTGCCTGTACATCTCGTTGCTCACGGATGCCTACTCGCGGCGCATCATGGGCTTCGCCGTGGCCGAGACGCTGGCCACGGTGCATACGCGCCGCGCCTTGGAGATGGCCCTGCGGCAGATCAGCAAACGGGCGGGGCGGAACTTGATTCACCATAGTGACCGCGGCATTCAGTATTGCAGCCAGGAATACCAGGAAACCCTGGCCCCGTTTCACATCCAGGTGAGCATGACGGAGAACTCTGATCCGCTGGAAAATGCCATCGCCGAGCGCGTCAACGGTATTCTCAAGCAGGAATACCTCAGCCAGCAACCCGTGCACACGCTGCTAGAAGCCGAGCAGCATGTAGAACAAGCCGTGTTTCTCTACAACTACAAACGCCCCCACCTGAGCTGCGACATGCAGAGCCCGAACGAGGCCCACGGCAGTTGGGGGCCGTTGGAAAGACGATGGAAAAACTACTACAAACCACCCGCCCCTGTAAGCGCGAAATGAGCTATCTTAGGACTACCGAAAAAGTGGTCAACGTAGGGACGGACTAACTTCAAACGGTCAACTTATTTCAGGACGAGTCACAGTGTCTCGCCCGTCCCGCGAAACGGAGGTTTCTCAAGATGCCTAGCCCAGCTACTTGGTACCCCCAAAAGCTACTGCCGATTGTCCTATTGCTTGTTCTCACGAATCAACGACTAGCCGTCTTCGCGTTCCTTGACTTCTTGAGAAAAATAGCGCTGCTTATCCGACCAGGAGCAGATCCGTCAGCCGGGTAGTGTAGGCCGGGCTACGGTACTGAGAATTGCCTTGCCAGGGAGTGAGCTGGCCCGCTTGCGCTACTGCGGCCGCCGGGCGCACGGTACCCCGACCAAAGCGGTGGTTGAGCGTATCCATGCAGTGCATCAACTGCTGCACACGAGCATCGGGCACGGTGATGGTGGCGGTGGAAGCCGAGTCAAACAGCCTCAGCTGGAGCCCCCGGCCCGGCGGCTCCAGCCCGTCGAGCACGACGCCGGCTTTCACGTAGCGGCGATCCGGTTGATAAATCTTTTCCAGCAGCCGACGGCCGTAGGCCAGCAGCCGCAGCGTATCGTTGGTTGGACCACCGGGCAGCGTGAGCGTGGCCGAGCGGGTGTAGGGCGGCGGAACACTAGTGTCGTAGCGGTCCTGACTAACGAAGACCGTGAGCAGGTGGGCCTGGTCACCCTGGGCGCGCAGCTTTTCAGCCGCCCGACTCAGGTAGGTACTCACCGCCCCCCACAAGTCCTCGAAAGCGGTGAGCCGCTGGCCGAAGCTGCGCGAGCAGCTAATGCTCTGCCGGGCGAGAGTACCCTCTTCACTCGGCTGCAGTCCCTGGCAGGGCTGCCCGCGCAGCTCCTGCACGAGCCGCCAGCCAACGACCCCACCTAGGTATTTGCGGGCCCACACTTCCGAGACGTGACTTAGCTCCCACGCTGTGCGGATGCCGTGGGCCGTGAGCAGCTGCGCGTACTGGCGGCCGATGCCCCACACATCAGCGGCGGGCAGCGCGCAGGGCCCGCTCGCGGCGGCTGGCGGTGTCTAGGCGCAGGATGCCGTGCAGCTCGGGATACTTCTTGGCCAAGCGGTTGGCCACCTTGGCCAGGGTCTTGGTCGGGGCCATGCCCACGCAGGTGGGAATACCGGTGCAAGCCAGCACATCCCGGCGCAGGGCCTGGGCGCGGGTGTCGAGCGTGCCGTACCAGGTGGTCAGGCCCTGCAGATCCAGAAAGGCTTCGTCGATGCTGTAGACTTCCACGGCGGGGACCTGCTCGGCCAGGCGGGCCATGACGCGCCGGCTCATGTCCCCGTAGAGCGAGAGCGGGTAATTGGAGCTCAGGGCGTGGCCCTGGTGCTGGCGTAATAGCGCGCGGCACCCATGGGAATGCCGAGCTGCTTGGCCTCTAGGGAGCGGCTCACGACGTTATGGTCAGCCGGGGAATCGCTCCCCCGGCTGCCACTTCAGAACCGTGCGTGAGACTTTCACC
>NZ_JAGETX010000026.1:0-38309 GCF_017589435.1 Hymenobacter defluvii
CCTGTCATCCTGAGCTGGCGAAGGACCTTCTCACGCGTGAGAAGGTCCTTCGCCAGCTCAGGATGACAGGCGGTTTTGTTTAGTAGTTGTGCCTCAACTAAAACTCATACTTATACAAGTCACCTTGTTCAGTGCTGATGTAGATGGTGTTATCGTTGGTAAAGACTACGCCTTCCGTCTGCCCAGCGCCTTTCAGCGAAATCTGACGGGGCGTAGCTTTCAGCGCATCGGCCAAAGAGCTGCCTTCCAGCACAAACATTTCTTCTCTACCCATCAATACCAGGCGACGGCCATTGGGGCTTAGGTTGGCGTCCGTTACCTGGCCCGGAATGCTCAGCTTGGTAAGCAATTTTGCTTTGTGCGTACCGGGCTGGTCAGGGAGAGTATACACCTTGCTGGTGCTGCTATTGGCGCGGTCCTTTGTAAAAAGGTAGAGCTGGTTCTGATGCCAAAGCGAGGCTTCCACATCGAAATTACGGTCGCCTTTTTTGGGCGGGAATTCGGTTTGATCGGCGTACGAAAAGTTGATTTTATCAACCTGATTAGGCGTTTTGGGACGAAAGCGAAGAATAGCTAAATCCTCACGATCGTTGCTATTGTTACCTGCGTCGGCTAGGTAGTAGTACCCCTGGTTATCGCGCGAAATGCTTTCCCAGTCGTGGTTGGTGGCACTGAGGCGCAACGTGCCGAGTAGCTTGCCTGTTTCGGATACTTTGTAGACAATGGGCGGATTACCGGCGTCGCTGAATGTGTAGAACGTGCCGGGCGTATCGGCCAAAGCCAAGCCAGAGCTTTCGCGAACTTCTTCCAGGTCGCCTACCTTGTTTAGCTCTACGTCCTCGCCCTTCGATTTCTTCCCCTTTTTGCCCTTCTTCCCTTTCTTTCCCTGATCTGCCTGCGTGGTACTAAAATCGGTGGTGGATTGCTCAGCGGGGGTGGAATTACAACTGTTCAACAACGTGCTAGCCAGTAAGGCTGTGGTCAAAAAAAAGGGCATAGTATTCATAAAGAGGGCAAAAGAAAAGGCCCCTACCCAAAGGTAGAGGCGCGTGTATCAGGAGGTATACGCTCAATGCCGTCATTAAGGTACAGGGTCGTAGCCGTGGCCGCCCCAGGGGTGACAGCGCCCAATGCGGCGCAGCGCTAGCCAGCCGCCCCGCCACGGGCCGTGCCGCTCGATGGCCTGCACGGCGTAGGCCGAGCACGTAGGCTGGTAGCGGCAGGTAGGGGGCTTAAGAGGCGACAGCAGGTGGCGGTACACCCACAACAGCGCCAGCAGCAAATGGCGAAAGAGCAACTTCATGGTAGCACAAAGAACGCGAAATAGCAGCAGCTAGTGCCCGCCACGTAGCAGGAGCCTTCCGTTTGGCGGGGTATTTGAATAAAACCAGGAAGATTCTTTGCTATAGAGTCTGTTAGTGAATTGTTTGTGTATTTATTCTAGTCTTCTGATTGGCTTTCTATGGAGAAACGCTACGCGCTATTTTTTTGCCTGTTTTTGCTGGGATTGCACGCTTTCGCGCAAGGCAACGGGCCGGGCATCCGGGGAGCACGGGCTGCGGCGTTGGGCTACACCAGCACCACCCTCCACGACGTGTGGGCCGTGGGCAACAACGCCGCCGGTCTGGGTCAACTTACCGAGCCGGCAGTGGGTTTCTATGCCGAGAATCGCTTCCTGCTACCCAATTTCAACACAGCCGCGTTGGCTGTAGCCCTACCCCTAGGCGAAGTAGTGGAGAACCGCCCGAAAAACGGCGTAGTGGGCTTTGAGGCCCAGCGTTTCGGTGGTAAGCTCTACGCCGAGCAGCGTCTAGGCGCAGCCTATGGCTACCGCAGTGGCCAAGTGAGCATAGGTGCCCGCCTCGATGTATTGCAGATGAGTATCGAGGGCCTGGGTAGCCGGCGGGCGCTGGCCCTGTCGCTGGGCGGGCAGGCCGAGATTGTGCCGAAAAAGCTGGTGTTCGGCGCCTACCTCTACAACCTCAACCAAGCTCGCTTGGCCCGCTACCAAGACGAGCGGGTGCCTACCGTTCTGCGCGCCGGCCTGGGCTACCAGCCCACCGAGAAGGTGCTGCTGACTGTGGAAACTGAAAAAGACGTGGACCATGATGCCGACTTCCGGGCGGGCCTGGAATACAAAGTGCTGGATGTGTTGCAGGTACGGGCGGGTTTTGCAGCACTGAGCGAACAGACAACCGGCGGGGTAGGCTTTCAGACGGGGCAGTTGCGCATCGATTACGCTGCCGCCTGGCAAACGGCCCTTGGGCTTAGTCAGCACCTGAGCGTGCATGTGTTGCTCGCAAAGCCTGCGCAGCCATGAGCAGATTACCTGGCTGCTTGAGGGTATCCTTCGGGCTCGTGTTGGTATGGCTGTTCTGTGTTGCCCGGCCCACCCAGGCCCAGCAGTTCCCTCGCCCTACTCCCGACCTCGACCGGCTAATCCAGGAGCTGTTTGCTGAACAGCAGAGCGACGACGTGCCCTACGAGGATATGTACGAAACCCTGCTGCTCTACTACCAAACGCCGCTCAACCTAAACCTGGCCACGCGCGAGGAGTTGCGGGCGCTCCTGCTGCTGTCGGAAGTGCAGATCAGTCAGTTGCTGGAGCACCGCCAGCGGGTAGGGCCGCTGCTCAGCCTCTACGAATTACAAAGCATCGACGGCTTCGACCTACGCACGATTTACCGCGTGGCGCCTTTCGTGACGGTGACGGATGCCGGCCCCAACGCCGCCCGTGGCCCGCTCTGGCAACGCGTATTGCACGAAGACAACAACGCCCTGTTTCTGCGCTACGAGCGGGTGCTGCAACCACGCCGCGGCTACACCGCCCCCGATACTACCAGCACGGGCCGCCTCACCAGCCGCTACCTCGGCTCGCCCGACAAGCTCTTGTTGCGCTACCGAGTTAGCCATACCAAGGACTTTAGCCTGGGCATCACGGCTGAAAAAGACGCCGGAGAGCCGCTGGCGTGGCAGCCCAGCCAGCGCCGCTACGGCGCCGACTTCTTGTCAGCCCACTTGGTAATGCAGGAGCGCGGCCGTCTGAAAACCCTGGCGCTGGGCGATTATCAGCTGCAATTTGGGCAGGGGCTCCTGCTGTCCTCGGGGTTGCAGGTAGGGAAAGGCGGCGAAACAATTACCACTATTCGGCGTAGCTCGTTGGGTGTGCGACCCTACTCCTCGGTGTTGGAAAGCGCCTTTTTTCGGGGCGCCGCGGCTACCGTAGCCGTGAGTAGCACGGTGCGGGCCACAGCGTTTGCGTCTTATAAACACGTGGATGCCAACCGCCAGCAGAGTCTGGATTCGTTGGCTGATTTCACGGAGTATTCGTCGGGCGTGTTGGTGGCGGGCTTGCACCGCACGCCTACTGAGCTGGCTAATCGCCAGAGCCTGGGCGAGGCCATTGGGGGCGGCAACGTGACCTATACCAGCCGCAGCAACCACCTGGCGGTAGGTCTCACGGCCGTGGGTACGCACTACGATAGGGCGTTGCAACGCCGGATAGCCTTGTATAATACCTATGAATTCCGGGGCCAAAACAACCTAGCTGTGGGGGTACACTATAGTTACGTGCTGCGCAACTTGCTGCTATTCGGCGAGACGGCCCGTAGCAGCAGTGGTGGGGTGGGCACAGTGAATGGCCTGCTGGCCAGCCTGGCACCCAACGTAGATGCGGCTGTGCTCTACCGTTCCTACGCCCGCGACTTCCACACGTTCTATGGCAACGCCCTCAGCGAAAACAGTCGCAACATCAACGAGCGCGGCCTCTACCTAGGGCTAAAAGTACGGCCAGCAGCGGGTTGGGAAATTTCGGCGTATTACGACCAATTCTGGTTCCCATGGCTGCGCTACCGGGTAGGGGCGCCCTCGCACGGCCACGATTGGCTGTTGCGCCTGGCCTACACGCCTACCAAAACCAGTCTGCTTTACGCCCAACTGCGTACCCGCCTCAAAGAGTACAATGCCGACGACCCACGCCCGCTACCACTGCCGGAGCCCACGTTGCGCCATAGCCTGCTGTTGTTCTACGACGCCAACCCTACCACCGTACTCAGCCTGCGCACGCGGGTGCAGGGCACCCGCTACCGGGAGGGCGACGGTCCGCGCCGTACGGGCTATGTGCTGGCCCAGGACGTGTCCTACACCTTCGGGCGTTACCTGCGCCTGAGCGGCCGTTACGCCCTATTCGACACCGACGATTACGACACGCGCCAGTACGTATTTGAGCAGGATGTGCTCTACGCCTTTTCGGTGCCGGCCCTCTACGGGCAGGGCACGCGCACCTACCTGCTGGCCGAGGTGCGTTGCAATCGTCACCTCACGCTCTGGCTGCGCTACGCCGAAACGCACTACCGCAACCAGACGGCCATCGGCTCGGGTTTGGATCTAATCGAGGGCAACCGCCGCTCCGAGGTGAAAGCCCAAGCGCGGTATCGGTTTTGAGTGGTGAAATGGTAAAGTCGTGAATGAAAAATGTGTGTGTCATCCTGAGCTTGCGAAGGACCTTATCACGTTTGAACGACAGGCGTCACAACGACTCGTTCAACTGGCAGAAGGTTCTTTGCAAGCTCAGCATGACACACACATTTTTCATTCACGACTTCACCATTTCACCACTCACCACTGCACTACTCACTCCTTCACCAGCTTCACCACCGATATGCCTTGCGGCTGCGTGACGCGCAACTGATAAATACCTGTGCTGACAGTGCTCAAATCCAGGGTTTGTTGCAGCGTGTTGCTTGCTTTGGAAAAGGTGCGCGTCATCACACTACGGCCCAACGCATCAAATACCTGCACTTGCACGGCGCCCGTTTGCGCGTTGTTCAGTTCCAGCTGAAACTGACCACTGCTAGGGTTGGGGTACACAGTCAACCCTTTGAGGACGGGCGCGGTGGCGCTGGCAAGCGTTACGCTGGCCACGGCCTCGTTGGAGTAGGCCGAATTGCCAATGTCGTTTACAGCCCGGATGCGGTACACGTAGCGGCCAGTGCTAGATACCTCGTCGGAGTAGGTGGTCTGGTTGGCGGCAATGGTGGCGATGCGCTGGAAACTGGTGTTTGTAGTTAGGGAGCGTTCCAGCTCGAAACCGGTTTCGTTGGTGGCGTTGTTCTGCCATTGCAGGCCAATGGTGGCTGTGCTGCCGCTGGTGCCATTGAGGTAGGCCAGCAAATTGGTAGGCGCAGCGGGTGGGGCCGGTACGGTGCAGAGCTCCAACGCCCAGCCTGTAAGGGTACCGCCGTTGCCAGCAGTGTTGTCAGTGATGCGCAGGGTCCAGGTGCCGTTGGCGGGCGCGTTCAGCAAACCGGCCAAGGAGTTGGCAGGTCGGTAGGTGCCGCCCGCGTTCAGCGGACAAGCAAGAGTTGCCGTCGCCTGCTCATCCAGCGACAAGTTGAGGTTGGCCGTACCGGCACACAGAGTAGCCAGCAGCATGGCCGAGCGGCCCGCTGGGTTGGTTAGCGTTACCGTCAATTCGCCTGCGTTGGGGTGTGTAATGGTCAGATTATTAATCCGAATAGCCGCTACCACGTCCGTTGAGCTTACTTCTATTGTTGAAGAAGCCGAGGCATTCGCCGTTGCCGGAATCGTGACGGGGATTTGTGTAGCCGCATAAGGCTGGCAGGATACTACCCCCGTGCGGAAGGCCGTAGCCGCCGAGTAGGGAGCTGCACCACAGACATTGCCGCCACGCACGCGCCAGTAATAGGTAGTACCCGCTGCTAAGGGAGCAGTTGGGGTGAAGGTTTTAACGGTATCCGATGCTATAGTTTGCGTGAGTACCACATTGCTAAAAGCGGCGTCCGTCGCTACTTGCACGGTGTAGGCCGTGGCATTCGGCACAGCCTGCCACGTAAATACGGGCCGCGTAGTAACCAGCGCATTGGCGGCCGGCGCTACGGCTACGGCCGCCTGCGTAGCCAGCGGCGGCACCACCACGCGCACCACCTGATTCTGCACTACCCCACCGCTAGTGCCCGTGAGAGTAAGGGTATAGGTGCCGGGCGTGGTCGCGGCTGCCGCTGCAATGGTGGCTACCGCTGTGCCGCCAGCTGCTACACTGGCAGGCGCGTAGCTAACACTAAGGCCATTGGGCAGACCAGTAGCGCCCAGCGCCACGGTGCCCGCAAAGCCCTGTGCCTGCCCGATACTTAGGCTCACCGGCACGCTGGTGCCGGGGCACACCGTCAGCAGATTACTTCCAATGCAGGCCGTATTAAGGTAGAAGGTAGGCGCCGTAAGCGGTTTAATAGTGAAATTCTGGTTAGAAATATCGAAGAACACATTGCCCGTAGCCTGCACCTTAATGCGCGCCAGCGCCGTGTTGGTAGCGGCGGGCACCGTCACCGATTCGCAGCCGTCGTTGGGGGTAGCAGCTAGTAGCATGGTCGGGAACGTGAGGCCGCCATCGGTAGAAAGCAGAATGTCCACGTTGGTGGCGTTGATGGGCGCCTGCGTGGTATTGGCCACGTCCCAGGTCACTTGCTGGGGCACACCGGCCTGCCAGGTGGTAGCCGTGTTGGGGGTAGTCACCAGAAAAGGGCCAGCGGTACCAATCACGGCCACGTTCATCGAGTCGTATTCCACGCCGCCCCCACCATCCCGATTGTCGCGGGCCACAAACCGAAAAATCAGGCGCCGCGCATACGTTGGCAGCAACTCCCCAATGGTCGTGGCATTATTCACTAGGTCCGACACCCGCGGGAACGTGCGGCTGGGAATTGGGGTAGGCTCAAACGACCGGAAAATGGGCGCATTGCCCTGTGGCGCAGTAGGCGCACCGACCGGTCCCAGGTTATACTGTTCCCACGTGTAAGTCAGCGCATCCCCATCGGGGTCGGTGGCCGAGCCGGTGAGCGTGAACGGCGTACCGATAGGAATACGGTAGTTGGCGCCGGCATTCACGGTAGGCGCCTGGTTGCCGGTAGCAGTGACAACGGCGCAGTTGCCGGCTCCAGTTACGTGGTTCAGAATCTGGTCGTAGCTGCGCGAATGGAAATATGGAATACTGTTGGCCTGTAGGTTGTCGTTTCCGCAAATACCCGCATAGGCCATAATTGTGACGCCACTACCCGGCTCGTAGGCTGAGGAGGCGGAGCGGTTGCCTCTCCCGCAACTGCCGGTTTGGCTGTTAAACGTATGGTCGGCTCCAAACTGGTGGCCCATCTCGTGGGCCACGAAATCCACATCAAAGGCGTCACCCACCGGGTTGGGCGAACCAGTCACGCCCATGGCTTTAGAGCCCGCCACGCACACCGAACCCAACGCCGCAATGCCCCCACCACCGGTGCTAAACACGTGCCCAATATCGTAGTTGGCCGAGCCGATGCTATCCGTCAGAACAGCTTGGTTCTGCTTAAGCATCATTTCACCGTTGTCGTTGGTATAACGGTCGGTGGAGTCGGTAAGGAAAATCAGGCGGTCGTTGTTGGCAATCAGCACCATCCGAATGGCCAGCTCCCGCTCGTAGATGCCATCTACGCGGTTCACGGAGGTGACAATGCCGGCCAGGGCGCCCTCCTTGGTGCCGCCTTTGGTAGCGGCATACTCACTGGTGCAAGCCACTGCCAGTCGGTAGGTGCGTAACTGGCTGCCGTTGGGCCGTTGGAGAGCAGCCGGTCGGTTTAGAGCGGCCGTAGTTGTGCGGTCCAGGCCATCGGGCGTGTGGCACACGGCGCCCAGCGCCGAGCGGCTCATGCTGCTTTGGTCAAATACCAAGTGGTTTACCGTATCGCCGGGCGCGGCCGGGTCGATATAAACGGTACGGTTGGCGGCCAGAATCTGGGCGTGAAAACCTGCCGGCGACACATCGAGGCGGGCCGTGGCCGTGGGGTCGTCGAGACCTTGGGCCAGGTAGGTGCGAATGCGGGGGTAGCGCGCCGCCAACGCCGGCGCCATCACCTGCGTGGCCACCACCCGAAACCGCTGGGAGGTGCCATCGGGTAGGGGCAACGACACCACGGTGCCCGACGCCCGGGCTGCCGCGCTACGCTCGGTTGGCGCCGCGCGCAAGGTATTGCGCACCGTGCCTAGCTGTACCGTCACGGCCCGGAAGCGGCTTAGGGCCAGCGTATGTTGCTTCGGCACAACAGCAGGAGAGGCATCGGCCCATAGCACGCGTTGCGCCGCAGCTGGCAGTAGGCCTGCTATTAAAAACAGACCGCTTAGCAGCCCTCGCCGCAGGGTAAAAGTTTGCATCGGGTAAGAGGTGAGAAGGTGGAAAGGTAGGGTAGGAAGAAAACGAAAAGAACAGCACCTCAACGCCGCACCTCGTTTGATCGACAAACAGCTTACAAACAACGACTATAGTGTTCATAAGTTGGGTTGTTTTCAGCGATATGGGAAGGCCATAGTCACAAAATTAAGCTGCTCTAACGCAGGAGTTGCGCAGTAGTGTAGTGCATAGGTTATAAAAAATGCCCGGTTGTGAGAGACAACCGGGCATTCGAAAAGTAAAGTAGCGAATACTTACGCTAAGCATCCGTCTTCAGCAGCACAATCTGCGCCTTATCGGCCGCGCTGATTTTGCGTCGGAACTCCACGTAGGCGGGGTATTCTGCCTTGGCAAAGCGCGTGCGGGGCATTTGCAGCTGGCGCACGTACTGCAACGTGCCATCGGGCAGGGTATGCAGCTGGGCCGAGTACGTACCGAAAGCCGTGGTGAGTTGCACCGGCGCCGGCAGGTTCTCGGGCTGTAGCCCGGCCGGCACGTGAATGCGTACCGTATCGGCGTAGGTGTAGGCGTGGCTCAACCACACATCCGACTGGCGGCCGCCCACAGGTGCGGCCACGGCGGGTAGGCGGCTGAGCAGGTTGGGCGCCAGAAACAGGCGCTTGCCACTTACAGAGGCAAAAGTAGGTAGCATCAGGTCCAGCTTCTCTGTCACCATCGGGAGGGCCTGCTGTCGGTTGGCCGTCAGGTTGAATTTCGTGATGCTGAAGTTGTTCAGTGTCAGGCTTTCTGTGATGTACTTCTTCTGTTGAGCTGGGTCCAGCCCATCGAGCATGGCGCTGAGGCGGTCTTGCTCCAGGCCGGTGTATGCCGTGCGAACGGCAGCCGTGGCTTTGCCCTGCGCGTCCAGATACACGTCGGCCAGCCGCTCGCGGCGGTTTTCGCGCACGCCGTATGTAGGAGTGCGCACCAGCTTGCCGCCCTGCGGGGTGAGTAGTAGGGCGTGGCGGTTGCCCGTGAAGCTGCCCATGTAGCCAAACGGCGCCGTTTGGCTGGTGCATTCCAGCCACACCGTGTCGGCCTTGGCGGTTTTGGTTTGCGCCAGCGGCACGCACAATATCACGTGGTTGAACTGCGAGCTGGGAAACTCCGTGTGAATGTCCGGCGCATCGGCGCGCACCAGGGCGCAGTAGCCCGTGATGCCCGCTGCCTGCAACAGCGCCATACCGTAGTTCGACAGGGCTTTGCAGTCGCCATAGCCATTGGTGCTCACGGCCGAAGCTGGAAACGTCTGCCAGCCGCCTAGCCCTAGCTGCACCGAAAT
Organism: Hymenobacter defluvii; assembly: GCF_017589435.1. Classification (NCBI taxonomy): domain Bacteria; kingdom Pseudomonadati; phylum Bacteroidota; class Cytophagia; order Cytophagales; family Hymenobacteraceae; genus Hymenobacter; species Hymenobacter defluvii. The sequence goes on from NZ_JAGETX010000026.1 coordinate 9,495, forward strand.
GTAGCGGGTATTGGCCTGCAAGAACTCGTACACTTTTCGGATGCGGACGCGCTCATCTTTTTCGTCTTTCACCAGCGCTGCCACGCGCGCCCGCAGGTCGTCGGGCAACACGTCGCGGCCTCGGTTCAGCTCATAGCTCCACTGGCCCAACTGTTGCCAGGAGGCGGCGCTACCTGCGTGGCCTTGTACCTCAAACGCGGCGGGTGCTGTTACTACCATCGGCACCAACTCGCGCAGGGGCGGGCCATCTGGCTCACGCTCCATAGCCGCCAGGGCTTTCACTTCCCACTGATACACTTCCTGCCCGCCCTGCTGCGAGTGTGCAGCCTGCACGCCTTGGGGCAAGTGCCGCTCCTGGTAGCGCAGAGGTAGGGTTGCGGGCGTGAGCACCCGGAAGGTGGCGTGCTCCACAGCTAGCTGGGGCTCGTCCTGCGGCTCCCAGGTGCTGTAAAACAGCGAGTTGTCAGATGTGATTTCGTAATCAAATTCCACCGTATAGGGGTAGGCCGACTGTTGCAGCGTGGCCAACCGGCCGCGGTTGTCGGTGGCCAGGCTAAAGCCGTCGGACAAACCGTAGTCCTTCACATCGGAGGCGCGCAGAGAGCGAATCAGGCGACCATCGGCGTCGTACACGGCCCCGCGCAGGTAGTTGATGCTGTTGAGCTGATCGTAGGGCACCATCAGCTGCGCCCAGTCAGCGCCAGCACCGTCCAGAATGGTGATGGCGCGGTGCACCGTACTCACTGTGCGGCTCACCGACTTCACCACCAGCGTTTCGTCATAAGCGCGCACCACGCCGTGGGCATTCTCGCGCAGGTTGGCCGATAGGTCGCTCACCGGATACTTCGGCGCCGGCGCGGCCCAGGTAGTGCTGCTTAGCAATAAGCTGACGCTCAGTATAGCAGCCCGGCAGGGTAGGGGGAAATAGCGCATCAGCTTACGATTTTTTCTTGAGCACAATTTGCTCGGCCTGCTTGGCCAGCAGGCGCGAGTAGAAGTCCCGCAACGCCGCGTACTCTTCGGCCGAGTACACCGTTTTGCGCAGGTTCATGCGGGTCATAATCTGCAAGGAGTTCTCGCCGGGCGAGATGGAGTATATAAATCGGCCGCCGTTGTCGGGTAGGTCTACCACCAGCGGCTTGGGCATCTCCTCTACCGCATAGCCGGCGGGTAGGGCCACCGTCACTAGATTGGTTTCGTCCATCAGCGCGCCAAAATCCACCGGGAAACGACGGTCTTCGTGCAGAAATGGATTCTTGCTGTCGCTGAAATGCCGCATGGGGTTGATGTACAGCATGTCGGCCGCCTGCTCGTTGCCGGCGCTGGTCAGCTCGTAATCCAGGGAGAGCGGGGCCGTATAGGTTTCTTTTTCCTTGAACGCATACTTCGGAATGTCCCAGCCCTCGTGGCCCTTGGCCAATTCCTCCATAAACTTTTTCTCGCCCAGCTTCACCAGGCGCGAACGGTGGTGGGCGCCCAGGTAGCCGCCGTACTCTTGGTGCACCTGCCCGGTATAGCCGCCTTTGTCATCTAGGTTCAGCTGCACCTTGCGGTAGTCGATAAACCGGGTGAGGGGAGCAAGGTCTATCCAACGCGACTGCGCCGCATCGGGCAGAAGCAGGCGACCCACGCCATTCAGGCAGCGGCCAGGCAGGTTGCCGCAGGGCATGGCTTCTTCGGTAGCATCCACTAGCAGCTCCTTATTATCGGGTAGGGCCACGTGGGCAATCACATAGTTGAAGTTTGACAGCAGCGGAAACATGGTATTCACGCGGCCGTGGTCGCGGGTGCTTAGGATAATGGGGTGAGCCGTGAGGCCAGCGTCGCGCAGGGCGCCTATTAGCAGCAGATTCACGTCGGCAGCACTCCCGTTGTGCTGATCGTAGGCCCGGCGGGTGGTAGTGGTAGCATAGAGGCGGTCTTGGTCGTTGTACTTCACCGAGTGGTGTACCAGGTGGCGTATGGCGGCCGTCAGCGCCGCCGGGTTGCCGGCGTGCTTGGCTTTGAGAGCCGCAATCTCCTCTTTCAGAAAGCTGGCGTGCTTCGCTTGGTTCCCAAAACTTTCCTCGGTCAGCAGCTCCTCGTTGATCTTGTTCCAGGAATTGGCCACGCTGTGGTAGCCTTGGTTGGGCCATTTGGTGCCGGCCAGTTCAAAGTCGATGCGGGCTATAAAGTCGCGGGAGGTAGTCATGTAGGGCTCTTCACGGAATGCCGGCACGTCTTTCATCACCCAGCGGTGGTTGGTCACGTTGGCCGATACTGTTTGGCTGCTAACGCTGCGTCGGTTGCCATAGTCGTCAAAAGAGCCACCGGTGCTAATCGTATATTGCGTCTGGCCGGTAGGGTGTTCACTGATAGCCAGCGGCTCGTAGCCCTGCATCAGCATTTTGTAGTCGAAATACTCCGGGATGCTGGCTCGGTACTCGCTCCAGCGCACGGGAATGCTTTCCTGGAACTGCCAATTCTGGAAGTTAAATAGAAAATCGGAGCTAACGGAATAGGCGTACTCAATCACGGAGCCCACGCGCACATTGGGCAGCGTAAACTTGCGCACGGTCACGTTAGCTGACTTTTCTTCCCGAAAGGTGCTTTCGCTGGCCAGTTTTTCCTTGGTGAGCTGGCCGTTCACCATATTATAGGTGAAGCCGCGCAGGCTGCCCAACTTCTCCTCGCTTTGGCCTTTGTGGTAGAGTGGCACTTCCACCGTAGCCCGGTCGTAGGCCGATTTCTTAAGGATTTTAATGCGCGTCACGCGCTCAAACATGATTTTGAATTCGCCATTGACTACGCTGAAGCGCGACACGCCGTAGTCGCAGAGGACCACTGCCTCGGCGGCGCTATCGGCCACGAAGCTTTTTTCGTCCATATCCTTCGGGTCCAGCTTGCCAAACTTAATGGGCTCGGTCTGGGCGTGGGCAGTGAACGTAAGCCCACCGGCCAGCGCCAGTAGGAATAAGCGGGGTAGCAATTTTTGCATAGTGAGGTAGAGAAGGGAGTAATTGATGAAGACACAAGGAGCCGCTGCTGCACGCCAGGGTAGTGGGCGGCAGCGGAATTGTATAGTTGCGATAAGGTGTAGGGTAGAAAGCAGGGCGGCGGTAGAAGGCTATTTGCGTTATTTCTCGTTGCCAGAACGGTGTCGTTGAACGATTTCGGCCACGCAGCGCGGCCGACGAGAAGCAAGTATGCGCCAGAACATTGTTCTGGCGTATCTCTTTTACTGACGTTGCAGCACCAGCATTTCGGCGTGCTTGGCAATGGCGCGGCTGTAAAACTCGCGCAGGGCCGCATACTCGGCGGGGCTGTAGCTGGTCTTGGTGAGTTGCAGGCGCGAGGTGATTTCCAGGCGGTCGGGGGTAGGCTGGGCCACGTGGTAGAGAAACTTGCCCGCATTGCCGGGTAGGGCTAACTGTAAATCGGCGGGCTTTTCCTGCACCGTGTAGCGGGCCGGCAGGGCCAGACTCACCACTTGCGTCAGCTCGCGGGTGGTGCTGAAATCGACGGGAAAGAATCGGTCGGCGTGGCGGAAGGGATTGTTGTTTAGTCCTACTGCCTGCATTAGTGGTAGATACAGCGTATTGGCTGGCGTTTCAGGGCCGGGCAGGGTCATAGCTAAGTCCACGGCAAAGGCCTTGCTAGGGTCTTCCAGCTCCAGCAGGGTAGGCGGGGTGGTCAACTGCCAATCGGTCCAGCGGCGGCCCAGTCGGGTTTTGTAGCTCGATTCGCCTTGGCTGAACACCTGTTGCCGGGCCGCTAGGCCGGCGTAGCCGCTGTAGCCCTGGCGCATGGTGCCGCGCAGGGTACCCGTGTCGTCGAGCTTGAAATCGGCCTTGGTGTATTCCAGATAGTTGCGTTTGCTGGTAAGAGGCACCCAAGCGCCGGTGGTGGTCAGCAGCCGGCCTTGCTCGTTGAGGCAGCGCTCCGGCAGCATCTCCATAGGTAACAGCGGCTCGGTGGCGTCTAGTAGCAGCTCACCATCGGGTAGTACCACGTGGGCAATGGTGTAATTGAACTGGCTGAGCAGGGGCATATCTGTCACAATGCGGCCGTGGGTGCGGGTGCTCAGCAGCACCGGGTTGGCCGATAGCTCGGCTGCACGAAGCGTTTGCAGCAGCAGCAGGTTCACATCGGCCGAGTTGCCCTGGTGCTGCTCGTAGGTTTTGCGGGTAGGCTGCGACGTATACAGGCGTTCCTGGCCGTTGTATTTCACGTGTTGCTGCACCAGTCGCAACACGGCTTCGGCGCGGGCGCGGGCATCGGGTAGGCGCGTGCGCAGTGCCTTGGCCTCGGTTGCCAGGGGCGAATTCTGATTGAGCACTACGCCAAACCGCTCGTCGGCCAGTAGCGCCGCCCCAATCTTCTCCCACGTGTTCGACAAGTCGTGGAAGTCGTGTCCCGTAAAATCAGAGCCGGCCAGCTCGAAATGCACGCTGCGCATGTAGTCCTGCGCGGCGGCCATAAAGGGTTCCTCGCGGAAGGCCGGCGCGTTTTGCAGCACCCAGCGCTGCGCCAGTGCCTGCGTGCTGATGCTGGTTGTTTGGGTAGGACCCGTGTTAACAGAACCGTAACCAGTCTGTTGATTCTGGTGGTAGCCCGTGGAGTAGGGCACCCACGCCTGGTCGCTGGCCGCGAAGGGTAGGTAGCCGTGCGTGATTTCCTTGTACCGGAAAAAGGAGGGCAGCGTCACGCGGTACTCGCTCCAGCGCGTAGGAATGCTGTGCTGAAACTGCCAGTCCTGGAGGTTGAACAGGAAGTCGGAGGTGATGGTGTACGTAAACTCCACCACGGAGCCTTCCTTCACGTTGGGCAGCGTAAAGGAGTAGAGCACGTGGTTTTTATCGATTTTCTCACTGAACACACCCGAGCTGGGGTCCAGCTTGGTTTTCTCTACCTTGCCGCCTACCATGTTATACGTGAAGCCTTTCAGGTTGGAGAGCTTCTCGCGTTGGTCGTCGTCCACGTAGAGGGGTACGCGCACTGTGGCCCACTCGTAGCCGGCTTTGCGCAGAATGTGAATGCGCGTTGTGCGGTCAAACACTACCTGAAATTTCTCCGTGGCTCCTACAATACGCGACTGTCCATAGTCGCACAGCACCTCGGCCTCGGCGGCGCTATCGGCAGCCACAGGGGTAGGGTTAGGACCGAAATCAGCGGCCGATACGTCGCCAAAAGAGATAGGAGGCTTTAGGGCCGCAGCTTTCTGAGCGGCCGCTGGCTGGTAATTACACAGCAGCCCCAGCAGCAAGCTACTGTTGAGTATAAAACGACGCATAACCAGGAAAAGTAAAAATGACGCGTAATAGCAACGAACTGATAGTGATAGTCTAAATCAACCCAAAAGGGTAGAATGTCTTATCCACATCAAAGATGAAGAATAGATGATATTTAGCCAAGTTTTTGTACCTATCTGACGCTTTGTGCGCATGCTGCGTTTCGGGTCTGACAGTCAGCTTACCCACCCCTCACTTACCTTAGCTCGCTTACCTATCAACTCCGGAGCTGCTTGCGCTTACAAAGTATCAGCAGCCTTGTATAGCGAGGATTTTACAGAGTGTTTTTCTAAGCAAGAACCGCAAAAGCAATGAACTGGAATAGGCTGATACTGGGAACCGTTGCGCTGTTGGGGCTGCTAGGACTTGCCGGAGCGCAGCGTCACTTGGCGCTACCCAACGAAAAGAAGATGGGCGCCTACCTATTCGTCTTCTTCACCGACCCCACGCACAGCCTGTTTATGGCCACAAGCCGTGACGGCTACACGTTCACGGCTGTGAACGAAGGCCAGCCCGTTATAGCCGGCGACACCATTGCCGAGCAGCGCGGCATCCGCGACCCGCACATTTACCGCGGCCCCGACGGTGCCTTTTACATGGCCATGACCGACTTGCACCTGTTTGCCAAACAAAAGGGCTACCGCGCTACTACATGGGAGCGCGACGAAAAGGCTTACGGGTGGGGCAACAACCGCGGGCTGGTGCTGCTCCGATCTACCGACCTCATCCACTGGACGCACCACGTAGTACGCCTCGACGAGGCATTTCCGGAGCTAAAAGATGTAGGCTGCGTTTGGGCACCCGAAACAATTTACGATGCTGCCGCTGGCAAAATGATGCTGTACTTCACTATGCGGCTGGGCAATGGGCGCACCAAGCTCTACTACGCCTACACCGATGCGGCATTTACCCGGCTTACGTCGGCGCCGAAAATTCTTTTTGAATACCCAAACCCGGAGATACAGATACTGGATGCCGACATCAGCCAACTCCCCGATAAACGCTTCTGCATGATGTACGTGGCACAGGAAAAGCCAGGTGGTATCAAAATGGCGCTATCCGACAGCGTTCACAGCGGCTACCGCTACAACCCGGCGTGGGTAGACGCCGAGCCGGGTGCCTGCGAAGCGCCGAATGTGTGGAAGCGCATTGGGGAGGAAAAATGGGTGTTGATGTACGATGTATTCAGCATCCAACCGCACAATTTCGGCTTTTGCCAAACCACCGACTTCGCTACGTTTACCGACATAGGGCACTTCAACACGGGCGTGATGAAAGCCACCAATTTTAAGTCGCCGAAGCACGGCACAGTTATCCACCTCACGACAAAAGAAGCCGACCGGCTAGAGCGCTACTGGAAGAAAAAGTAACGGGTGGGAAATGCTGGCCCCGGCAGCGGCATAAGTTCTGTTTCAAAGATTTACAAAAACCGGTAGTAATAAGCTATGCGGCTTCTGGAACTGGTTGGTGGCGCACGCCTACCCACAGATACACCAATGCCACCAACGTAACGGCGGCGCTCAGGCCATGCACGTAGGGTAGGCGGGCGGGCGAGTTAGCAAAAATCCAACCGGCCAGCAGGGCGCCCAGGCCAATACCGGCTTCCAAGGCAATGTACATGGTAGCCACGCCCCGGCCGCGCCGCTCGGCGGGGCTCAGGTCAATGGTCCAGGCATAGAGGGTAGGGGAGTTGAGGCCCGTAGCGAAACCATACAGCACAGCCGCGGCCAGCAGAAACGGAACCGAAGGCGCCAGGGCCAGCGCGACCAACGCCACCAGCAGCAGGGTAGTAGAGAAGCGCAGCACCGGCACCCGGCCATAGCGGTCGGAGGCACGGCCCGCCACCAGCCGCACGACCAGCGAGGCCACAGTATAAAAGGTGAAAAACAAGCCTTTATTGCTGATGCCCAAGTAGGTGCTCTGGTCGGGAATAACCGTGAGCACGGCCCCATACGGAAACATACACAGCAGGGTGGCCAGCGCTGGTCGAAACACGCGTGGTTCCAGCACCTCGTCCCAACGTAGGCGCAGCAGCTTCAGGCTGAACTTCTGGCGTTGCGCCTGGGGTAGGGTTTCGGTCATGGTGCCCTGCACGATGAGCGAGAGCAGCGCCGTTCCAGAAGAACAGTAGAACAGCACGTTCAGGGAGAAATGCTCGGCCAATAAGCCGCCCAGCGCGGGGCCGGCGGCCATACCCATCGAGCTGGCCACGCCCAGCAGACCCATAGCTTCGCCCCGGCGCTCAAACGGGATAATATCGCCAATAAACGCCGCCGTACCGGTAGGCTTGAAGCCCGTGCTAAAGCCGTGTAGCAGCCGCAGCAGCAGGAAGCCGCCTACTGTGGCCGTCCAGGGGTAGAAAAACCCGCACAGAAAGCACACCAGCGACCCAAACACCATCACCGGAATGCGCCCCACCGTGTCGGCCAGCTTGCCCGAAAACGGCCGCGACAACCCTGCCGTGACTGTGAACATGGCAATAATGTAGCCCTTGTATTCGGCGCCGCCCAGGCTGGTGAGGTAGTCGGGCAGCTCGGGGAGCAGCATGTTGAAGCTGGCAAAGAACAGGAACGACGACAAACACATCAACCAGAAACCGGCCGTGTATACGCGGGTGGGGGGAGCAGCAGACATAGCGCGCAAAGGTCGGGAAAATCCGAACCACGGATTCGCTCGGATTTTAATGGATTGCGCGGGTTTTGTGGATGAGCAGGGTGCAATAGTGGATAACACATTGGCTCACAAAAAATAAGGGAAGCAAAAGATTTGCTTCCCTTATTCCGTTTTACACCCGTTACGGCTAATTACCCTGGCGCACGATGCGCTTATGCACCAGCCCGTCGGCCGTTTCAAACACCAGGGAGTACACCCCGGATTTTAGGGCTCCGATATTGAGCTTGCCGCCCGTTACTTTCGTGCGGAGCACAAGGCGGCCCATCGTATCGTATAGTTTTACCTCGGTGCCTTCCAGGTTCCAGGGGGCTAGCAGGCGTAAATCCCCAGTAGTAGGATTAGGATACAGGACTACTTGCGCCGCCCTAGTGCTTTCACGCGTGCCCAGCGTTACCGACCCGGCAGTGCGAGCCAGGGTGTTCAGGCTTTGAGCAAGATTAACCAGCGAATCGGCTGTGGGGCGGCCATCGAGTGGAGCGTACAGCTCCAGGCTCGACTTGAGCAGCGAGTCGGCGGCCATAGCCAGTACCTCGTCCTGATTCATGCCCGAGCGGTAGAACAGCCAGTCGCGCAGCTGCAACTTGGTTGGAGCGGCTGTGCCGCCTACCTCGAATTGGGTAGGACGCAGGCGCTCGGCCACGCTGCCCTCCCGCACACTATCCACATAGAGCATGGTGGTTCCGCGGGCGTAGTAGTGTGTGAGTACCAACTTGTGCCAGCGGTTATTGGCTACCGGCACCGTACCCGTAATGGTCGGGCCTTTGGCCGACGTGTAGAGCAGCTTGCCATCGGTGCTGATGCGGATGGTCCCGGCTGCAATACCAGCGCTGTCGCGGATTTCGACCAGCTGACCCGCGCCGTTGGTCTTGAAGCGGAGAGCCTGCGTGAAGGGGTGTACCACATCCTCGGGCACAAAGCGAACAACCGAGGTAGGCTGCCCCACCGTTTTTACCAGCGTGATACCCGTGCCAGCACCAGGGCGGCGGGAGGGTAGGGGCTTGCCCGCGTGCAGAGCATCGAAGAGCGACGGCACCAGGGTATGCGCCATTTCGGCGTGTCCTAAGTCATTGGGATGTAGGTCATCGGACCGGTAACCCGTGGCCCAGCGGCCTTGTCCATCGTCTACAGCCCCCAGCAGGTTCACGCTCGGCACGTTCCAGCCGTGAATCAGCAGGTTCATCTGCCGAACGAAGGCATAAGCCTCGGCCGTGTAGTCGGAGCGGGTGTAGGAGTTCGTCACGATGGGCACCATGCCATCGGCCCGCGCTTGTTTGATGAGCTGCGTCATATTAGCGCGGAACTGATCGAAGATGGGCTGCCCGCCGGTGAGGATACCTTCATTGCCCAATGCCAGCGCGTACACCACGTATTTGCCGTGCTGGGGTAGGAGGTCGGCGGCGTAGCGGTTGAGTACGGCTACTGTGTTGTTACCGGGCACCGAAATGTTGGCCGTTACCCAGGGCTGCCCTGTGCCGGCCGTGGCGCGGCGGGCTAGCAGGTCGGAGTACATAGACGTATAGCCGTAGTTGTTGGTAGCGCCCGTGCCGTAGGGTACCGACGAGCCCATGTATACGATCTTCAACGGGTTCTGCGGTATCGGCACAGTGTAGGGCTCCAGCAGCAGGTCGTCGAAGTAAGCGCTGCCCGTGGCACCGTCCGGATTGCGCCACACAGCGGCTCCTTTCACATAGGCTGTGCCCGTGGGAATGGTGGCGGTGGCTTGCAGCTGCGTCCAGGTGCCGGCAGGTGAAGACGCTACCAACGAGTCGGAGCGGAACTGCCCCAGCAGCGCGTTGCTGCTGTTGTAATACAGTAGCTCCAGGTGCACCGCCTGGCTACCTTGCAGGCCCGCCGTGGCCGGATTATAAAACCAGCCGCTCAGCTTCTGCGCCGTGGTGCCGATGGTGGGTACATAAGTAATTTGCTGTTCCAGCGCCAAGCTACCACCCGATAGTTGGGCGGCGTAGCTGCCCGCGTGCTTAGTAGCCGTGCTGATGGTAGTAGTAGCGCCAGTACCACGCGCTGTGGTGGTCCAGTTGGTGAAATTGCCCAGTTCGAAGCCAGAATTCTGGAAGGCGATATTGCCCGTTACGGGGTTGCGGTCCGGCACCACATCCACACGCATCAGGTTGAGGTAGGCGAACGAACCAGCCTCTTTGCTCAGCGTCAGCTCAATCATGCCATTGGCATCCGCCGATAGCGTATCGGAGTCGCTGATAGTGTTGTTGTTGCCGGGGTAGCCATTGGCGCCCACATTCGCGCCCGAGGTGGTCTGCGTGAAAGTGCTGGTAGTAGCACCTGCGAAAGTGTAGCGCGACACGCGCCGCTCGGTGGCAATCTGCCGGCTGCCGAACACGTGAAACACATAGCGCTTGGTGCGGTCCAGCCCGCTCAGGCGCAGTCTGCCAGTGGCAGTGCTACCCGTACCCTCCACGTAGAAGTAATCCTGGGTGGCGGTAGCCACCGCATACGGCCCTAGCAGCGCGGCGTCCGGCGCCAGCAAGCCGCCTGTATTGATGCCGTTGGTCAGGAAGTTTTTGCCTACAGCAAGCTTCACGCTTGTCGCCCGGTTGGCTTTGTCCACCAAACGAAACGTATCGGCGGCGCTGGTGATGTTGAGGATGTTATTCCAGTAGTTCCCGTTGGTATCGGGACCAGGCGTAGGGTTGCCATTAGTGCCGTCGTCTACCCCAAAGTCGAAGTAGAACGAGGTGTTAGCTGTGGCAGGCGGTGTTGGAGGCGTGGCGCGGGCGGGTACAATGTCTACCCGCATCAGGTTGAGGTAGGCAAAAGAGCCGGCCGACTTGCTCAGCGTCATTTCAATGATACCGTTACTGTTTGCGGCCAGCGTGTCGGAGTCGGTGATGGTGTTGTTGTTGCCGGGGTAGCCATTCGCCCCCACATCCGCGCCTGAGGTAGTCTGCGTGATGGTGTTGGTGGTAGCGCCCGTGAAGGTGTAGCGCGACACGCGCCGCTCGGTGGCAATCTGGCGGCTGCCAAACACGTGAAAGACGTAGCGCTTGGCGGGGTCCAGCCCGCTCAGGCGAATGGTGGCCGTAGAGGTAGCTCCAGTGCCCTGCACGAAAAAGTAGTCCTGGGTGGCAGTAGCCACGGCGTATTGTCCCAACAGCGCGGCATCCGGCGTCAACAAGCCACCGTTGAGAACACCGTTGGTTAAGAAGTTGGGCCCCACGTTTAGCTTGATACTCGTGGCGGCGTTCGTCTTGTCGATGAGAGAAAAGACGTCGGTTGCTCCTGTGTTGTTGAACACGTTGTTCCAGTAGTTGCCGTTGGCATCGGGGCTGGGCGTGCTGTTGCCGTTGGTGCCATCGTTCACGCCAAAGTCAATAAGTACAGACTGTACTGCTGTCGTTGTTTGAGCCTGCGCGACTAAGCCAGCCAATAGGAGCGCAATGAAGGCAAATAGAGTAAATGGTTTTTTCATGAATGTGGGATTTTAGGGGTAGAAATAGGTCGGGTAGAAAAGAGTAGGCGGGCGCTATGCACAGCAGACGTGTTTGCTGTAGTCTGCCGGAGTATTGCCGTGCCTTACTCTCTTGATACAGACGATTGTAGGTGTAACGCGTTGCACCTCACGCCTGCTTTGTGCGAAGATTTTCAGCTTTTGCCCATGTACGGTTTGGTTTCTGTATCAAGCGCTTGCCTTGGCAGCGAGGTAAGGGTAGCAGACGTATAGTTGGGTCGAAATTCAGATGGGAAATTGGTAGCGCATTTGAAAACTGAGGCGGAAGCGACGAACGCGAAAGCCTCAGCGCGTCATCCACCTGCGTAGCAAGCAAGAAGTATGAATTGACCACATATAGTGGCCGACAGGCACTAGTAGGTACGTCGTGCTTCGTACTGTCCAGTGCTCTACCTTATCCAATTTAGCCCGTTTACTGTCAAGCTACCATGCAGGCCATCTGCCAAAACGACTACCCTGCTTCCAGCGAACCTAGTTGGAGCGAATTGTGTCGTATGGCTACTAATGGCTTCAATTTTCGATTCACTGCACGCGGTTTCCGCCAAGCGCCCTCGCCAGGACGGCAAACCGGCTCTCACGGTACGGGAGCGATTCTCGGCGCTGGGCAACTTACCGGAGTTTCTAAAGCTGGTCTGGCAAACCAGTCCGTCCCTCACACTTGCTAATATTGTGTTGCGTCTGCTGCGGGCAGCCCTACCCGTAGCTATTCTTTATGTGGGCCAGCTTATTCTGGATGAGGTAGTGGCGCTGAGCCGCCTACCCGCCGCCGAACGCACGCTCTCGTCAGTGCTTACGCTGCTGGCACTGGAGTTTGGTTTGGCCATCTTATCCGATGCGCTGGGTAGGGGCGTGGCCTTGCTCGACTCGTTGCTGGGCGATTTGTTCGCCAACCAGTCGTCTATCCGCCTCATGGAGCACGCTGCCCGCCTCGACTTGGACCAGTTCGAGGATAGCGCCTTCTACGACAAACTGGAGCGCGCGCGTCGCCAGACGCTCTCGCGCACGGTGCTTATGTCGCAGGTGCTGTCGCAGGCGCAGGATTTCATTACGATGGGCTTTCTGGCCGTGGGCCTGGCTGCGTTCAACCCGTGGTTGCTGCTGCTGCTGCTGGTTGCCGTGGTGCCAGCATTTTTGGGCGAGTCGCACTTCAACGAGCGCAGCTACTCGCTGGTGCACGGCTGGACGCCTGAGCGCCGCGAGCTGGACTACCTGCGCGTGACTGGTGCCTCTGACGAAACCGCCAAGGAAGTAAAGATTTTCGGCCTAGCCGGCTTCCTCACGGACCGCTTCCGTCAGCTTTCCGACGAGTTCTATGAGAAGAATAAAAGCCTCGTGGTGCGCCGGGCCGGCTGGGGTACGTTCTTCGCGGCGGTAGGGGCGGCTGGCTACTACGCGGCCTACGTCTACATTATTGCGCAGGCTGTGCGCGGGGCAGTATCTATTGGTCAGCTCACGTTTCTGGCGGGTTCTTTCGCTCGGATGCGGGGCTTGCTGGAAGGCATTCTGAGCCGATTTAGCTCGGTAGCAGAAGGTGCGCTGTACTTGCAGGATTTCTTTGATTTCTTCCACTTGCAGCCCCGTATCGTGCGCGACGAGTCGCAGCCGGTGCGGCCGTTCCCGCGGCCTATCCAGGTAGGGTTCGAGTTTGAAAACGTGGGCTTCAAATACCGTAACGCCGAAAAATGGGCTCTGCGCGACCTCAGCTTCACGCTGCACGCCGGCGAGAAGCTAGCGCTGGTAGGCGAAAACGGCTCTGGTAAAACTACCTTGGTCAAGCTACTTTCCCGCCTCTACGACCCCACCGAAGGCCGCATCCTGCTCGACGGCTACGACCTGCGCGAGTACGACCCTCAGGAGTTGCGCCAGGAAATCGGCGTGATTTTCCAGGATTTCGTGCGCTTCCAACTCTCAGCAGGTCAAAACCTGGCCGTAGGCCGCATCGAGGAAAAGGAAAACACGGCCCGCATCCAGTCGGCCGCCGCGCAAAGCCTGGCCGACTCGGTGGTGAAAAAGCTGCCCCAGGGCTACGACCAAATCATTGGCCGACGCTTTGCCGGCGGGGTAGACCTGAGTGGGGGTGAGTGGCAGAAAATTGCCCTAGGCCGCGCCTACATGCGAGATGCCCAGCTGCTGATTCTAGACGAGCCTACCGCCGCCCTCGACGCCCGCGCCGAGTACGAAGTGTTTCAGCGCTTCAATGAGCTAACGCAGGGCAAAACCGCCGTGCTCATCTCGCACCGCTTCAGCACCGTGCGCATGGCCGACCGCATTCTGGTAATTGAGCAGGGCAAATTCATCGAAATCGGTTCACACCAAGAGTTATTGGCGCGCGGTGGGCGCTACGCCGAGCTGTTTCAGCTACAAGCAGCGGGTTACCGATAACAACGGGTGCAAGTGCAAAATTTTTTACGGTTTTGTGGCTGACTGTGAGAGCTGTAAGGAAGATTATTGCGTATCTTAGGCATAACCTTTCTCACTACAATCCATCCGTATGAAGCCTACCTTTACCCTGCTTGTGGGGCTGTTGCTATTGAGTTTGACTGGCTGTTTCGCCACGCGTGAGGCCCGCATTGAATCAGATTATAGCTATAGCGGCACATTTAAGCGCTACCGCACCTACGAGTTTATGCGGGGGCAGGGACTAGCTTCCGATTCCAGCCGGCTAGGCGAGGCCCTGCGCGATGCCGTGCGCAACCGCTTGCGTGCCCAGGGCTACCGCCCCGCCACTACTCGCCCCGATCTGCTCATCAACTTCCAGGTGTTTGAGGGTGATATGCGCTTCCGGGGCTATATGCAGGAAGACTTGGAGCGCTGGGTGAAGATGGGCGTGGTAGAGGACGATGAAACGCCTGATGAGTATAAGCGCGGCTACAAACCCATGCGTATGCTGCTCTCCGAGGGTACTCTGCTCGTGACGCTCATCGACAACCACACCAACCGCGCCGTCTGGAACGGCTATGCTTCCGGCGTGACGGTGCCCAACGGTCCACGCGGTGAAATCGTGCTGCGCCGCTCCGTACGTTCTATTTTCGATCAGTATCGCGTCTTCACGGAGGGCTACGTAGGGGGCGGCAACTAGCGTTGCTACAGACCAACAAACCGGCCCGGTGCAGTCCTGCGCCGGGCCGGTTGCGTTGCTATAGTTCGCTTGGTCAGGTGAAAACAGGCACAGCATTCGGCTTGGTTTTGGCGAAGGGCCAATAACCCGTTTCTTTGTCGGTTTGTACCTGTTCTTTTTGCCTCTATGCATACTCCATTTCGTCGTATTTTTTCCTGGGTGGCCGTTGCGGCGCTGCTAGCCGCTACCTCCTGCGTGGCGCCACGCACCATCGTCAGCACGGGCAAGGTGACCCCGCGGGGCGAGTTTCGGGTAGGAGGTAACGCAGCCTTTAACGTGCCTACCGCCACGCTGGGCAAAGCCGGCTCGGCCCTGAAATCGGCCGCTGAAAGCGCTGCCCGTGCGGATACTGTGCGGTACAGCCAAACCGTCACCGACTTACAAGCGGCGGCCCTGGCCTACGTGCTGGACCCCGTGCAGCCCACCGCCGACCTCTACCTGCGCTACGGCGTGCTCGACCGCCTCGATGTGGGCTACAAGTATGCGTTCGGCTCGCACGTGTTCGATGCCATGTACCAGTTCTTGGGGCCTGTCGGCTCCGTGGAGCACCCGCAGGGTAGGGGCGGCGACACCTACGCCAGCATTGGCCTGCAATACGCCACGCAACGAGCCAAGCTGCCCAACTTCGCCTTCCTTGACAACATCACCGATGCAGTAGGATTCCGTGCCTCCCGCCACGACTTGCTGGTGCCGCTGGTGTTCAGCAAATCGTTTGGGCCGGAAGAAGAGAAAGGCGCTTTCTCCTACGGTGTGGTGTACGCGCATACATTCCTAAGCTACCGCTTCCAGCCCGGCAATATCTTCTACCAGGGTACCAACCAGCGCATCCCGGACCTGCCGCTCAGCAAGCAGAACTTCTCGTCGTTTGGTGCTTTCGCCAACGTCAAAATCGGTTACCGCTACGCTTATATCATTCCCTCGCTGTCTATTTTCTACCAGAACTACGGCACGTTCGCGCTACTCAACAACGCTTCTACGTCGCTCAAAGGCCTCACCATCGTGCCCAGCCTAGGCTTGCAATTTCGCGTGCCTACCCGGTAGGTGAGGTGGTGGGTAGCCAAGCCGTGTGTCATCCTGAGCTTGCGAAGGACCTTCTACCAGTTGAACGAGTCGTTGGTACGGTGGTCGTTCTACCGTGAGAAGGTCCTTCGCAAGCTCAGGATGACACACGGTTTGGCTACTATTCATTACTCACACTTCACCATCTCACCACTTCACCATTTAGCATGAAGATTCTGTACGGTGTGCCCGGCGAAGGGCTGGGGCACGCTACCCGTAGTAAAGTAGTGATTGGCTGGCTATTGGATCAGGGGCATGAGGTGCAGGTAGTGAGCAGCAGCCGCGCCTACCAGATGCTGGCCCGCAACTTTCCGGGGCGAGTGCATGAAGTTAAGGGCTTTCACCTGGCGTATAAAGACGTGACAGTGTCGCGCATGCGTACGGTGGCACTCACGCTGCGCACGGCCCCCGAGAATCTGCGCGTCAACTTTGCCCGGTACCGCGAACTGCTGGGCGCGTTTGCGCCAGACGTGGTCATTTCCGATTTCGAGTCGTTTAGCTACTTCTTTGCCCGCTGGAAGCGCCTACCCCTTATCAGCATCGACAACATGCAGATAATCAGTCGCGCCGCGTTGGATATTGCTGTGCCGCCCACCGAGCGCGAACACCTGCAACTGGCCCGGCAGATTGTGCGGGCCAAACTGCCCCGCAGTCGGCACTACCTCGTTACTACCTTCTTCGAGCTGCCGCTTCTGAAGCCCAATACCACGCTGGTGCCGCCCATTATCCGCCCCGAGATTCTGGCCGCGCAGCCTACCCGTGGTCAGCACGTGCTGGTGTACCAGTCGGCTACCACCCAAACCAACTTGGTGCCGTTGCTGCAAGCGTTGCCAAGGCAGGAGTTTCGGGTGTATGGCTTCAATAAAGAGGAAAACCACGGCAACGTGCACTTGCGGGCTTTCAGCGAGCAGGGCTTTATCGACGACCTCGCCAGCGCCCGCGCCGTGATTACCAACGGCGGCTTCTCGCTCATTAGTGAGGCGGTGTACCTGCATAAGCCCATTTGCGCGGTGCCTATTCCGGCGCAGTTCGAGCAGTTTTTGAATGCGGCTGAAGTGGAAAAGCTGGGGTATGGCCGCCACTTCACTACCCTCACCGCCGACAGTGTACGCGCCTTCTTGTACGAGCTAGATGAGTTTGCGGAAAAGCTGAGCGGTTATCAGCAGGATGGCAACAACGTATTGTTTGCTGCGCTCGGGCAGCAGCTGGTGGCTACAGTCGCGAACGGGCAGCCCGAGTAGCCGCACGTAAACCTACTCGGGACAGCGGGTGCGTAGGGCATTTTGTCTATTTTAGAGGCAAATATGCCTTTATACACCCCTGCTTTTACTCGTCTGCGGTTGACCATTGCGTTTGCCTTGCTTGGCTGCGCTTGCGCCTGCTCTACCACGCAACCCGCCGCAACTATGCCGGCTATTGCGTCGGCTCCCAACAAGTTTGCGGCTGATACTACCCTGCGCCGAATTGCTACCCTACAGGATGAGCGCCGAACGCCTGCACTGCTGAATTACCTGCTGAGCTCAGAGCCGCGCTACCGCGAGCAGGCCGCGCTGGCTTTTGCTTCGGTGCAGGACAAAGCCGCCACGGGTGCGCTGAACGCTCACCTCAACGACCAAGAAGCAGCGGTGCGGCGCGCTGTGGCCTATGCGTTGGGTCAGACAGCCGACAGCACCGCCGAAGCAGCGTTGCGCCAGCAGTTAACCGCTGAAACCAACTCTACAGTGCGGGCTGAGGTGTTGGAGGCACTGGGCAAATGCACTACCCGCGCTGGTCTGCCCGCGTTGGTGCGCCTACCCGCTTCACTGACCTCCGATACGGCTGCCCTCGTCGGGCAAAGCTGGGGGCTGTATCGCGCCGCTTTGCGCGGTATCACCTCAGAGCCCGCCGTAGCCCGACTAGTACAGTTGCTGGGTACAGACAACCCCTACGGTGCCCGCCTGGCTGCGGCAAATGCCCTGGCCCGCACCCGTGCGCTCGACCTGACGCCCTACGCTACCCCGCTGGCCACTGCCGCCCAAACTGACCCAAACTATGCCGTGCGCGGAGCCGCCGCACTGGCACTGGGCAAGGCCAGCCACGCCCCCGCGGTGCCTGCCCTGCTGGCTACCCTGGCCCGCCGCGACCCCGACTATCGGGTGCGGGTAAGCGCCTTGCGTGCGATGAATGCTGCTATGTACGTGCAAGTGAAAGAAGCCGCTTGGGCGGCTCTAACGGACGTAAACGACCAAGTAGCCGTTACGGCAGCCGAGTTTTTCCTGGCCCATGCCACCCAGGAGTTGGGCACGCTGTTTCTGGAAAAAGCCAACAAACTGACACAGTGGCGGGTGCGGGCCACGCTACTGGCCGCTGCCCTGAAGCAGCGCTCCAAGGAGCAGGCCGCTATCCGGCAGGCCGTGCAAGAGCGCTACGCCGCTGCGGCGAGTCCCTACGAGAAAGGGTACTTGCTGAAAGCGCTGGGCGAAGACCCGGCGGCGTATGAATTTGTGCGGCAGGCCACGTTTGCCCCGGCGCAGCAATTGGTAGTGCGTACCTATGGGCTAGAGGCGCTGGTAGCCATGCGGCATCAGCCCGATTTCCCGGCAGCACAACATGCTTCGTTTGCGCTGGCGCTACGGCAAGCCGCAGAAACCGGCGACGTAGCGCTGCTCGGCATTGCCGCCGAAGCCCTACGCGACCCCAAGCTGAACCTCCGCCAGCTGTTGCCCGATGCCACTTTTTTGCAAAAAGCTCAGGCAAAGCTCGTCCTACCTCGCGACCTGGAGGCGTGGCAGTCGGTGCAGCAGACGCTGGATTTTTTGCAGAAGAAACCAGCTACTCCTACGCCCGTGGCAGTGGCAGCGTCACATCCCATTAACTGGACGGTAGTGTCTGCTATTCCGGCCAACCAGCGCGTGGTAGTGCGCACCGGCAAGGGCGTTATCACGTTGCAATTGCTGGTAGAAGATGCGCCTGGCTCCGTGGCGAGCTTTGTGGAGCTAATTCGGCAGGGCTTTTACGACGGTAAGAACTTCCACCGGGTAGTGCCCAACTTTGTGGCCCAGGGAGGCTGCCCGCGTGGCGACGGTTGGGGTAGCACCGACTATAATCTGCGCTCTGAGTTGGCCAATCTGCGCTACGGCGCGGGGGCCGTAGGTCTGGCCTCAGCCGG
The DNA here is from genome assembly GCF_017589435.1 of Hymenobacter defluvii. Lineage (NCBI taxonomy): Bacteria > Pseudomonadati > Bacteroidota > Cytophagia > Cytophagales > Hymenobacteraceae > Hymenobacter > Hymenobacter defluvii. Next base: position 28,247 of record NZ_JAGETX010000026.1, read on the forward strand.
CAAAGACACCGAGAGCTGCCAGTGGTTTATTACCCACGCACCCACTCCACACCTCGATGGCCGCTACACCATTTTCGCACGGGTAGTAGCGGGCATGGACGTAGTGCAGCGCCTGGAAATCGGCGACACGATAGAGCGGGTAGAGCTAGTGCGGTAGTTGTGGTGCGGCTCAAAAAAAGGCCTCAGTAAAGTATACTGAGGCCTTTTTCATGCTATTGGGGAATAATGACTTACTGCTTCACCAAGCGCACTACACTGTCGGCAAAACCCTGTCCGTGCACGCGAACCATGTAGGTACCGGTCGGCAATGATGCCGGTAGGGGTAGGGTAGCGCCAGATTTAGCGGGCAGCGTTTGGGTGAGAACCGTACGGCCGGTCAGATCAAAAAGCGTGAGCGTGATAGTGCCCGTGGCAGTGGAGGGTAGGGCAACCTGCACTTGGCGGGTAGCGGGGTTAGGATACAGGCTGAAAGTGGTAGAAGCAACGGCTGCTTTGGTGGGCAGCGTCACGCCGGTGAGGTTAACGGCCGCCGGCGTCGATACGCGGTTGCCGCTGGCTAATACCTGCTGCAACCGGTAGTAGGCCGTTACGTTGGTGCGGTCTGGGCGGTCCTGATAGGTGTAGGCGCGTTGCGGAGTAGCCGGACGGCTAGCCACCGCCCCAACTTTCTGCCACTCCTGCTGGTCGTAGGAGCGTTCGATATCGAAGCCGCGCACTGCCACCGCATCCGATGTAGTCCAGTCTAGCTGCACCACGTTGGGTTGCACTTCGGTGGCTTTCAGTGCAGCCAGCTCTGTTACCAATGAGTTTGTATCGGCAGAAAGTGAGCCTAGCGTGAAGGTGCCAAACTGGCCTACGGCATCGGCAGAAGTTACGGCGCCGGCCATCAATTCGCCGCTTAACTCACCGTGGCCAGCGGTTACCCAAGAAGTGCCATCGTAGCGGGCTACCTGCAAATCGTTGGTGAAGGCATCAATACCACTACGGAATGCGTTTTCCCAGAACAACTGCACACGCACGTTTTCCGACGCACCACCATCTTGTGTCAACTGCCAGGTATCTACGGCGCTGATGTTGTGCAGCGGGGTTGCAAGCTTCATATCAGCGGTAGTGCTGGTTGCCTGTGGCGCCTGATACTCGGCGGTGAAACCTGTACTGGCAGCGCTGGGAGCCGAAATACCCACGCGTGCCCACTGGCCGTTCTTTCCCACCGGAAACACAAAGGATTGATTACCAATCTTCCGCAGCGGACCATCTACATACGAAGTGGCGTTGCCGGCCGTAGCCGTGGCTGTAGCCAGCAACGACAGCAGGTTGGTGCTGGTAGTCACCACGCGGCCACTCGTGAGCGTAAGGTTTCCCGATAAATTGAAGGGGGCGCCCAGCGTCAAGGTATTGCCAGCCAGGGTAAGATCGCGCAGCGTAGTACCGCCCATGGCAGTTAAGGTAAACGCTTTGTTCACCGTCAGGGCCTCATCGTAGGTGCCGGCAATAGCGCTTAGGGTTCCGTTTGCAGTCAGCAACTCCAAACCTTGCTGCAAGCTGGCACCAGGTACGAGGGCCGGGCTAGCGCCGTCTACGTGCAGGTAGCTCCGGTCGCCCTGAAAGCCGGTGTCGGTGGCGGCATCTTGGTTGCTATGCAGGAAAGGGGAGTAGGCAAGACGTCCGGCCGCGCTGGTTGGCGCTTCGCGCATAAACGTATTGCCGTCTTTGCTGATCGTGGCTACCAAGCCATTCTGGTTGTCGGGGCCGTAGAGCTGGCTGGCCTCGGTGCTGCCAAGCCAGTTCAGCGGCGCGGCTACGGGCGTAGTCAGGTTGACGGCCACCAACGCCTGTGCGCAGTTCTCCAACCGATTGTCCTGAATAAGGTTGTCCAGCGTGGCAAGCTGCGTATTGCGGTTGATATCGAAGAAGGGTGTGCCTACCCCCGCGCTGTTGGTAGGGCGTTCTTGCACCTGAATACCAATCTGGCACTGCGTGATCTGGTTGCCGATAACCCGGTTGTGGCTGCCCTCCAGCACAATGCCGAACCCGTTGATGCCCGAGCTGATGTTGCTCTGCTGTTCGCTGGCAATATAACCTTCCAGCGTATTGTTGGCGAGGTAGGCGCCGCCCGTCACTAGGTCGCCGGTTACACCACCGCCCGCTTGAATAACTCCCCGGTCGCGGTCAATGAAAGCAATAGCCGCGTTATCATCAATCAAGCTAGTGGGAATATCCTCAGGGAGCCCGTCGGGTAGCGGATCGGGGCGGGTAGTGAGACGCGTAATCACGTTTTCTCGCACCACAAAGCTGCCCGGCCCGCTGGCTTGCCCGTTGCCCGTCACCGATTTTAGCTCCATTCCGTTGGAACCGTTGTTGCGAATGGTATTACGCTCAATCAGCGCGGCTGGGGTCAGGAAATTGCCAGCTGCATCGCGCAGGCCCCCGGCCCCCAGCAACGCAATAGCCCCGCCGCCATTCTGCGAAAACAGCACATCGCGAATAATCAAGTCGCTCACGCTGCCATCGTTGATATCAATGCCGGCGCGTCGGTTTTGCTCGTAAGTGCCGCCTTCAATCAGAATCTGACGCTTCGTGCCATTAACGATGAATAAACCGCGCCCTGCTGGACTACTGCTACCGTTGTAGTTGGTGCGCACATCAGCCGGATCAACAGCTGTGCGAGCAATATGCACGCGTCGAAACGTCAGGTTCTCGGCGCCGCCCAGGCTATTCCAGAAAATACCATACTGCCTTTGGTCCAGGATTTCCACGTCTTCCAACACAACGTTGGCGCGGGCGCTACCATTGGTTTCTATCCCTAGGTCGTAGGCTTGAATGGTAAAGCCAGAGATGACTAATGGTGTCGCTACCGTGCCACCGGGCGCCGTGAGCAGCAGTCCTACCTCATGGCTTCGCGCACCAGATTGGGGCAAGCCCGCGTTGAAAATCGTAGCCCCATCGGGGCGATTCGTTGCGGTACCTGCCCCACGGAGGTGTACCGTTTTGTCTAGCACAACACGCTCGGTATAAGTGCCTGCATCTACGTAGATAGTGGCGCCGGCTAGGGCTGCTTGCAACGCACGCCCCACCGTGGCGAAAGGCGCCGCGGGCGTACCATCGCCGGTCAAATCATTGCCCGCTGCTTGGGTGTATACGTCATTATAAGTAGCCGCATCATTCACGTACAAAGCCGTCAAAGCGGTTTGTTGTCCCAATGTTGGCTCAGTCGCTAAGCTCAAGCCACTCATCAGTAAAAAGGTAGGAATTGGTAGAAAGTGCTTCATATTGAGAATACAGAAAGAAAAGGACGAATGCCATGCATCTTTCTACAAAAATGAAGCGGGTATTGAATCTGAAATAAAGAGAAGAGAGGGTAAGTTTGTTATGTAAAATAGTTTCTTGATAATATTATAACAATTATTGTATTAACAAGTGTGTCAGATATTTATATTAAAAAAGGTATTATAAATAATTGTATAGAGTACATGTATTTTTATAGATTATATTTCATCCCTACATGGAGCGAAAATGTCCCATTATCAGAACTACCGGTACTTGCGCTGATTCGTATTGATAAGCAACGACGGCGAAGGTATAGCATACAACAGCTCGCCTTTCCATTAAAGAAAAAGCGAGCTGCTTATGGAATTTAGAATAAAAACCGGAGGCTATTTTGCCTCGCGGCCGTGCACTTGGGCAGGTGGTGAAGTGGCTTCTACTGCCGTGAAGGCCTTCAGGATATTGTAAGTATGCGAGGCGCCTTTGGGCACTACCCACGAGTTGCCGGGCTCCAAAATTACTTTCTGGCCTTCCAGATGCAGTTCGGCCCGGCCGCTGATTACATATCCTACGGTTTCATACGGGCGCGTAGAAGGCTCTTTCGCCTCAGATGGCTGCTCGTTTTCCCACATGCGCATCGAAACGTGGACGCCGGAAGCCAAGTATTTTTCGCCGTCAGGACCAGTAGGAGAGTGCTTCGAATCAACTTTGGTGATGGTGGTATCGGCCATAATGGTCAGAATAGAAGTTGGAGTGGATGAGAGAATTACCATACCTAACGCAGGGTAGGGGATGGTGGTTGTACCACTTGTCCTAAACCTTCCGGCCCGCCGGCTGGTTGAAAACCGTTCGGCGGCTCCTGTTATATGTGTGGCAGTAGCCGGCCGTTGCTTTTACCCGTTCCGCATGTCCGACGATTTTCTGCACGCCCTCACCCACGCCCACCAACAGGCCGCCGTACCGCTGCCAGGGCCTGCCTTCTGCCACTGGGCTGAACAAGTGCTGCAACTCCTGTTTCCAGAGCGCGCCGACCGCCCTTTATCTACTACCGATGCCGTGGCGGCTACCATCAGCCAGCTCCGCGCCGATCTGGCGGTCCTGCTCAGCGTAGTGACCCTCACAGAGCCGGCACCAGTCGTAGCTACCAATTTTATCGAGCAGCTGCCGCAACTGCGTGGGTTGTTGCTGCTAGACGCCACCGCTATTGTGGCTGCCGACCCAGCTGCCGAAGGCTTATTGGAAGTCATTGCTACCTATCCGGGTTTCTACGCAATTGCTCTGCACCGGCTGGCCCATGCCCTGCACCGGTTGGCAGTGCCCCGCGTGCCACGCCTACTCAGTGAGTTTGCCCACACCCGCACAGGCATCGACATCCATCCTGGCGCGCAGATTGGTCCTTCATTCTGCATAGACCATGGCACGGGCATCGTCATCGGCGAAACCACTGTGATTGGCGCGCACGTAAAGATATTTCAAGGGGTTACGTTGGGGGCGCTGAGTGTGGCTAAGCACTTGGCGCATACCAAGCGCCATCCCACCATCGAAGATAATGTGGTGATTTATGCCGGCGCTACTATTTTAGGTGGCAGTACGGTTATTGGGCGTCATAGCATCATCGGTGGTAATGTATGGCTCACAGAAAGTGTGCCTTCGCATTCACGCGTGTATCATCAAGCCCAAATTCAGGTAACTCGTACCGAAGACCCAACGGCTGATATCATGTTTTCTATTTAATCACTTGCTTACTGCTTGGCAAATGATTTGGGATGCTACGGTTCTTCTTACCGAAAAAGACGTTGAACAAGTACCCACTTCGTAAGCTGTCTTTCAGCAGGCCAAGCAACACTCAGTAACTCACTCAATCATTCCCATCCCATGAAAGCCAATTCCATCCTAGACACCATCGGCCGCACGCCGCTGGTGCGCGTCAACCGCCTGTTTGCCCACCGCCCCGATGTAGAGGTGTGGGTTAAAACCGAGCGCACCAATCCCGGCGGCAGCATCAAAGACCGTATCGCCCTCTCCATGATCGAGCAGGCCGAAAAAGACGGCATCCTTACCCAAGACAGCGTGATTATTGAGCCTACTTCCGGCAATACGGGGGTAGGGCTAGCTATGGTAGCCGCCGTGAAAGGCTACCAGATTACATTGGTTATGCCTGAGTCCATGTCCATCGAGCGGCGCCGGCTGATGTCGGCCTACGGCGCCCAACTGGAACTCACGCCCCGCGAGAAAGGCATGAAGGGCGCCATTGAAAAAGCCAAGGAAATGGTGGCCGAAAACCCCAAGGCCTGGATGCCCATGCAGTTCGATAACCCCGCCAACATCCAGATCCACATCGATACCACTGCCCAAGAACTTCTGGAAGAGGCCCCCGAAGGCTTCGATTATTACATCACTGGAGTAGGCACCGGCGGCCACATCACTGGGGTAGCCGAAGTGCTGAAGAAGAAATTTCCGAACATGCAGGTGTTTGCGGTAGAGCCCGAAGCCTCACCCGTTATCAGCGGTGGTGCCCCAGGCCCGCACCCTATTCAGGGTATCGGCGCTGGCTTTATCCCCGAAAACCTGCATACCAGCGTGCTGGACGGTGCTATCCAAGTCAACCAGCAGGAATCATTTGAAATGACACGCCGCTCGGCTCGCGAAGAAGGCATGCTAGGTGGCATCTCCTCCGGCGCCTCATTGGCCGCCGTAGCCAAAAAACTCGACGAGATGCCGAAGGGTAGCCGCGTGCTCACCTTCTGCTACGATACTGGCGAGCGGTACCTATCCGTGGATGGCTTGTTTGTGTAGCGCCCTCGCCCTCTTATCTTCTCAACGATACGGCCCTGCTTTCTACGTGAAAGCAGGGCCGTGTCAGTTATTGACAAAAACAAAAAAGTCTGACTTTTTCAAGTCAGACTTTTGCAATGGGAGTGGAGAATATCGGAGTCGAACCGATGACCTCTTGCATGCCATGCAAGCGCTCTAGCCAGCTGAGCTAATCCCCCGTTTTTGTCAACCAAGCCGCCAATTGCGTTTTGGTGATGCAAAAGTAGGGTAGATTTCGGTATCTGCAAGGGAGGTATTGAAATATTTATCAAAAAAACAGGGCTGGCACCAATGCCAGCCCTGTTTCAGAATGCTAACCTTCTGAACTAGTTGAAGATGTAGCGCAGACCAATCTGGCCCTGCCAGCGTGAGCCAATACCACCCGTGTCATTGCGGAAGGTTTTAGTCAGCGGGGTACCTGGCGTAACGGCCCCCGTGGTGGCATTACGGGTAGGGTTATTCAGATAGGGGAAGGTGTACACCGGCTGCCCTTGCGCATTATAGCCGGAGAATGACACTGGGTTTACCTTATTCGGCGTCTGGAACACACCCCAGTCGCTGTTGATCAGGTTGCCAATATTAAAGATATCGATGCTGATTTGGAGCGTGTTACGGTTTTCACCAATGTTGGTGAAGATATCCTGCAACAAACGAGCATCCAAACGATTCTGCCAGGGGCGAACACCACCGTTGCGCTCAGCATACTTACCGCGGTTCTTGCTCAGGTAATCGTCTTGCTGAATGTAAGCAGTCAAATCAGCATATTGCTGAGCGGCGGTATAGCGAGCGTATTCTCCTGTCAGGTTGCGTGAATCAGTGTAGAACACAATGTCACGCAGGTTGACTTCACTAGCATTACGCGGGATGTACATCAGGTCGTTGGCGTTTTGGTTATCACCGTTCATATCGCCTGCGTACACATAGGAGAAGCGGCTTTGCGGGGCAGCCTCGTAGAACAGAGAGATGGTGGTACCCAAGTGGCCCAGGTACTCCTTGCGGTAGGAGCCGGACGCAATAATGCGGTGCTTCTGCAAAAACTGCGAGTAGCTCAATACATCAGCATTCGGGTCGCCGGATATCTGCCGGTCGCGCCAGATAGATTGGGCAATCGAGCCACCATCATTCACTGAGCGCGAGTCGGAGTAGGTGTACGCCGCACTAACGTAGAAGCCGCTCACAAACGACTTTTGCAACTGCGCCGTCACGGCATACGAATAGCCTTTGTTGGTATTCTTCATCAGGATAGCGTCGCTGATGTTGGGGTTGGAAGCCGAAGCTGTACCCTGCCCTCCGTAGATCCGTTCGTTGCGGGTGATGTTCACCAAGCCAGCGTTTGCACCCGTCTGGGCTGCACCGAAACTATAGAAAATCGGCCGCCGATCGCCGGCATAGATGCGGTTATTTTCTGTCGCGCCTACCGCATAAGTCAGTGGCTGAGGCAGATTCACGTTTTGGTGATAGACGGCGTTCAGGTCTTTCGTATAGAAGCCTTCCAGGGTAGCAATAATGCCACCGGGCAACTGCTGATCGATAGCCAGGTTGGAGCGCCACACCTGCGGAAATTTAAAGTCTTCGTCCGTTACAGCTAGGTTATAAGCCGTATTGGCCGAGGCATTCTCCGGGCGGTAGGCATTCGCATCGCCATTGAAGTAGGAAGGAGTGCCCGATACGGGGTTAACCGTGTTGGAGCCGCTCAGGCTATACGAGCCAAACTGCACACCATTGTTGCTGGCCTGGTTGGAAAGCCACACGAAAGGCACGCGACCCGTGAAGATACCCGTACCACCCCGTACCTGCGTTTTCTTGTTATCGTTGGCATCCCAGTTGAAGCCTACACGAGGCGAGAACAGCACGCGTTCTTTCGGTGTAGCAGAAGTGTTGATCTTTACCCCATCGCGGAAAGTCAGATTCGCTGCGTTGGTGTTTTGCAGCAAATCCGAAGTCACGAAGGGTAGGTCAGCACGGATGCCGTAAGTCAGCTTAAAATTGCTGCGCGGCGACCATTCATCCTGCACATACAAACCCAACTGCATAGCCTGAATGTCGGCATAAGGAAACTCGCCACCGGGTAGGGCAGAGTATTGCAGATTATAGCGTGCCGGGCCGGGGCGTGAAATACCGGTGCCGAGAGGCTCAATCGATGGCATGCTGGTGCCGTTGCTACGGGTGTAGTTATACCCAGCCGAGGCGTAGAAATCCTCCAGGGAGTTAAAGGAATAGTTGCCGTAGTAGTTGGGAGCAAAGCCGTTACGGAACTTATAATACTCGTTATAAGTACCCACCGTCACGTTGTGCTTGCCGAGGTAGGCCGTGAAGTTGTCACCTAACTGATATACGTCGGAGTTCAGTATGTTGAAGGCCGTGAAAGGTTCGTAGCCGAATGAGGTTAGGGTATTAGAAGCTTGGATGCCGTTGATAGCGGCGGTAGAAGTGCTGCGACCTACGCTATTGCCGATATCTACCAGCGGGAAAATAGATCCACCGGGGCTTTGGCGGAAATCGCGGAAAGCAGAATAGCCAGCCGTTAGGTTGTTCGAGAACTTACCCCCGCCAATAGTACTGTTCAACTCGGCAATGAACGAGTTCAGGTTGTTGTTGATGGTGTAGTACGACGAGAAGAACGGCAAACCGAACTGCGACTGTGCGCGGTTACCTCCAATAGCGCCCGAGGTGCTCGGGTTGATATCAGCGTACGACTTCAAGTAGTTGTACTTGATGTTGAAGCGGTTGTTCTGGTTGATGTTCCAGTCAAGCTTGATTGTGGCCTTGTCGCTGTTGGCGCGCTGGTTGTAGCCTTCGTAGGGACCGGGGTTGTAACTATACTGCTGCTGTAGGAAGTTGCTTAGGAAATCGAGGTCATTGGCATTTACCTGCGAAGTCTGCGAACCAGCAGCCGGCGCCGTGGCGGAGCGATTAGCCGTGAAGTTGCCCGTCGGCGGGTCAGTACGGCGCTCCTGCTCTGCATTGACAAAGAAGAACAGCTTGTCTTTGATGATAGGACCACCTGCCCGAAAGCCGTAGTTTTTCAGGTTGAAGCTTGGATACGGGTTTTTTACGTCGCCTACCTTATCGCCTACCAAGTCCTGGTTGCGATAGAAGCCATACACCGAGCCCGAAAATTTGTTGGTGCCCGAGCGGGTTACTACGTTAATACCAGCACCTGTGAAAGAACCTTGGCGTACGTCGTACGGCGCGATGGCCACCTGAATCTGGTCGATAGCATCCAACGAAATAGGTTGGGCACTGGCCTGACCACCTACCGTTGAGTTAAGACCGAAAGCATTGTTGAAAATGGCACCGTCGATGGTAATATTGTTGTAGCCGCTGTTGCGGCCGCCGAAACTCTGGCCGTTGGCCTGTGGCGTAAGACGGGTGAAGTCGTTGAGGGAACGATTTAGGGTAGGCAGGCGCTCAATCTGTTCGCGCTGTACCGTGGTAGCAGCACCCGTGCGGTTGGAGTTGATAACAGGGTCCTGACGGCCCGATACCACTACCTCGCCTAGTTGCTGAGCTGCCTCGCTCAGGTTCACATCCAGACGCAGGTTCTGACCCAGCGTCAGGTACACGCCTTCACGTAGGAAATCCTGGTAGCCTACAAAGGTCACGCGTACGGTGTAGGGGCCACCCACGCGCATGTTCTGAATGTTGAAGCGGCCATCCGAGTTGGTAGGGGCCACATACTGCGTGTTGGTGGGGGTATGTACCGCAATAATGGTAGCACCAGGTAGACCTGCTCCCGTTTGATCGGTAATCGTACCGTTCATAGCGGAAGTAGTTACGCCCTGCGTCCAGCCGACGTGGGCAATTAGCAATAGCAAAGCTACCACTAAGTAACGTGTAAAATTGTGTTTCATACAGAGGGTTAAATGAAAAACGGCACAAATGTAAGTGTCGACTCCTCTGCTGTAGTATTACTAAATTGTTATGATGTGATGGCTAATGATCATATAGCTAAGACACAAAAAAAGGGTGGAGATTTCTCCAC
>NZ_JAGETX010000027.1:0-34587 GCF_017589435.1 Hymenobacter defluvii
CCGCTGGAAAGCACTTTGGTCGACATAGGCACTGGAAGGTAAGACTTGCCACTGTCTGTTTTCACTAGACCACCTCAGCAAAAGTCTTCATCTTATACTGATCAGAAGAGTTGCTGGTACCTCCGTAAGCGATATTATTCAAGTGGTCAAGTCCCTTTCGAACAACACAGTTTAATGCTGGGTAAGGTGAAGCGTGTTGGCCAGTACGTATTTCGTAAGCTTCCCAAGGCTTTGTCCACTCTTGTATTTCTTGAATGAATGGCACAGCTATGATAGCATGAACAGAAAGCATGTCTTCTACAATGAAAAGGTCCTCACTATTGAAGCTGATACATATTAACAGATCTCTCTTTATGGAGGAATAGGTGCTCTTGGATTCAATTTTAACGATCACACCATTTGATTGTTTTTCTCCAACAGACCACTTCTTAACTAATTCCTCCCCATATGCCGTTTCTATATGACCAGTATGTTGCCGAGTTGCTATTAAAATAACAACTCGATCAAGTGCTAATTGATACGCTTTATTTATTCCAAAATCAATTGCCTCTCTCAACGCGTCCTTATCATGATAGTCCTGTGGTTGAATGTAAAAATGGTTGTCAGGAATAACTTTCATAAGCCGTGAATTAATTTATTGGTTTCGTGCCCTAACTTTTAGACTGCTCGATAGATAGTCAGTTTCAGGTATGGTGTAAGCTTTCCACCATATGCGTTTGTCGAAGTCTGCCATAGCAATACTGCTTATCTTTTCCGATAGACTTTTTTACCCTTGCTATTGTAGTGATATACCCCGCCACGAGACCCCATATGAGTAGGGAAATACGATGAGTTTGATGTAGGAGGACTGCTACCGTTTGATGCCCCTTTACTTGCCATCAAGAAGAGCCACACTCCTAACACTATCAGTAAGATGAAGAAGGCTAACATCTTATTGCTGAGATATATTTTCGGTTAATAGGGCCAACGTCTTGCGATACTCGACAGCCTCCGCTTCATGTAAAAATTCAATGGCTCCGTGGTTCGCCCGCACCGCATCCGCGATTTCCTGTAGGGTTACTTTGAAGAACTCCTTCCGCTCATTGATGCGGTTTAAACGCCGATGATGAAACAGTCGGTGCAATGTGTTTTCCAACTTGGGGGCATCCTCGCAGTAGATGACAGCGTGCACATCAAATTGAAATGGAACAGACGCATCACCAAGCTCCTTTACTCGGTCAAGCGGGTCAAGTCGGCGGGTCATGCCAATTTTATATACGTCTTCACCAAAAGAGCCAATGTTCGAAATCACATAGACGTGACCGCACCGCGTCAATTGGGCTTGTGAGATGGCACGCGCTTTTACTTGTTGGGCAATCTCCAGTTTGGACTGGAGTTCTAGAATCTGGGCGAGCAGCTTCTCCTGCTTTTCCCCAGTAGCCTGTTCTACTTCTCGCTGTGCTTTCTTCAACGCGTCAGCATACCGCTTCTCCTCTTTTTCAGCATCAAGGCGCGCCTTCTCAAGCTCCCGTTGTGCTAACTCCTCTTCCCGCATTTGCTCCCGTATCTGCCGCTGTAGTTCTTTCTCAGCTTGTACCTTTTCCTGGTACTCGTGGCAGAGATATAGCTCTTGTAGACGTAACTCCAAGTAACCGCGCGCAATGGTACATTGTTGAATTTCAACCATTTTGTTGATCGCATCGAACGCCTTGCGGATGCGCGTTTCCATTACGACAATGTTGCTGTATTTAACCTTTGAAATGGCTGCATCACACTCTCCGTTAAAGGCGCGTAGTGTCAAGCGAAGCGTTTGATTGATTTGCTTACGACCTTCGACTTTACTGCCATTCACGGTCCATTCAATCGAGCAAGTGGCGGCCTTCTTATCGGAGATCATCTTCTTCTGCTTGCCGTAGATATCGTTCAGCTTCTGCTGATAGTGTGCTGACGTAGCGAAGTCATACCGCGGCTTATAGAGGCCGAATGAGCGTAATTCTGCCGACTCTTCTAGTGATTCAAACTCCGCATGTAGTTCATTTACTTGTACTTTCAAGATGCCCAAATCTTTCTGCTGCTGTTGGTATTCCTGAGCGAGTTGAGCTGTTTGGGCTTCTACGCGTTGCTTTTCGGCATCAACGTCTACAATAGGGCGAAAGCGGTCCGTTAACGCGACATGTTCCTTTTGCAGGGTAGCGTGTGCAGACTTTATAGCACCCAGACGACGGAAGAGAAGAAAAACCCCTGCGGCAAGTGCGGCGCAGAGTAAAGCGAGTATGGATAGCGTTGACATAGTAACATATAAAAAACGCCTGCACCTCAGAGCGTGAGATACAGGCGTTCGGATTGTTTAGCCTTTGTTTTTGACTAAAATGACATCAATAATGGTTAGACACCGCTGACTATCTAGCTCTAAAGCTTGCTGTAAATGCTCCAATACAGATTGTTCCGCTCGGCCTACCATACCGTCCGCAGCGGCAAAGTCTACACATGTAGCGAATAGCGTTTCGCGCAACTCAACTGGGATTTGGGGAGCAGCCTGCGTGACGGCTTCCAGCACATTGCCTAATGCAATGACCTTTGGAGCGATACGGCGATAGATACTTACTATATCATACCCTCGGAAAAACGCCTTCTGTTGACTGACTGCAACAAGTGCATTGATTTCTTCATCATCAACATTGCCATCGGCCGACATACAGGCATAAAGGATAGCGAAAAAGGCGTCACGCGAATCGGTGAACGGGTTGGTTTGAGCAGCATTGCTGCTGAAGACTTTGTCGAAAAGCCCCATAGGATAAAAATATGAATGGTGAAAAATGAAACACGTGCAATAGAATAGAGGTGTACGAGGATAGAACGTGGCATAAAGCCAGTAGAGCGGGGTGCTATACTATTAAATCAAATGAGATTTTACAATACAGAGGAGTTGAAGCAGTACTTTCATTGAGCTCGGTAATAGCTTGTTCTACAGTATAGAGGGCGAAATGCTTGTTAAAACAAAGTTGGATTTGCGTACTCCTGTTGTCGTATGTTCTACCGTTAGCTCAACAACAGTACCGTAGCACAACTGTCCAACATGTAATTCTTGGATTGCACCTAGAAGTGAATTTGGGTATGAGGCTATTATTCTATTGCGTTCCTCAGTCTTTAATTCAACTACTCCTTTTAGACTTAGGCTAATGGCAGTGCCTGTAAATTCAAATGTTTTGGGGGCTAGTTCTTGAATTTGTCCTAATGCAGAACTAATACTCACTAAGCGTGCGGTATTAGCTTGCCAACGGTACATAGTATCCTGAGGAGAATCCCAGCTCATTTCTACTTCTAATCCAGAATCGGTAATGCTTCGTAAAAACTTCTGTATAGCTACTACTGACGCATGACCGATATTCGATACGCGGTCTAATATCTCAGTAGGTTCGTCCACTTCTAGTATGTTAAAAGAACGTTCTAAAGCGTCAGCCAACAAGCTATTACCGAACAAATCTGGGTTCGTTTGCCCTGTTATAAATAATCTCGTTGATCCTGGTGCTAGCTTAGCTAATCGCAAATCTAACTTGGCTTTGACCTCATCCATCAAACCTCTTTTAGCGGTTTGAAGGCCAGTTAAGGCGTATTTCGATACTTGATGTAAACTTTCTGCCAGCGTAGCAGAAACTTTAGACAAAATCTCGAGGGGTAAGCTGCCATTAACAGCTTGTCGACCAATTAACCTTACCTCAATAATCTCTTTTTCCCTGTTCTTCTGTAATACAATCAGATCTGCTGTTATCTCTTGCACCCGATTGCGAGCTTGTGCAGCCGCTTGTTGGAAGAATGAGTTATTAGGTTGTTCTGAAAGTAGAAGTTCGTGCTCTTGAGCTTGAGCTTGAGCAGATTCTCTTAACTCCTGTAAGTAGGTAATATTTGTCATGGCAACTTAGAGGAGTAATTTGAAAATCCCTTTTTCAGATCCGTCATGATTCGTACTGAAAAGTCGAGTCCATCTATCGTGCTCAGTGATATTATTTCTGTCTATGTAGTACACATCACATTCGTAACGTAAGCGTACTCTTTCTCGCTCATTCACTAATACATTAAGTACATTTTGTTGTTCTATAGTTAGGCCTAATATTTCTCGAAAAGATAGAACAACCACAAGATCTATATCATCAGGTTCCACACATCTAGTTGTGAAGGAGCCATCTAACCAAATTTCCATCTGTAGCCCCGTTCTTCTTAAGTCCGCTAGGTAGGACTCTAGACGACGTGTCAAATAGATGCGCTTTGATTGGGCTCGCTCATCGAAAGGCTCGACAAAGTAGGTCCATAGATCAGCTTGACTTATACTATGGAAGCCACTAGGGGAAATAGGCGTCCAGGATGTCTTCATAGACGGATAATATATTTTGTATAAAAATTGAAATATCGCAATTGGTTAGTCCTCTGCTGGATAGTACACTCCCTCTCCTACTTTCCAAAGGCAGCTTACCTCGTCGAGCGTTACTTTTATCTTCTCTCCTGCGGCATCGCTAGATAGTTCTAACACGCTATCCTGGTTACTGGTAATACGCTTCAGTAACAGCAGCTCACTCTTCAAGATGATCGCGTGTACGCCGTGTGCGTGGGCCCAACTGCTTTCTGCTACCGGTCGGATAATAAACCGCGCCCGCTCCGGGTAACGTGGGGCCATGCTGTTGCCCCTAATTTCTAGGATAGCAGCGTCCTGGTAGTCGTGGCCGGAAACGGGGAGGATAGGCGCTGTGGGAAAAGAAGAGGTTTGACAGTGCTGAGCGAAGGAAGAAAAGTCGGTGTGAGTAATAAGAGGAAGTTCAATTGATGTTACATCGACTGTCTGTTTTTCCGTCAAGAAGGCTGGTCCATTAGCGGGATCCAATAGTGTATGTACATCTACACGTAGGGCTTTGGCTATCTTATGTAAAATAGTAATTGACGGCTTCGCTACACCTGACTCGTAAGCACTAATAGCTTGCTTAGTCACTCCTACTTCGTTAGCTATCACAGCTTGGGAGAAGCCAGAACGTTTTCTCAGCAATTTTATTTGTTCGCCTAAAGGGCTGTTGTTTGCTTCCTTTCGCACTCTTATAGTTGTCTGTGACAAATATTATTTGTCTAACGACAAAAAAAATGACAACTCACTATTGACAAATAGCGTTTGACCTACTACATTTGAATTGTCAATCAAAGACAATCAAAAGCAACGCAAAGTAGATTTTATAAGTCAAAAGTCAACCAATGATGGAAGCGCAAGAGCAGAAAAAACTAGCCGATCTATTGCCCAGGGGTGCTATGCAGCGAATTGCTGATCAACTCGGCATCAGGAAGCAGGCGGTTAGCGCTGCTATTAAGAAAAGCAAGCCAGGCCATCCAGCAGTTGTTGAAGCAATGCGTATTGCCCGCGAAACAGGAGCATTGGAAACGGCTAAGGATTTAGCTAGTCTAAGCGTGTAATGAGTCAGCCTGTAATAGTCTGATTGACAAAATAAAAGGGGCTACCCGCGCCAACGAGTAACCCCTTTCTAAACCAAGTCTTTCAACTCAGTTCACTTCACCACAAACGTAATGAAAAATCAGTTTGCGACAGCAAGCGCGCCAACGCTTGCCCCGACTTTCCGTGTCCAAACGGTCACGTTGTATTTAGGGATTTCCCTGCTCCGGGTACACCTAAGCGAACTCCTACGGGACAGCGTCTTTGCCGAAGACGAGCGCCTCCGGGCTAATGATTCCATCTACCAGACAGAGGATATTAGTCGCTTGCAAGCGTGGCAGCGCAACGTCGAGCGCGTCCTTCACGAACGTCAATTAGCCCAAGCCGTTGCAAATCGTGAACAGCATGGCCGCACCAGCGACTACGCTGGGGAATTGCGCGCTAGCTTAGCGGAAGATGCTTTCCTGGCTGAAACCGGTCTATCCTACGCCGACGTCCTAAGCCTGTAGCGTGATGGATACGTCAACCACGCCCCAGACCCTGCGCTGCGCCCTGCTGGCCGCGCAGGCCGAAGAAGACGCCCTGGAAGGGCTGCTCACGACTCCCGTACTGGAAGTAACGCTACGCGTCGGCACGGAGTCCTTCACCGTGCCCGTTACTCCTACCGTGGGCAGTGCCGTCGTGCACGAACTCTTACTGGCCGCCATTGCGCGGCGGCAACAAGCGGCCCACTATGAGCGCCAATCGCGCCTCACGGTACGCACCCGCCCTCTGCTTTCTGCTCCCATCCTCTGATCTTATTGCTATGAAACACAATCCGTTTACCCGACGGGCCCAGGGCTCGTCGACTGCTATCCCCATGCCGGTTGCGCCGGCCCAGTATCTAGAGCCCGGTCTTCCTTTCGTGGGGGAGTTGCTCTGGCCAACCCGGCGCCACGCCGAGCTAAACCGTCTGGTGTGCTACACGATCAGCTCGGACTGCATGGCCCCCTATTTCCCGGCTGGGACGACCATTGCCCTGCAACCCGTGCGGCGGGCGGCACAACTCATCATCGGGCGCGTGTACCTGTGGCAAATCGTGAGTCCTAGTTTCACTAACGTGGTCTTAGGACGCCTGAGTGAGCGGCGGCATGGCCTTCTGCGGTTACGTCAAGAAGCCGATCCCATAGGACATCCCTCTGCCTGCTGCCCCCTGTGGTGGTCCCAGCCGGGCTTCGCGCTCTACTGCGTGACGCACTACGTGAGTCTGCCAACCGACCCGGCACCGGTAGTACCCTTAGCACCTGTGCCCGCTGATTCGCCGGTAGATGAACGGCGCGAACGCCTACTATTTCAAGGGAATATCGAAGTGACCCTGCGGCAAAGCTTCGCCCCAGACTTTACGGCGATGGTAACGCCCTGGGCTACGAAACTGATCTGGCAGATCATTCGCGCCAGCAGCCGCCAAGAATTACAAGCTGCCGAAGCTAAAGTCGATGCCATCATCGGCCGCTACCTGCTTGCCCAAGTTAAAGAACTACTGCAGAAAGGAGGACCACAACGATGAACCATCACGTAATGGGTAAACTGCCGTTCGTGGCATCCACCATGAAGCTAAAGCTCTGGCTAAAGCTGCATAAGATAAACAAAGCCGGCAAAGCCCCGCTGAGTTTACGCGTGACCATCCAGGGCAAGCGGGCAGAGCTAAGCGCTGATCTTCGCCTGTTTCCGGACGAGTGGGATCAACTCAGCGAAAAGATCCTCCCTACCCGGCGTAGCCAGGCTGTTGTAGACAAAGACAACGATCTGCTGGAAGAGTTCAAAGCCGACGCCCGGCAGGCCCGGCAAGCGCTAATCAAGCAGGAGCGCACGGCATCCAACGTAGTGCGTGAACTACGCGGGGAATCGCCCGCCGCCGCCGCCAAATACTGTTTGCTGGCGGCGACCAACCAGATCTTGGCGACGCACTACGCGACGGCCAATCAATGTACGCTCCAGCCTTTTCGGCGAGCGGCTGCGCTGCTTCGGCAGTGGCACGGCAACGGTCCCTTATCCGCTTTCGCGTTTACGGAGGAGAAACGGGATGAGTTTGCGCACTGGCTGCTACGCCGCGTAGCGCCTTCTTCCGCCAGAACCTACCTCTCGGCCTTAACGGCGATGTGGAACCGCAGTAAAGCCTGGCCGCATACCAACCGTACTTTCCACCCATTTGCGGGACTGCGGTTGCCGCGGCACCGAGGACGCCCCCGTACAGTGCTGACCAAAGAGCAGTTACGCACGCTACAGGAAGCACCCCTCTCACCCCAGCACTCGTTGGCGCGGGATGTGTATATGAGCTGCTTCTACCTGCACGGCTCGCGCATTTCCGTTGTCATGCAATTGCGTTGGCAAGACGTGAATTTCGCTATGGGGTACGTGTGCTACCAAGCCATGAAAGGCGGCCCGCGCAAAGAAGTGCCCATCAGCACGGAGCTGCGAACCATTCTGCAGCGGTATTATACCGCGCAGGCACGGCCGAGCGAACTAGTCTTTCCCCTGCTCCCAGCGGCATTCTTTTCGTTGTCCCCCGCGGAGCGTCACGTGCAAAACCGCGCCGCGAACGTGCGGATCCTGCGGAGGCTGTACACGTTGTGTAAGCAGTTAGGACTTCCCGAGCACGTGCATCCGCACACGGCCCGGCATACCATGGCGGTGCTAACCGTAGAGGCCAACAAAGGAGATATTCGGGCGGCACAGCATGTGCTGGGACACTCGACCTACCGGCAAACGGAGCGATATGTGCGTCCCATGATGCCGAAGGGGGTAGAGTCCGCTGCCTCGGTGGTATATGACTCCATTATGCGTCCGCCGGTGACATTCCCAGCACAGGACTCTGCACTACGAGGAGCGTCTTGCAAGCAGGCTCAAATAGAGGAAATGGGGCGCGTCATTCAATTCCCGATTCCCACGTCTTGGAACATTCAGCAAGGAGGGCAATTACAATGAGCACGATTCTGTTAACTACCTACAAACTCCGCCTGCTGGTGTGGCGGCGCACGACGCGGCCCGACGAGCGAGGCTGTACAATGCTAAGCCTGCGCCTGACGGTGCGCGGGGATCGGGCCGAGCTCCAGACCGGCCTACTGGTGCCCGCGGCCTACTGGTCGAAGAGCAGCAAAGAAATCCGGTTGCCCGCGGATAAAAAACTGCGCCACCCGCACTTTACGGCGGAGTGGGTAGCCGAAGCAAACGCAGAGCTGGCGGCTTTAAAAGGCCGGGCGCGGGAATGTTACTACGCCTTGCCAGTTGAGCAGCGCACGGCCAAGGCAGTGCAGGTGCTATTGCGGGGCGGTACCCCTACGGCGTCAGCACAGCGCGAAACCCCTTCCTTGTTAGCACTAGGCGAACTGTTCTATAACTGGGCCACGGGTGTCACGAGTGACCGGGAAGCGTCCACGCTGCGCAACTACCGCTCGCGCTTACGCGCCATCGAACGCTTCCTCGTGGAGGGCGAAAGGAACAGGCACCTGAACGCCGTTGATGTGACGATGCCACTGGCCCGCCGCTTCGAGCGCTGGTGCCTGGAGGATGGCAGATTTGGCCCGGCCGCCATGCGCAAGCAAGTGAACATGCTGCAAATGGTTATTGCCCACGGAGCCGCCGAAGGATTGATTCCGGCCAACTCGCTCTATGGCTACAAGTATCAGTCCGCCACGCCTGTGATCGTGCCGAAGTATTTGCCGGAAGCCGAAGTGCAGCGCCTGCAAGTGGCCCGCTTCGCCGAGCCCTGCTACTACAAGGTTGCGGATGCGTTTCTGTTCTGCTGTTACACGGGCTTATCGTGGGTGGACTACGGGCTGTTCGACCCCGTGCAGCACCTGCAAACCGATGAACAGGGGGCCGTCTGGCTGCACATGGTGCGCCAGAAGATGCGCAAGCGCAACCCCGAAGGGTTTTGGGTTCCGATCCTACCCGAAGCACAAGAGTTATTGACCCGCTACCGGGGCCAGGATGGGGTGGTGCGCCTGCCGAAGCTGCACAACACTTACGCCAATCGGCTTCTTAAGCAGATCACGGCGGCGTTGCACTTGTCGTTGCCTCTTACCTGTAAGCTAGCGCGGGCCACGTTTGCCCAGCGCATGTGTGACCGAGGCGTGGCCCGGCATATCGTTGCGGCCATGATGGGCAACACGGAACGGGTCGTGCAGGCACGCTACAGCCGGGATCGACTCACCAGCATCGCCGCGGAGGTGCGCAGCAAGTTGGGTAGTGGTGCCCCGGTGGATGTGAACGTATTGCGCGGACAACGACCCGTGCAGGAAATGGGGCGCGTCATTCAATTTCGCTTTGGTGCATGATGCACTCTAGCTATCAACTGCTTTCCCTGAGTATGATTCTGTCATACTCAGGGAAATAGAGACTAACTTTAAAACATACCCACTGACATAATGGAAGAGCAATTTACGGGCGCTTTAGCAGACGCCAGACGGTATTTCCCAGAGTTACTCAGCCCTTTCTCTGCTCCAGATAATTTGCCTGCTTCGACAGATAGGCAAGTCGTGCTCACGTTTGCTAGAACATTAGCCTTATGGGCATCAGATCATCTAGGTCAGCGCTTAGTACTAGAAGATTTTGACAAAGGCTACGACCGTGTACCGGAGAAAGAAGCCTATGTAGATGCTTGTGAACGGATGCTAAACAAGGTGCGAATCTATTCGGAGGGGCATTATCCGCAGCCTAATCTATTTCCTGATGCACCCCTTTATCCGGGTGGACCACTGCGTCCAATGGAGGAAGTATGGCGAGACGTGCGTTCTTCGGTTTGGCGTTTTCGTGAGTGGGTTCGCTGGCGTCGTTATACTCCTATTGAGCAACTACTTGAAGTACTTACAACTGTTCAAATTCGTAAACAAGGTGAATTTCCGGGTGAATATACAGTTCACGTTAAACCAGTGGGGGGAGACGACCTATGGTTCAAAGCCCTAGTGAGATCCTTCAGACGTGCGGCAATTCACGCGGCACCTCATGAACTTGCTATCCCTTTCGATACGCTACGTGCAATAAAAGAACTCGACCTAAGCAGAGTAATTAGAGTTGAAGAGCTGCACGATCAGCAAAAGTGTTCATTAAGTACGTTGCTCTCCGATTATCCGATGTTGCATTTAAAAGGATTGGAAGAAGAGCACGTAATCAGTGAGCAGGTCGCGGAAGATTTTTGGATCAATCTATTGCATGAATTAATCAACCGAATCACCTGGGGATATGAGGCTTATAATGTGGTTGCTACAAAATTAGATAAGCCTCAAGCAGATAATCCATTAGTAACCGAGCAGAATATTAAAAAGTGGGTGCGTACTGGGCGCTTAAAAGAGAAGAACACTACAGGAACTGATGATAAAATAGTCATTCCTGATCCTTGGTCAGGAATTCTACTTAATGATTATACGGTTGATGATCTTGATAAACTACTGTTTGATACTGAATTATTAGTTGATATAAACAATCGAACGCTTGCGCCCGAAGCGAAAGGCAGTAGTGTCTGGGTAGGTATAGCTGAAGGATTGTCTACTCGCAAAAGACTCGATTTCACAAATAGATCAAAGGTCTACCGAGCTTTAATTAGGAGGTATGGCAAAGAAATATGTAGCAAAAGCACAATGGAGCATGGCTATAAGCCAACTGATGCTAAAGCATCAGCTTATGCTGCTACTGTTCAAGCACGAGTAGCCAGTTTGTGAATATTTGCGGATTTGCAAATTTTTTACAATCTGCAAATCCGCAAATAACTACACTTCAGGCCTTATTCTTTTGTGGTGCTTAGTCGGTTCATGTCCCCGACTAGCAAAGCACTTCCATGGCTACCGTCATAACATCAGGCGTTGACTATGCACGTTTCTTTGATGATTTACGTGCTGTTATCCGTCAAGAGATTAAACAGGCTCGGTTGATTGAAACGAGTGAAGAATTGCTCGTTAAAAACTCGGAAGGTTCTGTCAGAATAGGAGATAAGCATGAAGGAAGTAAGGAGGTAGCACATGACTAGCTCCACCAAGACAACCGTTATACCTTTCTCTTTCGCGGGGGTACCCATTCGTCAGGATGAGCAAGGCCGGGTAAGCTTGACGGATGAATGGAAGGCAGCAGGCAGTCCGAAGAAGAAAAAACCAACGGATTGGTTTGCCCGCGAATCCACCCAGGAACTGGTCGATATGGCCAAGAGTCTAATTACCCCAAAAATGGGGCAATTAGAATTAGTGGTCTCCACGACAGGACGTTACGGTGGTACGTACGCCTATCGTACGCTGGCGCTAGCCTACGCGAAGTGGCTTTCTCCTGAACTCCACTTAGCCGTCAACCAAGTCTTCTTCGAACGCCAGGAAGAAGAACGCAACCCCGATCTCATCCTCGACCGGGCCGAAGCGACCTACCGCCGCCGTGGCTTCACGGACGGACAGATACAAGCTCGCTTCCTGGGTAAGGCGACCCGCAACCGCCTCACCTCCACGCTGGCCGCCCACGGCGTCCACAAGCAGGGCTACCGGCTCTGCACCAACGCCACTTACATCCCTTTATGGGGTGGCCCGGCCTCGCTCATTCGGCAGCGCAAACAGCTACCCGAGAAAGCGAACACCCGCGAGCATATGAGCGAGAAAGAGTTGGTCGGCCTGCACCTGGCAGAGCTACTAGCCTCAGAAAGCATTGAGCAAAAGAATGTGCGCGGCAACCAGGCCTGCGCGCAAGAGTGTGCCCGGGCGGCGCAGTCCGTGGCCCAGATGATCGTGCAGCACCAGCGCGGGTAAGCGTCCCAACCTGGTCTGGTAAACCACTGAGGGAAACACCGCTTGCGGTTCGAATCCCCTCTCTCTGCAAAGAGCAAAAGAAAATGGGCACCCCGCATTCGGGCACCCACCTTCCACCAATCACCACTTTATAGCTCTACAAACACCATGCAAACTATTCTAGACCAATTCCAGCAAGTTGACACGAATGCCAACGCATCCTCGGCCAACTTTCACGTCCGCTCTATTGAACGCTTACAACGCGCCTACACTGCCTTGTTATCGGAGTACGATACTATTTGGCAGGCAGAAGCCGAAGGTATCGTGGAAATCACCTTGCGCAGCCGCACGCAAACCCTGACCGTGCCGGTGGGGCAACGCCTTAGCTCCGCGATTGCCATGCAGTTGAGTGAGGTACTAGACGACCAACTCCATGCCCTGCAGCAGCGCATTATCCGCGAGCACGAAGACTTACTCAAGGAAGGCGACGCTGGTGACGAAGTAAAGCTTTTGGAACTGCTGCTCACTCCCGTGGATGCGCAGGGTATGCCGGTACAGGAGTCGTCAACGCAGGACCAAGCGGCCTAGCCTTAAAAAAGAAGCGGCACCCTGGCCGGGGTGCCGCTTCAAAAGGAAATCATTCGTAGCGACCACAAAGGAAATGAAAATTTCGGAGCAATCAGCGCAGCAACCCCCTGAGTACGCGCCTCTTTCGGTAGCGGAGCCCAGCGAAGACGAGCAGTACCGCCAGCACGTAGCTTCTTTGTTCACAGCGCCCTTCCTAACAGGCGACGCGCTGCTGGAAAACCTGTCAAAATACTGGCCAGGAGACGCGCACGAGAACTTAATCGCCCTCGTAGCCGCCGGATACGTCGAAGTCGCGCCTACGGGCCGCTATCGGCTTCCCTTGCCCACTTGGGCTCCCCGTGTCCCGGCACAGGACGATTCAACCACCTTGTCGGTGCTTCCCCCAGTCGTAGCGTCACCTGTGCAGCCGGCACCCGCGGTGCGTCTGTCCGTGCCCACTCAGCCGAGCACGGTACCCACGCCCGTCCTCCCCACTGCCCCCAAGTTCAAGCCCCTGCGGCTGGCCGTTCCCGGCCGCGCTGCTTAACCCTCCCCTGCCATGGAACCAGTCCTGCCCATACGCGAACACCTAAACCAACTCACCGTGCTGCCCAGCGCCGCTCGAGTTATCCTGATCGAGATCTGCGAGATGGTCGAGAACGGCAAGAAAGGCACCTTCTTCGGCGGTAACGAGTACCTCGCTCAGAAAGCCTGCTGCCATCCCGTCTCCGTCTCCAAGCACCTGCGCCTCCTCAAAAAAGCGGGCCTCTTGACCGAGTATTTGGAGAACGGTAACTCAGCCAAACGCACCCTAACACCTTGCCCCGAACTGGTCGAAGCCTACACTTCGGGGGACCTTTCGGGGGTTAGCGGGATGCTAACCCAGGCTAAGCAGGATGCTAACCCCACCCTTAGCAGGGGGCTAAGCCAGGCTAAGCAGGGTGCTAACCATACTTTAGTTACTCTAGAAAATACTCTAGGGAATACAGTTCTAGAGAACCCTAACGTGGCGCTTTCGACGTCGGCTCACGCCGACCACGCACCGGGGATTTTGGCTTTGGAACAGGAACTAGCCCAGCTCAAAATGGAGTTGGCCAAAGCCCAGGAACGGCTCACCAAAGCCACCGAGGTCTATCACACCCAGCAGCAGGAGTTGGAGACCGTTCGCCAAGAACTGAGCGCCACCCACGAGCAACTGGCAATTACCCAAGCCGAGAACGAGACCTGGCGCACCCAACTGGCGAAACGGGAAAAGCGCGCCAAGCGCCAGCCCGCCCCGTTCGCGGAACAGATGCCCTTGCTAGCGGACTGGTACCCCGACCAGCGGGCGCAACTCCCGGCCGAAGAGCAGCAAACCCTCGAAAACTTCTACGCCTGGGCCAAGGACCGGCACCTGCCCCACGTGTTCAGCCGCAACCTGACGCCGCGCAAAGTGCTGGCCCTGGCGAAGACCTTCGGCCGGGAATTGCTGAAAACGACGCTGCTGGAGATGGAAAACTCCTCCTCGTTCGACGACAAGAAGTCCGCCGACCTGACGGCCGAGACGTGGCTCAAACGCGAAGTACAGCGGCAGGAGCAGCGCGAACAGCTCGCCGAGGAGCGCCGCTACGCCCACGTGAACACCACCTACACCGCCGGCTACAACGCCTACGCCCGCCGCAACTAGCCCGATGAACTACGAAATTGTCCGCGGCAGCCTCACCCACCGGGGCACCGTGCAGCCCAAAGCCGAGATCACGCTGACGCCCACCAGCGAGGAGTTCTACCTCTCCCTGTTCGGCTTCGACAACACCATCTACGAACACCTACACCTCACCCACACCGTCTCGGATTTTGCTGGGAGCTACTACGCCGAATTCCTGTACTTCGACCTGGACCGCGACGGGGATCTGCTGGGTAGTCTGGCATCGGCGCAAGACCTGGTCAAGCGCCTCTACCAGCGTTTTCAGCTCTCCCCCAAGCAGCTCTACCTCTCCTTCTCGGGCAGCAAGGGCTTTCACATCGGCCTGCACCAGAGCCTGTTCGGTGGGTTTGCCCCCTCTCCCCACCTGCCCCAACAGGTGCAAGTACTAGCGGCTAGGCTACTGGCTGAGTGTCACGGGATAACCCTGGCTGAGCTGCAAACGCAAGCAGCCGAGGCCAAGAAAGCGGGCGGCAACTTCGCCGACGCCGACCTAGGCATCTACAACCCCAACCGCCTGTTCCGGGTGATTAACTCCCTGAACAAGAAAAGCGGCCGCTACAAAGTGGGCCTGACCAGCGAGGAACTGCTGACCCTACCGCTCACCGAAATCGAAAAGCTCGCCGCGGCTCCCCGTACGGACTACAAGCCCGAAGCCAAGCTGACTGCCCAAGTCGCCATTCCTGAACTGGCGGCCCTGTGGGAGTACGCTCGCACCTTCGACGTAGCGGCGTTCACCAAGAGCACCACTGGCAAGACCGGCACGATCGACCGGGACTTCTTCACCCCGCCCACGACGGGCAACCGCAACAACGAGTTGTTCAAGCAGGCCTGCCACCTGTTCGACCACTCCGACTTGTACGAAACCCACGTGCTGCAACTGGTCTCGCTGATCAACGACGCCAGCGGCGTGCCTCTCCCCGACGACGAGGTGAGAACGCTGGTCAAATCCGCCTTCAAGCGCACCCAGCAAGGCAAAGCCCAGGCAAAAGCGTCGGTACTTACTCCCCAACCCGCCGACGGGGTGGAAATCTGGAGCGATTGGACGGAAGAGTGGCTGGAGTACTACACCCAGGCGCCCTCGCCCATGACGTGTCTACTGCCGGAAATCGACGAGGACCAGGAGCACAACCTGAAAGGCAAGCTCGCGGTGTTCATCGGCTCGGGTGGTACGCGCAAGAGCTACTTTCTGCAAAACGTGATTGCGCAGAACGTCTTGGGCTACGGGCAACGGGTCCTGTACTCGTCCATGGAGATGGGCAAGCCCGAAACGGTCAACCGCTTCCTGGACATGTACTTTGAGCCCGAAGACGGACTCGCCGCCAGCAAACGCCTACAGGGCTACGCGAGGCAAAGCAAGGACGAGACCCGCGAACTGCTCCGCGAAGGCTCGCTGGCCATCGGGGATCAACTCATTCTCACCAGCACGGGGGGTAAAACTACGCAGGACTACGAGCGTGACATCCAGAGTACCATTCGCCTGTACGGTTCCTTGGATATTCTCGCCATCGACGGTCTGTCGGCGATGGGCGGCAAAGCCAAGGACGAAACGGAGCGCTTCAACCTGATCACGCTGGAATTGAAAGAGCTGGCCAAGC
Source organism: Hymenobacter defluvii (assembly GCF_017589435.1). Lineage (NCBI taxonomy): Bacteria > Pseudomonadati > Bacteroidota > Cytophagia > Cytophagales > Hymenobacteraceae > Hymenobacter > Hymenobacter defluvii. The sequence continues at coordinate 15,988 of NZ_JAGETX010000027.1, forward strand.
GCTACAACCTGTTCATCATGCTGATCTGCCACACCACCAAAGCCTGCGCCGCTCACACCCGCGACGCGAGGCCGTTCGTCAGGGGTTCGGAGAAAATCCTCGATAACTCCGACTTCTCCATCAGCTTCGCCAACATCATCGACGCAATCCGAAGCACGCCCGAGAACATTCAGTACACCAGTCATTTGGCCCACATCAAGTACTACAACAAGCGGGGTTCGGGCAAGATGCTCAACCAGTTACTGCAATTCGACGGGCTGCGCAAGTCCTTCTCGGCCTCCCACGCTCCCCTACTCGAGTACCCCGACTACGACACGTTCGTGCGCGAGCACAACCGGCAAGCTCGTAAGGCCGATGCCAAAGAAAAGGCCAAGGACAACGACCTCTTCTAAGCCATTCAACTCCCGCTAGGTGGTCCACGGGTGTGGACCACTTCCCCAAGGTATAACCAGGTTGGGTACACCCCACCTCCTCACTCACTCTACTCCCCTACTCCTATGCGCTACCATATCCTGCAACGCCTTGACGCCGAAGACAATTTGGCCCTGCTATTCAACGCCTACATGAAGCCCCTGTTCCTATACGAACAGACGGTGCTGCCCCGCGAGAGCATGCGCGAATTCCGCAACCTACTCAACTCCGCCGCCGGTCTGTCGCCTACCGAAGAAGCCGCGCAGCGCCTGCAATGGGCACCACCCCGCCTCTACCAGCTGTGCGTGCTGGACAACTCGCTCACGGACCTCTACAAACACATCCACTGGGCCCTGGGCGCGCTCACCAAGTTCTTCGCCGAGTACGAGGGGGACTTGAAACGGTACGCCATCGACACCCGCCTGAAAGTCCTCGACGAGTTCGGCAGCGACGACGAAACCGACTGGGAAGAAACGGGTACCCTGGACGAGGAAGGAGAACCCGAGTGGAAAGTCACCTACAAAGACGACGAGCAGAGTCTAGAGCGCTACAGCCTGCACAACGACCTGGCCCAGCACTTCGCCGCAGAGGGCACCATGGGCGAGCGCATTGGTACGAGCAAGGCCGGGGACTTTGCCTACTTCTCCGATGTTGTCGCTCGCGCCACTTCGTTCAACCCGCTCAAGATGCTACGCGACTTCACGGGCAAAGAATTACCCCTCTACCACCCCAATGACGAAGGGCAGATGATCCCTGAATCACTGGGCGAGGAAGTAGAACGAGAACTCAACGAAGACCTGCGCAACGAATCCGTCGTCAAGTACTTCCGCCTCGTGCTGGAGGAGGCGCAGAAAACCGCCGCCCACTTCCACGCAGCTACCACAACCGAAGACTTCCGGCGGCTACTCACCCAGTTGGAGCAGCTGCGCGACGTGTGCTTTTTCTAACCACCCTGGTCTTACCCCTTCCCCTACCATGTCTTCCGATATCCTCCACCCCCTCCCAGCCGACGACCGGCTGGCCCAACTCTTCAACTTGTACCTGAAAGGCCTGTCCACCATCGAAATCATCTTCACGCCCCGCGAAACCATGCGCGAGTGCCGCCAGGCCTTCGACACGAATCAATCGACGCCCGGCTCAAAGCACTCCATGGCCCGCCAAGCCAAGGTGTTCTACGAGTTGACCGTCCTCAACAACGCCTTACGCGGCATTCACCGCAGCGTCGTGGGCGCCGTGGCCTTGCTGGACGACTTCTTCACCACCTACCAGGGCGATTTACAGCACTACGCCGTGCAAAACCGCCTCCGTAGTCTGGAAAAATACGGCAGTGACGAGGACGACGATTGGCAGGAAACCGGTGAACTCGACGAGGAAGGTAATCCGCAGTGGCAGGCCGTCTACAAGGACGATCCGGCAAGTTTGACCTACTACACCCTGCACCACGAACTCGGCGCTTTCTTCCACGGCCACGAGACCCGGGGGGAGTACATCGGCACCAGCGGCCCCGAAGATTTTGCCGCCTATACCCAGGCCGTGGCCACGCAAACCGACGTGAGCCTGCGCAAGATGCTGGGCCGCTCCCCAGGCAGCACGGAACTCACAGTATACCAGCAAGGAGAGAATGGAGAGATGCAACCGCTCTCCTTGGCTGATCAGATCGAAGATGAACTCAACGAGGACATCGAGAATGCCCGCTTGGCGGACACCTTCAACAGTGTGCTTACGCTGGGCGTCGGCGCGGCCCAACTCTACGAGCGCCTGCCCGCGGATCGCGTCGACGACTACCGCACCCTGCTCGGGATGCTGCGCCTGATGCTGGACGTTGTGCGCCCCAACACCTAACGAACTCTATCATCCCTTAAGACGACTTCCATGAGCAAGATTCAGCATTTTGAAACCGTGAACACGCACTTGCACGTGCGCATGCAGTACTTTATCAACCGCTTGCTGCGCGCCGAGCAGTACGAGTTTACGCCCGAGTCCTTTGATTACTACACGAAGACCGTCGGCCAGGCCACCATCATGCAAGCCGAAATCGAAGACCACCGCGACAGCCTAGCGCACATCGAAGCCGCCTGCCAGCACGGGTTGGCTGGCACCATCCCCGAAGGCTATGAGGAAGACGGGTACGAGTTTACCAAAGACCCGGAAACGCCGGAACTCCCCTACGACCCCTACACCGACATGCTGGGCTACCTGCACGGGGGAGGCAACATCAGCTGCCTGACGCTGAGCCCGGCCCTACTACGCTTTATTGAACTGCTGCCCGACGTTGCGGCTGAACGCGCCGAGCGGGACGCCACAGGGCAGGACGGCGTACTGCTCTACGTCAACGACGACGGCAGCACCCGGCCCATGACCCAGCGGGAGCTACGTCGGCAGGGCAACCGGGCCGTGCTGGAAGCCGCAGAAGAAGCGCTCTTTGCGACGGCCTACGCGGCTGACATGCAGCAAGTGAAGACGCTGGCCGAGCAGCGCGGGGACTTGCAGCAGATCCTGGACTTGCTCTGATGGAGGCCAGCCTTCAGCGCATCACTAGCACGCGCTGCCCGCACGGAGCCAGTAAGTGGCCGCACTACCAGCCGAAGAGCGCGACCAAAAGCACCGCACCGTAGAAGGCGCAAATAAGAATAGCCCGTTGAATAGACCAGCTCTCAAACAACTCCTTGTACCTGTCTTCCATGAGACAAGGTTATAGCTTATTTATTGCTGGAAACTAGGTATTTACAAGTGAATGTCCATGCGGCTTATACGGCATTTTTACTAGGTATTTACGTCAGGAGCGCCATCTGACGAACGGTCGAACAATGCCACCCGCTCAGCCAGCATTCCAGCAGCAACAGCACCAGGCCGACGAACAGAAACCCTGTCTGTACCCTAACCAAACGTTGTGGTCCCAACCACTGCACTAGATAACGGAATGCGCTCATAGCCGCTTCATACGAAGCTGAGTAAGCAATAGACAGCAACGTATTGATTTTCACGTAAAAACCATATTCAACCTCCTACTACCTCGCACCTCAAGGCCAATCGGAAGAGTAGTCCCCCATCGCCAGGATATTGCTCCCAGCTCGTAGCACGTCACGCTTCCGGCGGTGGGTTATTAACCACTACTGCTGCTGCCAAGCAGACAGCGATTGCCACCACTGGTCCCACTGCTGCAGGTAGGTGGCATCGTCGCTTGTGCCGCGGAGTGGCTCGAGGGGCTGATCCATACGCTGTGCTTTACCCACCAGATACGCTTTAGGGCTTCGGGGCTTTTACGAAAATGAGCGTGCTCACGGTCTGAGAAAATTCCGGATCCGTGCGGCCATGGTTGCTGAGCGTGCTTTGCAGCACATACCCTTGGGCGTAGAGCTTGGCCAGCTCGCGCTGGTAGCTAACGGCAGTCTGACCCGCTGCCTTATCGCGAAAGCCGGTATCGAATTCTATGTGCTCCGCCTCCGCTGCCCCGCGTGCGATGTACAGGTTGACCGAGCCGCGGCTTTCGACGATACGCACCACGACAAGCGCTGGATCCTCTGCCGCCTGCACCGGTGCGCTACCCAGCACCAGCAAGCAGCCCACAAGAAAGAATAGCTTTTTCATGGGGGTAAGATAAGTGCCTTCTGCATCAAACGTCCCCTACTCCATTCACTTCTTTTTTCATGACTACTACCCCTACGACCATGACAAAAATCAGAGCCTTCTACATGCTCAAGCAGCACCTGGAAGAGCAACTCACTGCGCAGGTAAAAGCCTACTCCTCGCCTGCCCCGCTGGAAGAACCTGCCAAGCAGCACCTCATCCAGCAAGTGGGTCTGCACACGCTGCTGGCCCACGAAGTACAACAGCACCTACTACGCCTGCACTACCTGCTGGAAGCCTGCCACTACGCCGAAACCGGCACGCAGCCACCCACCTACGACGAACTCCTGCCCTACGACCCTTACCAGGCCATGCACGCCTGCCTAACGGGCGAAACCACCGGCGTGGCCAGCCACCCCCTGAGTGCAGAGCTACAGACCTACGTAGATCAGTTACCGCCTATCACCTGTGACTCCATACTATCCCAGGGTGGGTGGTGCTCAATGCCGGAACACACAGAGGGTGCCTTCGCCTGCGGACAAGCGCAGTTAGGTAAGCTAGCGGACTACCCCCAGCACCTGCAACACCTGCACGAGCTGATCGCACAACGCGCCGAGCTGGCGCAGATCAGAAGCCTACTGTAACCCCGCCGCACGTAGCCGTTTACTTGAGGTTCAGCAGGGGAAAACGTTGCAGGTGAGCCCGTTTTCCCCCGCAACCGGGCATAGGCAGTTTTGCGCACATGGCAAAACTGCATGCTTCACACCTTCTCCCCGCGTGCGCGACGGCTTGGTCTCCTTCCTCCGGTGAAAAGAGCGACGCCACCGCGTACATCCTGGAGCGCCGGGTACAAAAGCAGTACCGGGCGCTCCTCTTCGACGGCCTGGCCGACCTGTTCGACCGCCCCGCCACGGACGCGTTGGACTACTTGCTGGAAACAGCCTTCCCCGCCTACTTCCAACGCCCGCAGCGGGACCGGTGCCAAATCCTGTGGCAAGCCGAAGAGCGGGTGCAGTACGACATCCCGGAAATCATCAGCCGCTTACCGCAGGCGGAGCTCGAACGTCTGAAGGCCCTGCTCGACGCCGGTGATCTGTTGGGCGTCGTCCACTACGTCTGGTATGAGCTCCGTCCCCAACTGCGCCGGCTCGACCCCACGCCCCGCACCCAGCAGACGCGCGCCCCGCATCCCACTGCGAGCCTGAGTACACCAACACCACCGCGCGAGCAACCAGCCGGCGCTGCTACGCTGGCCACCTTGCCTGCCGCTCCAGCGCCGCTACCTGCTACCATCCCCTGCGCGACGTGCGCTGCCGCTTCCCTCCAAGCAGCCCCGCCCCCGGTGGTGACGCCCGCCCGCCTACCGACCCTCTCGCTCCACCACCTGCGCGTCAAGCGCGCCCAGGAGCGCAAACGCCTGCATCGCAAACGCCGCTAAGCCCCTCGTCTTTCCACCCGCTCTATGGATACTCCCAATTCTTCTACTCCGACTGGCCGCCCCTCCACGTATTCGCTGGCTTTAGCGGAAACGCTGTGTGCATACCTGGTGGATGGGAAAACCCTCCGCTGGATCTGTGAGCAGCCCGGCATGCCTGCCAAGGGGACGATTCTCCGCTGGGCCAGAGACAACGCAAGCTTTCGAGACCAATACACGCTCGCGCGCGAGATCGGGGACGAGCTGCTGGCCGAAGAGCTGCTGGAAATCGCTGACGACGGGACTAATGATTACATGACCATCACGAAAGGCGACGCGACCTACAACGTGGAGAACCGGGAGGTAACCAATCGCTCCAGAATGCGCATTGATGCCCGCAAGTGGCTGCTCAGCAAACGGCTGCCCAAAAAGTACGGCGATAAAGTAGACGTCACCAGCGGGGGCGAGAAGATCAGTAGTGGCCCGCGAGTCTTCCAGATTTTGCCCGCCAGCCAGCGCCCACCAGCGGATGAGCCCGAAGAGGCGGATGAGGAGCCTACCGTATGAGTGTCGTCGAAGCCTGCGCCCCACCCCGGTACCTGAACGACGCGTACCTGCCGCTGCTGGAGAACCAAAGTCGCTACCTGGTGCTACGGGGGGGAGGGGGTTCGGGTAAGTCCGTGTTTGCCGCCCAGAAGCTGGCCATGCGCCTGACGGGGGAAACCAACCACCGTCTGCTAGTCGTGCGCAAAGTCAAAGACACGCTCCGCCAATCCGTGTACGAGCAGCTCTTGGACGTGCTGCGCAGCTGGGAGATGATGGACGACATCACCTACACCACCTCGCCGCTGAGCATCAAGTGCGCTACCACGAATTCGGAAATTCTGTTCGCCGGCGTGGACGACCCCGAGAAGCTCAAGTCCATCACCCGCATCACCTCCATCTGGATCGAAGAAGCCACGGAGCTGGAGTTGGAAGACTTCACCCAGCTCGATATTCGTCTGCGGGGGAAGGCCAACTACTACAAGCAGTTTATCATCACCTTCAACCCCGTGGACGAAGGGCACTGGCTCAAAAAGCGCTTCTTCGACACCCCCGACCCGCGGGCGACGACCTTACTCACGACGTTTCAGGACAACTACTTTCTGCCTGAGGAAGACCAGCAAACCCTGTTCTCGCTTGCAGCGGTCAATCCGAACTACCACCGCATCTACGTGCTCAACGAGTGGGGTCGGCTGGAAACCGGCAATGAGTTCTATACCAATTTCCAGCGCAGCAAGTTCGTGCGGCCTACCCCCTACCTGCCGGGACTACCCATCTTTCAGAGCTGGGATGCCAATGCCCACCCCTACTGCGCCATGCTGTGCGCGCAGCTCGAACACTTACCCCAGGGCCGGCTGCGGGTGCGCGTGTTCCGGGAGTACACGATTCCCGCGCCCAACTCCGGGGTGCGGCCCACGGCCCGCATGTTCCTGCGGGACTGGCAGGCCCACTGGTCCTCGTCCGACGTGTTCTACACCGGGGACGCGAGCATGCAAAACAGAAAACCCGGCGAAGGCAATCAAACCCTCAAGAAAGACATCGAGAGCGAGCTACTGCCCTGCAGCAACGGCGGGTCGGACCGCTGGCTCAAGCAGAACCCGAACGTGCTGCGCCGGCGCGACTGGGTAAACGCCCTGTTTGGGGGCTACTACCCCGACCTCGAACTCTGGCTCGACGAGGAGTGCCTAGAGACGATTACCGACCTGGAACTGACCCAGCTCGGGCTGGACGGTAAGCTCAAGGAGCGCAAGCTCGACAAGCAAAAAGGCCTGTCCTACGAAGTCAGGGGCCATTGCTCGGACAGTTTTGACTACCTGCTAGCCACGCTCTTTCCTACCTATCTACAAGCCTTTCTGCGCCGCGGCCTGCCCGCCTAACCTCTACTGTCAACAACCTCTTACTCCTGTTTTCTCTTCTGCTATGCCGACCGTCCGCTTTCCCGTCGAAGGAACCGATGCCGAAAAACTAACCGCCCTGTGCGCGCTGGCCATCCAGCAACAAGGCCATATCAATCTACTGACGGTCCTGGTAACGGACCTCTACGCCCGCGCCAACGGCTGCGCGGCGGAAATAGCGGGACCCCTGGTGGATGAATTGCTCCCGCGACACATCACCCAGGCAGCTGATGACTTCCGCTGCTACGTGCTGGGCCACCAGATCAACCAGGTGCAAGACGAGCAGGACGCCTAGCCTTTACACGACACACGCTTATGGCAGCAGAAATCAGCCTGGACCTTACTGGTCCGATCAGAGAGTTAAACCAAGCCGCTATCGCCGCCCGCAAGCTGAGCGACGAGTTGCAGAAGACGGCCGACGCGGGCAAGGGCGCGTTTCAAGCCGCGGCCGAGGCCCAGCTGGCGAATAGAACTAGGCTACTCGAGCACAACGAACAGTTGCGCGCCGCGCAGCAACTGCTCAAAGACCTCACGGCCCAACTCAAGGCGCAAGAGCAGGCGGAGCGCGAACTCGCCATCCAGCGCAACAAGCCCGATGCCATAGCCAATGCCCGGCGCCTGGAAGACTTGAAGCGCATCCGCGAGGAAATCCAGCGGCTTACCCAGGCACTGGCGGCGCAGGGAGTAGCCGCAAAAGCCGTCGCCGCGATTCCGCCCCTAGTAGCCCCGTCCAGCACCCCAACTAGTACTGGTGTAGGGAATGTCGATGAACTAGCTGCCACCCAGCAACAAGCCCGCGACGCGGTACAGGCCACGACGGATGCCTTGCAGCAGCAGACGCAGCAAGCGGATAGTGCCGCCACGCAGTATCAAGCCCTCGGGCAGGCTGTCAGTCAAACGGCAACGGCCTTAGCTGAGTCCATTGACCGCGAAAAGCAGGCGCGTCAATCCCGCACCGAAGACGTGGCGCAGCTCAAACAGCTGCAAGCGGCGGAGAAAGACCTGAAGGCCCAGCGGGATGCCACAGCCCCTGGTGTGGCCAAGAATGACCTACAACTGGAAATCAACGCCAACCGGACGGCGCAACGGGCCCTAAAGGCGGATATCGAGGCGGGTACGAAAGCCATCGAGCGGGAGAAAGAAGCCCAGAAAGCCTTAACGCTGGAAGCCAAGCAAACGGCAGCGGCGGAAAAACAAGCGGCCCAAGCCGCCAAGGAAGCGGCAAAGGCTGCCCAGCAGACGGGTGGGGCCCTAGGCGGTGCCGCTGAAAAGACCAGCGTGCTAGGCCGGGCCGCAGGGCTATTGGAAGGCGTCTTCAACAAAGCCGCCCGCGCCGCGGCCGCGCTGTTTATCATTGATAAAGCGAAAGAATTCGGGGCCGCGGTACTGGAAGCTTCCATCAACGCCCAAAAGCTCGAAGCGCGTCTCACCAACGCGTTTAATGGCAACGTTGGGCAAGCCAAACAAGCAGCGCTCAGCATTCAGTCGTTCGCGCAGGACTACGGCGCCGATGCTGAAAAGCTCGCCGAGACCTACGCCCGCCTCATCAACCGGGGCATCAAGCCCACGCGGGAGCAACTCGTGCAACTCAGCGACATTGCCGCGACGTCGGGCAAAAGCATCGACCAGTTCGTGGAAGCGCTGCTCGACGCGCAGACCGGGCAGAACGAGCGTCTTAAAGAGTTCGGTATCAACGCAAAGGCTTCGGGTGATAAAGTCGCCTTCACCTTCCGAGGGATTACCACGGAGGTAGAGAAAACCGACCAAGCCATCAGCGCCTACTTATTCGGGTTGGGTAATCTGAATGGCATTCAAGGAGCGACGGCGGCGCAAGCAGAGAAAACCGGCGGCGCTATTGCGGGGTTGAAAGCAGACTTCAACGAGCTGTTCGTTGTCATTGGAGAGAAGGGTACCCCCGCATTCAACAAGTTCCTGTCGGATGCCCGGCGTTTGACCAAGGGAATTACTGATGTGTTCAAGTCCGAGGAGCGCCTCGCGGCCGAGCGAGCCGCCACAACGGCTGATACGTACGCTAAGGTGTATGCCGGACAGTTTACGCGCGCTATCCAGGAAGCAAAACGCTCGGGCAGTGACGTAACGGCCGCCGTTGGCAAGATCTATGAGGAGGAGGCCTTGCGACTGAACAGCCGGCTGGAAGCTGCCAATAAGCGGTTGGGGTTCTTCAACACACGCACTATCCAGGGTAACGTCAACCGTGAGAACTACCAAGGCGGGGATGACGCCTTCTACGCTGAACGCCAGCGCCTGAAAGACGAAGTAGCGGGTAACCAAGCCAACTTGCGGGCGCTGAAGGAACAGTACCAGGTTCGACTGCAAAGCGGCGCTGCCGAAGCCAATACCCTGGGCTTGATTGAAAAGCAGAAGAAACTCATCGATTCTCTTCGGGAGCGGCAGCTCAGTGCTGCGCAGGAAAGCCAGGGCAACGGGAAGGACTACTTGCTGGGCAAAGGGGGGCTGAACGAACAGCTAAAAATCGCCGAGAAAGAACTGGACCGGCTCTATGGCAAGGTGGACAAGGCCAACGCGAAAGCGCTGAAAGACTTGCAGGCAGCCTTGGAAGCCCTGCGGCGGCAAGAGCAGGCATTATTGGATGCTGCCGACAATGCCCGCATCAATGGCCTGCAAGATGATGGGAGCGCCCAACGCGTCTACTCGGATGCCGTGCTGCGAAAGGACCTGCAAGCAGTCGATCGCGTGGAGCAGGAGCTGCTCAAGGCGAAGCGGGAAGCCCAACAGCCCGTTGTACTGAACACCGCTGAGCGGGGAGGACTTGATACGTTACGCAATGAGGCCGTGCGGAAAAACTTTGCCCGTTTGCGTGCCATTGAACAAGCCGAGCAAGACAAGCTGTTCGATCTGCGGCGGGATAGTGATGCGAAGGAGTTGGAAGCGTTGGAGCGGCGCTTTCAAGCCGAACAAGAGAAGTATAGAGGCAATGTTCTCATCTTACAAGGACTCCAGGAGCAGTACGACCGTGATCGACAGGAATTGCTCAACACCCAAGCCGGTCAGCAGTTGGATGCCCAGGAAGCGCTGGCCAACGCCGTCGTGGAAAGTGCCGCACTCGAATTTACAGACCCGGTGAAAGCGGAGCGGGTACGGCAGCAGGGCCTGTTGGACGTGAAGCTGGAATTTGCCAAAAAGCGCTTGGCCCTAGCGGAGAAGGTCGATGCAGCTGAGAGCACAGATACCACGAAGCGGGTGGTACAGGAGTTGAAAAACACGATTGCCGAGCTCAGCAAAACCAAACCGTTTGATTTAGCTGCGTTGCTAGGCATCAAACCGGAAGATCGGGACAAATTTGAAAAAGCGTTGGAGTCTTTCACTGGGTTTGCCATTGCGCAAGTGCGTTCCTTGGTGCAAACCCAGGTAGAGGCTGCCCAAACCGCGGTAGATGCCAGAACGCAGCAAATCAACGAAACGCAAACTGCGCTGAATCAAGAGATTGCGCTCAATAAAACCGGTAGTGCCAGTTCCGTAGCGTTATTACGCGAACAGCTTAAAGAAGAAAAAGAGGAACGCCGCAAGGCTTTACAGGACCGCAAGCAAGCACAACGTCTGCAATTGGCGCTAGATACCGCTACCCAAGCGAGCAGCCTCATTACGGCCGTCAGCGATACGTACAAAGGCTTTGCGACCATCCCCATCATTGGCCCCGGTTTGGGGATTGCGGCCGGCCTCGTGCTCATTGCCAGCTTTATTGCAGCGAAGTCGTCGGCGCTGCAGGCGATTAACAAATCCGACAAAGGTTTCTTTAAAGGGGGCTACACGGGTGGGGCTAGTATTTACGAGGAGCGTGGCCCGGTGCACGGCCAGGAGTTCGTAATCGATAATCGGCACACGAAACAACACCGCAACTTTCTGGAAGCCTTGCATAAAGACGAGTTGCATACCCTGAGCTGGCAGGATCCAACCTTGCTGCAAATCAAAAGCAAGGTGCAGCTTGATCCAGAACTACCGACGCGGTTGTTGCAACAACGGGCGGCGCAGGTGCAGCTCCACTATAACATGAGCAACAAAGTATTGGAAGAGAAGCTGGAGCAAACCAACCGCAAACTGGATGAGGCAATCCAGCAGCTCAAGTTTATGCCAAAAGAAACGGTTCGCGTGGAGCTACCCAACAGCACAACGGTGGTAAAAAATTATCAACACAATCTCACAACGTTCACGCACAGAGAATAAGACGCAGACTCTGCTACAGCCTGCCGAGCAAGTGAGTGTGACCGTTTTACCTAGCTTGGTAACCTTTTCCGCCGGTTTTCGTCTTAGCAGAATACTACGACCTTTCTTTCTTGCAACAATCCTCGAACGCCTTCACTTCCCGTGGGGGCGTTTGCGTTAGGGGCGTACGCCCGGGCAATAGTTACGGCTGCGTACAGGTAAGCAAGTAAGCGTGCGCTTCTTCCAAGCTTGTGAACGCGTCGGAGCGATGGTGCTTGCGCGCTTCCTGTTGGAGTTCGTAGATGGCTAAACGTGTCAACGCATTATCTGCCAGCACATAGGCCGTGCACAGGCGCTCGGGCCGCGGGATGTGGCCCCCGTACCATTCTTCCATCAGGAGGATCTTCTCCGGGGTGGAAAGCGGCTCCATGGTCCGCATATCCGCTAAGATGCACTGCCAGTTGCGCCGCAGCAGCAAGTTGCCCAGGTGGGTGAGCAGGGCCCGCAGTTCGGCAGGCTCCCGCTTGGCGGCATGGTAGCGCACTAGCGCGTAGCCGGTCGCATGTTCCGTGATGCGTCCTACTGCATTCTCAAAGTACACGGGTTGGATGGAGTGTGGCATACGCAACAAGTCAGGGCTCAAAACTAACAGAAAGGAAGAGTATTCCCCCGCCTCGCAGTGTACGCTGTTGCCCTGCGCATGTCCGTGCGCCGCACGCTATCGGGGATAGGCTACGGGTTGTGTACCCTGATGCTTGGGAAGCGATGCTGCTTTCAATGTTGGTACACATATTGATAACTACTTTATTCTCAATTACTACTTGTGATAATTTGTATTATTCAAACACACTTTGTCATAATACAACTATCCTTTACTCCTTCCTGCATGCAACGTGTACCCTTAACCGCCGAGATTATACGCGAGCAAACCGGTTATCTGGGCCGTATTCTAGAAATTACGGGTATCAACTCCCAAGGCACGACGGCAGACGAAGCCTACCAGAATTTATTGCGCGCCACACAAGGGTTGCTGCGCTATAAGCTACCCGACCGCACAATGGCGGACGTGCTGATCGTACGAGAAGACCGAAAGTACTGAACGCTTCCACCCTATCAAGAAGAAGTCGCAGTGCCTCGGCCGTACGAGAAGCGGGAGCACATGATTCTTCTATAGCCCGCTTACTGCGACACAAACGCCCTACTACTTGGCCGAGTGGTTGCTACTGAAAGGTTATGCACTATTACCTATTGCTGCGTCGTTATCTTATGATGACGCGCTACCGTCCGCTGTCCGGCTGGGCATATATAGTATTCTACTTCTGGCTGCTACTAGGAATGTTTTCCATGCTTTGGGATGAATTACGCCGGTGGTAGCGTGGCTATGTACGATGTGTATTGACCTGCCGGCGTTGTGCAACCAAAGACCGAATCTACAGTTGAGCTGTACGCACACGTCAATACCTACTTCGTTGCTAGTGGAACCTCCTTATAGCTTACTACTGGGTAATGGCCTGCTCCAGCCACGCCGCGCATTCGCTGGCTTCCACAATGCTCCAGGCGTGGGGCATGCGGTGCTTGCCTACGTAGCCTTTGCCCGTGGTCTGAATATACTGCGCCTGCCGGTTGCCGAGCTTCTGTAGGCGCAGGATCAAAGACTTGGCATCCGGGGCGTTGAAATCCGAGGCTTGCAGCGCGGCGCAGTAGCGCTGCTGCCAGAAAGCTAGGTCAGGCTCGCAGTACAAGCGCACGGGTAGCGCGCGCAGGTAGGAGGCGTTGCCGCCCGTCGAATCGCTGCGGGTGTAGGCCGAGCGGGCGTGGTACACGGCCGGAACCTGCCTCGGGGTGCCCCCAAACGTTTGGGTGAGTTCCGCCACAATGCGTTGGTCTCCCGGCAGCAGGGCCGGGCAGTCCCGCTGCTCGACGTGGCGTTGCGCTCGTTGCCAGTGCCGGGCTAAGTCCAGTGGGGGATCTACGCCGAGCAGGGCCCGCACGCGCCACGGGCGCTGCGTGCTGTCGCGCAGCAGGGTTTCGGCGTAGGCAAACGCCAATTGCCCACCAGCGGAAAAGCCCCCTAACATGAGGCGCTGGGCCAGCGTGGGGTGCTGCTGCACGACGGTACGAATTACCTCGTCTAGAACGCGCGTTTCCAGCGAGCCTAAGTAGACTTGCTCGTGCAAATCGACGACAACGACCAGAAAACCACGTTGCGCGGCTTTGCCAGGCAAATGAGTTGCTTGGAAGACGGTGCGGGCCTTCTCTCCTCTACCCGGTAGTAATACTAGCAGCCCGTGGGGCTCAGACGTTGCGGCGGGTAGTTGGTAGAATACACGCTTGCTGGATCCTGCCAACAGATGATGTTTCGTTACGCGTGGCGTCTGGTTGCGAACGGCTTGCGCCTGTATGGGAAGCGGGAACCAGCCCCCGTAAAGCGTCACGAGCAAGAAAAAGAGAAAACGCACAGGGTTGGTGTAGAGACCAAGGAAAGTAAGCAGAGCGGGAAGATACGAGCTGTACTTTCTTACTAAAAAAGCGCGCAGTGGCCTGACTTGTCTGGTGGTAGTACGTACACGGGCGGCGAAGTACCTGAACTTTCTGCTTATCTTCGTAGTAATAAGACGAGTTCTTCTACTCTTGGTTATGAAACTACGCGACCGTTACCAGCAGCTACAAAATCCGGCCCTCATCAAAGCGATGGTGGTGCGCTCGGTGTACGCGTCCATGGCGCTGGAGAATCAGACGGTCCCTTTGGAGCGCTTGGAAGCCCTCTACGAGCAAACGCAAACCACGCCCCTTACGCCAGCGGCCGCAACTGTGCGCTAATTAGTTCTTGCAGGGGCTCCCACTGATAGGCGTCTGCTTGTCGGATGGCGTCCAAGTACTGGGTTCGGCTCTGCCCTGCTTCGCGCTGGTACAGTATTACGTCCTGGTAGCCGTAGTCATAGGCTAGCATATTCGTAAACAGGCGGGCCGTGCGTCCATTGCCATTGGTAAAGGGATGAATGGCCACCAGCCGGTGATGCGCGTACGCCAAGACCTGCGCGACCTGCTCCTGGGTAGGAACTGCCGGCAGTTGCTGGCGTCGGTGCTGCAATTCGTCCATAAATTCGTAGAGTAGCAACGGTACCCGGTGCGCGTCCGGCGGTACATACGCCCCGACGTTTGGAATGCTCGTGCGCCATTTTCCCGCCCATTCATACAGGTGTCCAAACGCCCGACGGTGCAGATCTTGTAGCAGATGTACTGACACAGTCACCGGATACTCTAATTCTTCCAGTAAGTAGCGCTCTACGCGGGTGATGCCGAGGGCTTCCTGTTCGTTGAGGGCTTCTTTACTGGTCAGCCCGAGTAGGTTGTCTTCGGGTGCATCGGTGTAGTGTCCCATTCAGTAAAGATAGCGGCTCGATTTTACGCACTGGCCCGTCTGAGCAGGCGCTGCACGGACATGGGAAAAAACAGCTTCCCCCGGCGGGTACGATAGCCGGCTTCGTTGAGCTCCTGGGCGATCTGCTGCAAGGTGTGTCCTTGCGCGGAGAGCAGCGAGGCCAGCCGCGCCGCCTGCCGGTTGGCCTGGTGCTGCTGCGCGTTCTGCGTGCGGATCGCCCGACTGTGTTCAATCACCGCCTTGGTCAGATTGGCCGGCGTGCCGAGTACGGCGCCGCGGGCTTTCTTGGCCGCTAGCGCCTCCTTGGTGCGTTTGCTGATGGTCTCGCGCTCGTGCTGGGCCAGCACGGCAAACAGCCCGACGGTTAAGGTATTCGCGTCAGGCATGTCGCAGCACTGAAACTCCACCCCACTATCCCGCAGGGCGAAGATGAAGCCCGCGTTACGGGAGAGCCGGTCAAGCTTGGCGATGAGCAGCGTGGCCCCTACCCGGCGGGCCTCGGCGATGGCGGCGAGTAGCTGGGGGCGTTGGTTCTTCTTGCCGCTCTCGACTTCCACGTACGCGGGTAGCAGCTGACTATGCTCCGTGACGAAGGCGTGCACGGCGGCTTGCTGGGCTTCCAGGCCCAGGCCGGACTGGCCTTGCTTGAGGGTAGAGACGCGGTAGTAAGGAACGTACTGAATAGCGGACGCCGACATGCGAGTGAGGGGCAATAGGGAGGAAACAGCCCGCAAGGTAGGGCGTATAACGTTTAGTAAACGTGCGTTTACTAAACGTTATAGGATAGTCGAGATACCTTCTGAAGGGTCCTTTGGACGAGGACTGGGCTGTATAACCTTTTACAATTCACTGTTCAATAAAGGTTATGAATGTTAAGGGATGAAGTCATTTGTCCCTTCATATTTCAGGATGAGTGGGGTTTACTTCCTTTGTAAAATATATACGCTGTTCGACATTCATCTACTGGTAGTATGCAAACGGAAAAAGGCGATTTGATTCAGAAGGCGAGAGCGGGAGAGTTCGACGTTATTCTGCACGGCTGTAACTGCTTCTGCACAATGGGCGCAGGGATTGCCAAAACAATCAAACAGGTATTCCCTGCGGCTTACCAGGCGGATGTAGCCACGACAGCAGGTGACAAAGCGAAGCTAGGCACATACTCGACTGCTCAGGTGAAGGTCAACAATAAAGACTTGGTTATTCTCAATGCCTACACCCAATACCAGTGGCGAGGCGCAGGCCCGCATGCTGACTATGCAGCCATTCGGCAAGTATTCCAGCTAGTCAAACAGCAGTACACGGGTAAACGAATTGGCTACCCGGCCATCGGAGCGGGATTAGCGGGCGGGGAGTGGTCTATTATCTCTGCCATTATCGAAGAAGAACTCGCAGGCGAAGAGCACATCTTTGTGCAGTGGGAGAAGTAGGCTGTAGTTAGCTGGCTGTAATGGTAGAGTACTAAAAATGAAGAGTAAGAGCAATGGTAGCAAAACCGCACTTATTTCAAGACGAGTCCGAGAAGCAATGTTATGTTAATCAGCTTTTCCCAGAATTCGCACAAGCTAATAACCAAGCGTATTTCTAGCTTTCATCTACTTTTAGTAGCTTTCTGAAAAGCAATCCTACACGCCTGATCGTGATGCCTCAAATTCTCTTTTACGGCTGGCAAGTAGGCTATCGCAAAGTAAGCTCCACCAAGTTGTTTCAACGCTACTTTCACGCAAGCCTTAAACAAGCGTTTGGCTATACAAACACCGTGTTAGCGAAGCAATCGTTTATTCTACCCGTGGAAACGGCAGAAGAAGCAGCGGAAGTACTTGCTCATTTTCAAGCAATTGGTACTTTATGTAGGCTGGTCGAGCCTGCTGATTAACATAACCTTTAGTGGCTGTTGCAAAAGTCTCTGCAGTGGATTCAACCAGCAGATCTGGCGGCTATGAGAGCTTAAAAAGGGCGGCTTAGCGCCTCTGTTTTCAACAGGTGAAGGCTCGATTATAATCGTCGTGAACTATAGTCGGAGTTTTGCAACAGCCACTAATCTTACGTTAAGCAACTTTTTCCAGGGAATAGGTTAGAAGTTATGGGTTTCATCAGCACTAAAAAACACTAGGCTGATGAATCTATTAAAAGGCCAGTGGGAGAAGGTTAGCGCAGGCTCCCATGCAGGTCCACGTGGGAGAAGGTGTCCCCATCCTCCTAATCGCCTAACGATGCCTTCTTGGGTACTTCCAAGCAGGTGATGTTAGCCGTTCGGAGGCCATCCACATTGGGCGGTAACTCGGGACCGAGTTCGAAACCTACCCGCAGCACCTGCCCATTCACTTGCTGTGCCTGATAGGCTCGCCACTTCGCGCCCGTCGGCGACACATGGTAGTCAGCCGGCAGCCCTGGGTAGCTGTTTGTTACTTGCAGCGTCGTGTGATCGGCCACGCAAGTGGGGCTATCGCCATAGCTCGGGCAGAAGCGCACCGTGACGAGTTCGCTGCACCCGGCTGTAGCAGGGTCAACGGTCTCCTCGGCCGTGCAGCCGCTAAGCCCGAGGAAGAGCAGCAGGCCGAAGCCCGCGAGGTGATGAAGTGGAATACGTGTATGCATAAGCAGGATAGTTAAGAAGAATAAGGGGTGGGGTTGGTCGTCTACCCCACCCTGTGGATCCTACCCACTGGCGAGACTCTGGCAGCAGCCCAGCGAATCGTGGTCCAGTGAGAAAAGGAAGGGCTAGGCCTACTTCAATAGTAGAGCACCGTGGCCGCGCCAGGGTTGCATTGCTTCATTAGTAAATAGTAGCAGCGGGCGGTACGAAAGCGTTGTAGGGGGTACCTGATCCACCACTGAGAGGTCTGCAACAGCCACTCCAATTATTTCACTATGATGCCCAAATAAGGATCGATAAGGCAAGGTTATCAGACCCTATCTAGAAGGCAGCTGCTACTTAAATCACCGTTTTGCTGAACCTTCACTCCGCATGTTCATCACTGTACTTACTGCACCTTTGTTTGGGTTGCTAAATGACTAGGCCGGTCCCGCACACCATGGTACCCAGCATTATAAATTCCAGTGTTAGCGTGTCTCTCTTCCATCGCGGCCTGTTACTTGGCGTACTGGTGTTTGCCTGTCAGCCCCAGGCGCACGGGCCGTCGGTGATCGGCATCTACTGGGACCTCGTGGCGACAGACCCAGCAGGCCCGACGTCACTGTTTGTCAACGGCCATGCGCGCTACAGCTTCCGCTTTACAAAGGATTCGGCCTATCACTACGCTAACGCCACGGAGCGCGAAGTGGTGGACATCGGCAAGCTCGGCGGAGATTACATCTATCCTCACCGCTTCGCCCAACGGAACGATTCGCTATTTTTTAATGGCCAGAAGTACCACATCGCGTACTTGAGCAACGATAGCTTGGTCTTACAGAACAGCACTTCCCGTAGTGTATACACTACCGCCCGCGAGCAGCAAAAGGTGGTGAAAGTCATTCCCTCCTCTCGGTGAACGCCTAGCCGCTGGCCAGCACTAGGTACTAATAAGCTATTGCAGGACTAGGGGAGTTTACGAAACTCGAAAAGGATATTAGTTTCGCAAACGCGAAACCGAGCATTTTCCCGGACCTAGGCAAACAGGATTTTAGGGGTAGTTGAGGTGGTCTAGTGAAAACAGACAGTGGCAAGTCTTACCTTCCAGTGCCTATGTCGACCAAAGTGCTTTCCAGCG
>NZ_JAGETX010000028.1:0-33577 GCF_017589435.1 Hymenobacter defluvii
TCATCCTGAGCAGCGCGAAGGACCTTCTCACGTTTGAACGAGTCGTTAGTATAACCGTCGTTCAAACGTGAGAAGGTCCTTCGCTGTGCTCGGGATGACAGACGCTTTTTGTTGTCTTACGATTTACTATTTCACCTTATATAGCTTCTCGTAATACTCAGTAGCCATGCGGTTTGACCCGAACGCAGGCTCTACCTCGTGCATGGCGGTTTTCACGATTTGCAGGAATTTCTTTGGTTCCTGGTAATAGGTAGGTATAGCTTCTTGCTCTAGCACGTCGAGCAAAGCGGTAGCCTCCTGATCATCTTTCACCTTCTCCTCATTCTGCATATCAGCGTGAGGAATCACGAAGCCGTTTTCGCCGTGGCGGATAAACTCGGGAATCCAACCGTCGGCGATGCTCAGATTCACGGAGCCGTTCATGGCGGCCGTCATGCCGCTGGTGCCGCTGGCCTCGCGGGGGTAGCGTGGGGTATTCAGCCACAAATCCGAACCCTTTTTCAGCGCTGCTGATAGGCCCAACTCGTAGCCCGTGAGCACTGCGCAGTTTTTGAACTGGCGGGTAGTTTTGATGATGTTGTTGAAGATGCCAATGGCCCCGAAATCCTTGGGGTAGGGCTTGCCAGCCCAAATCACCTGAATGGGCTGATCCGTATTTTCAATAATGCTGCGGAACCGCTCGAAATCGCGCAGGATGAGGTCAGCGCGCTTGTAGGCGGCAAAGCGGCGCGCCCATACCAGCGTCAGCACCTCAGGGTCGAAGAGGTTGCCGGTCTGGTCGGCCACAATCTTGAACAGCTCCTGCTTCAGCTCTTTCTTACGCGCCAGTAAGGCCTCGTCGTTATCAGCTTCTAAGGCCGCGTGCAGGGCCTTGTCGCGCCAGTAGGTGCCGTTTTGGGCGTTGGTGATGGACGTGATGGGGCAAATGCCTTCATAGTGTCCCCACATCTCGTTAGCCACGTCGCCGTGCACTTTCGATACGCCGTTGGCGATGCGTGAGAAGCGGAGGGCCGTGAGCGTGTAGTTGAGCTGCCCGTTTTCGGCGCCCGCTACGCGTACGACTTCCTCGGTAGGCACGGGGCCAAAGAAGCTCATTTTGGCGAGGAGCGCCACGGGGTGCTCCTCGTTGCCGGCCAACTCGGGCGTGTGCGTCGTGAACACGAGGTGCTTCTGCACTTCTTCTAGGTTACGACCAAACTTTTCGTAGAGGTAGAACGCCAGCGGCAGGCCGTGGCCTTCGTTGAGGTGATACACATCCACCTTACGCTCAATGATATCCAGCAGCTTACCACCGCCTACCCCCAGCAGAATGCTCTGGGCCACGCGGGCAGCCGTGTCCGGGTCGTAGAGGTGGTGAGAAATGGTGCGCGAGAGGTAGTCGTTTTCCTCGATATCGGTGGTGAGGAAGAACATGGGCGCCGTGCCAAACGTGTCGGGCGCCAGGTAGAGGGCCTTCACGTACACATCGGCATCGTGAATGGTGATGGGGAACACGATGCCCGTATCCTGCAAGAAGGAGTAGTACTTGTGGCGGAACTCAGCCTGCATCAGCTGGTTCTGGTCGCGGGTCTGGTCGTAGTAGCCATCCGTCCACAGGATGGCAATGCCTACCAGGTTCTGCTTCAGCTCATACACCGAGCGCATGTGCGAGCCGGCCAGAAAGCCCAGGCCGCCAGAGTAGGTTTTCAGCGCCTGATCGAGCGCGAACTCCATGGAAAAATACGCCGCCGAAGTCTCAAACTCGGGGTTGATAGGGTACATGTTCAGGTCAAATGCCATGAAGAGAAAGTCAGGTGAAAGGAAACAGCCGCTTACCAAGCAGGATAGTTGGCGCGGCTAATATCTACAGATTCTGCCCAATAAAAAGCGGAAGCCAATCTATAGAATTGACTTCCGCTCACAACGGGAGAATAGCCTTCAAGGTTTATGGATGACTTTGGCCACCCATGCTTTTGAGCTTATCATAGGTTTGTTGCGACGTTTGATACTGACGCTCTACGGCTTGCTGTACTGGCTGGGGCAGGTCGCCACTTTCGAGGGCTTCTTTGTAAGCTTTCAGAGCCCAATCTTCGCCGTACACGTTGGAATCGAGGATAGCCTTTTCGTCTTTACCGGTTACGGCCGACTTCACATCCATCCAGCCACGGTAGAGCTTGCCTTTGGTGGTGGTGCTATCCTCGCCCTCGCCGCCGTAGTTGCGGGCGAAGCCATTCAGCTCGTCGGCAAACCGCTGGCTCTGGTCGGCCAGCTGCTCGTAATAAGACTTATGTTGCGCGTCCTTGGTGTCTTCGGCGGCGGTTTTATATCCTTCGATGCGGTCGTTGACAAATTCGGTCAGCTCGTTGAGCGTACTGGAAACGTTGGAATTAGAAGCCATACTAATCAGAAGGTTAGTAGTGAAAAAATCGAATTATACACTACTTCGCAAACGGCTGATACTACGGGTGGGTTGAGACAGCCCGCAATTTTGCACCTAATACAATCGCAGCCGATTTATGCTCTGTAGAGACGCTGAGGCAATGGTTGCTGTCGGTACGCTGCCTACCCTGGCATAAGGGGTAAGGCGGTACCGTCAATTCGTTATTTTACACTGTAAAGCGCTTGCAGATAATGCTTTTCATAACAAAAGCATAACGTCCAGCGGGTGAGGCCGGGAGAAATAGGCTGTAGTTTCGCGGCGCCGAATAGGCTTTTGCGCTCTTCTACCCTTCACTTCCTTTTCATGCACTTCTCTTTTCGCTGGCTGGCTGCTCCTGCGCTGGCTCTCTCGTTGCTGGGCTGCGCCCAGCAAGACACCGACCCTACCCCTACCCTGCTTGCCAGCGTAACGTCGGCCAACGTGGCAGCCACTGGCTTCCCTGAAACCTTCGAAACGGGCACCAAAACCGCCTACTCTACCGGCAGCGTCACGCTGGCCTCGGGTAGCTGGACACTGAACGACGCCCTACTTGGCAACACCACCGCCGACCGCAAAACTGGCAGCCAGTCGGCGCGCGTGCGCAATACCGGCTCGCTCACCATGAACTTCAACACCACTGCTGGGGTAGGCGCCGTTACGGTGCAGCACGCCGTGTATGGCACCGATGGCAGCAGCCAGTGGGAGCTGTGGGCCAGCACTAGCAGCGGCAGCTCCTACACCAAGGTAGGCAGCACCATCACCAGTAGCAGCACCGCCCTCAGCACCGCCTCGTTTGCCGTGAACCTGAGTGGCAGCGTGCGTTTGCAGCTGCGCAAGATTTCCGGCGGCACCAACCGTGTTAATATCGACAACATCACAGTTGAGCAGTACGGCGGCACCACTACGCCCCCACCTACCACGGGCGGCAAGAAATTTCTGATTGATGCCTCGCACGGCGAGCTGGCCGGCAACGCCGACTGGGTGCTGGACGTGGACAACGGCGCTACACCGCGCTACCCTACCCCCGCAGCCTCCGGCATCACCAGCACCACCGCCGAAACGTACTGGACCGGCGCTATTTCGGCCTGGGGCGTGGCCCTCGTGAAGCTGGGGCACTCTGTGGAGCAGTTGCCCACGGGTACGGCCATCACCTACGGCAACACCTCTAACCCGCAGGACCTGGCCAACTACAATGTATTTGTGGTAGACGAACCCAATATCATCTTCACGGCGGCTGAAAAAACGGCTATCCTGCGCTTTGTGCAGAACGGCGGAGGCTTGTTTATGATTTCGGACCACGACATCTCAGACCGCAACAACGACGGCTACGACTCGCCCGGTATTTGGAACGATCTGATGCAGAATAACTCCGTGAAAACGAACCCATTCGGCTTCAAGGTGAACCTCGACAACATTGTGGAGGACAGTCCTAATGTGCTCAATAGCACCACCAATCCTATTTTGCGCGGTTCGCAGGGCGCTGTGTCGCAGCTTTCTTTTCACAACGGCGCTACCATGACCCTGAGCCCTACCGCCAACAGCACCGTGCAGGGCCTGATCTGGCGCAAGAGCGTGACCCAAAACACCACCAACGTGATGGCGGCCAGCAGCACCTTCGGCACGGGCCGCGTGGTGATTATCGGCGACTCCTCACCCGCCGACGACGGCACTGGCTCGCCCGGCAACACCGTCTACGACGGTTGGCGCGAGAACGTGAGCCATGCCCGCCTGCACCTCAATGCGTCGCTGTGGTTGGCTAAGGCGCAGTAAGCTATAGCCGCTACTGTATTAAAAAGGAGCCCTGCCGAGTGGTAGGGCTCCTTTTTTTGCATCTACCTAGTAACAGATGCGTTGCTGTTGGCCATTGATAGTTGTTGGGTACCGTGAACCACAGTGGCTTTAGTGGCGCTTCTGCACACCTCTGCAGGAAGCAGTATCTTGCATTTCTTTTCCCACACTGCATGAAAATTTCCCACCTACTCCTCGCCGCCCTACTCTGTGGTAGCGCTGCCCCAGTGGCCACTGCCGCCGCTGTTCCTGTGGAAGCTGTCAAGAAGGCTGCTCCCATTGCCCGCATCGACCCTACCTTTTGGTGGGTAGGGATGAAGAACCCCAAGCTGCAACTACTGGTGCACGGCCCCGGCATTGCCGATAGCAAAGTAGCCCTGGCCGCCTACCCCGGCGTGACGATGGACGGTTTCCAGCGCCTCGAAAGCCCGAATTACCTGCTCGTCAACCTCACCATCGGCCCCGATGCTAAACCGGGCAAGCTGAAGCTGAGCTTCGATGGCAAAAGCAAAACGAAATACGAATACGAGCTGCGCGCCCGCGAAACCGGCAAAGGCCGCGTGCAGGGCGTGAATAGCTCCGATTTCATCTATTTCCTGATGCCGGACCGCTTCGCCAACGGCGATACGAAGAACGACATCATCAAAACGGAGCGCGCCCGCACCATTGCCCGCGACTCGATGTACGCCCGCCACGGCGGCGACCTGAAAGGCATTGAGCAGCACTTCGACTACTTGAAATCGATGGGCGTGACGGCCATTTGGCCTACCCCGGTGGTGGAGAACGACATGCCCAAGGCCAGCTACCACGGCTACGCCCTCACCGACTACTACCAGGTAGACCCACGCTACGGCACCAACGAGGAGTACCGGCAGTTTGTGCGCAACGCGCACCAAAACGGCCTAAAGGTGATTCACGACGTGGTGCTCAACCACGTGGGCAGCCACAACTACCTGTTCCTCGATCAGCCCGCCAAAGACTGGTTCAACCGCTGGCCTACCTTCACGCGCAGCAACTACAACTCGCAGGCCCTCAACGACCCCTACGGCTCGAAGCGCGACCTGGACCTGTATAACCGGGGCTGGTTTGATACCACCATGCCCGACGTAAACCAGAGTAACCCGCTGGTAGCCACCTATATCATTCAGAACTTCCTGTGGTGGCTGGAGTATACGGGCCTCGATAGCTACCGCATCGACACCTACCCCTACTCCGACCCACAATTCCTGATGGCCTGGAACAAGGCGCTGCTGGACGAGTACCCGCAATTGGGCATGTTTGGCGAGGCATGGGTAGGCAGCACGGCGCAGCAGGCGTTTTTTGCCCAGAACATTTTTCAGCCGGTCGATGGGTTTAAGTCGAACCTGCCGGGTGTGCTGGACTTTCAATCGCAAGGCGCCATCTGGGACGCGCTCAAGGAAAAAGGCAACGTAGGCAAGCTCTACGACGCCTTGCAGGGCGACTGGATGTATCAGGATGCCACTCGCAACGTGGTGTTTATGGACAACCACGACATGAGCCGCATCTACTCGGTGATTGGTGAAAGCCTACCCCGCCTGAAGATGGGCTTTGCTTGGCTGCTGACTACGCGCGGCATTCCGCAGCTCTATTACGGCACCGAGATTCTGATGAAGAACTTCTCGAACCCCGACGGTCTGGTGCGCGCCGACTTCCCCGGCGGCTGGAAAGAAGACAAGCGCAGCGCCTTCACCCAAGCCGGCCGCACGGCCCAGGAAAACGAAGCCTACGAGTACGTGCGCACGCTGGGCACCTACCGCAAGGCGCACCCGGTGCTGCAAACCGGCAAGCTGATGCAGTTCATCCCGCAGGACAACATCTACACCTACTTCCGCTACGACGACCAAGGCAACACGGTGATGGTGATGCTGAATGGCAATGAAGGCGAGAAGTCTGTGGACCTGACCCGCTTCGCGGAGCGGCTCAATGGCTATTCTGCCGCTTCGGATATTATGACAGGCACTACTGTGTCGGATTTGAAAGCGGTGAAAGTACCGGGCTACACGGCGCTGGTGTGGGAGTTGAAGAAATAAGAACGGATGCCGCAAAAGTAGAACCGCATTCTTTGACGCCGCCTAATGCCCCTCACCCGTATGAAAACTATCCTGCCAGCCGTAGCCGTTGCGCTTAGCCTGGCCGCCTGTTCCGCTTCCCAATCGCCCCAAGCTACTGTACCTGCCGTGCCGAATACCACTTCCTTAGCCAACGACCCCAATACCACCGCAGAAACGCCCCAGGACCACAAGCTCATCATTTACCAAGTGATGACGCGCCTGTTCGGCAACAAGAACACCACCAACAAATTCTATGGCTCGGTGGAGGAAAACGGGGTAGGCAAGTTCAACGACATCACCAACCCGGCCCTGCAAGCCATTAAGCAGCTGGGCGTAACGCACGTGTGGTACACCGGCGTATTGGAGCACGCCACCATGACCGACTACACTCGCTACGGCATCCCCATAGACGATGCCGACGTGGTGAAGGGTAGGGCCGGCTCGCCCTACGCCATCCGCGACTACTACGACGTGGCGCCCGACCTGGCTGTGAATGTGCCCCGGCGCATGCAGGAGTTTGAAGCCCTGGTGCAACGCACCCACCAAAACGGCCTCAAAGTTCTCATCGACTTCATTCCCAACCACGTAGCGCGCAGCTACAAGTCGGATGTGCGGCCGGCGGGGGTAGTGGATCTGGGCGAGCACGACGACAAAACGCAGGCTTTTAGCCCCAGCAACAACTTCTACTACATTCCGGGTCAGGCGTTTCGGGTGCCGGCGGGCTACAATCCGATGGGCGAGCTGAAAGGCCCCGACGAGGACAAGAAGTACCAAGAAGTGCCCGCCAAAGCCACTGGCAACGACGTGTTTTCGGCCACGCCTACCATCGACGACTGGTTTGAGACCATTAAGCTGAACTATGGCGTCGACTACGCCAACAACCGCCAAACGCACTTTGAGCCCATACCGGATACGTGGCTGAAGATGCGCGATATTCTGCTGTATTGGGCTAAAAAAGACGTGGATGGCTTCCGTTGCGACATGGCCGAGATGGTGCCGGTGGAGTTCTGGGGCTGGGTGATTCCGGAGGTAAAAAAGGTGAAGCCCGACATCATTTTCGCCGCCGAGATTTACAACCCCAAGCAGTACCAGCACTACATCGAAGCGGGCAAGTTTGACTACCTCTACGACAAGGTAGGGCTCTACGACGGTCTGCGCCGCCTGATGTCTGGCCAGGGCACCACCGACGACATCACGCACGTGTGGCGGGAGGAAAGCCGCGGCTTTGCCGGCAACATGCTGCGCTTCCTGGAAAACCACGACGAGCAGCGTATTGCCGCCAAGGAGTTTGCCGGTAACCCCCGCGCCGCTATTCCGGCCATGACCGTGACGGCTACCCTCGCCAACGGCCCCGTGATGCTGTACATGGGCCAGGAGGTAGGCGAGCCGGGCCGCGGCGCCAGCGGCTTCAGCTCCGACGACGGCCGCACCACCATCTTCGACTACTGGGGCGTGCCCGAACACCAGAAATGGATGAACGGCGGCAAGTTCGACGGTGGTCAGCTCAGCGAAAGCCAACGTCAGTTGCGCAGCTTCTACCAGCGCTTGCTCACGCTCACCAGCCAGAGCGACGCCATCCGGCGGGGCCGCTTCTACGAGTTGCAGCAGGCCAACCAAAACACCCCCGGCTATAACCCGCAGCAACTCTACGCCTACCTGCGCTACACTGATAAGCAGAAGTTGCTGATTGTGGTCAACTTCAGCTCCAGCCAGAGCGCCCAAACGCAGGTACAGATTCCGGCGGCCGCCATGCAGGCGATGGGCCTGGAGGACAGCAAGTCTTATACCTACACCGACCTGCTCAACCAAGCGCCCCCCATCGACAACCTCACGCTGACCGTAGCCCCGCAGAGCGCCTGCATACTCGAAATAAAAGCGAAATAATAGCTTGCCGCATCCGTAAACCGTATGCCGGCTTCCTGTTTCAATGGCAGGAAGCCGGCATTTTTGCATAAAGTGTGTACCTTCAAAGTTGCGTTTGCAAACGATTTCGCGCGACTTTTCAACCCGTTCAATTTTTATGGCAGGTAGCACCGTGGCGGCCCCTTCCGCTACCCACAACAAACCCCGACTCTCCTTCTGGCAGATCTGGAACATGAGCTTCGGCTTCCTGGGCATTCAGTGCGGCTTTGCGCTGCAAAACGCCAACATGAGCCGAATTTTCGAAACCATGGGCGCCAACCCCGACGACTTGGCCTTTCTGTGGCTGGCGGCGCCCATCACGGGGTTGCTGGTGCAGCCCGTCATCGGCTACGTCTCCGACCGCACCTGGAGCCCACGCTGGGGTAGGCGCCGGCCGTTTTTCCTGATTGGGGCCGTGCTGGCTTCGCTTTCTTTGCTGGTGATGCCCAACGTATCGGCGCTGTGGATGGCGGCTGGCATGCTGTGGATTATGGATTCCAGCATGAACATTTCCATGGAGCCGTTCCGGGCCTTGGTAGGCGACTTGCTACCTTCGGAGCAGCGCACGGCCGGATTTGCGTTTCAAACGTTTCTGATTGGTATTGGGGCCATTATCGGCTCCTCCCTACCCTGGGTGATGACGCACTGGTTCAACGTGTCGAACGCGCCGGTGCCGGGCCATATCGCGCCATCGTTGAAATACGCCTTCTATATTGGCGGTGGTATCTTCCTGCTGGCGGTGCTCTGGACGGTGTTCAATACCAAAGAATATCCACCGGAAAATCTGGCCGAGTTTGAGGAAGAGAAGCGCCGCACCGCCGGCTTCGCCAACGGGTTCCGTGAGTCGTTTATGGGCATTTTTAACATGCCCCGCACCATGCAGCAGCTGGCGCTGGTGCAGTTTTTCACCTGGTTTGGGCTCTACGCCATGTGGATTTACACCACACCGGCCGTCACCAGCCACATCTACCACACCACCGATACCAGCTCCAAGCTTTACAACGAAGGCGCCGACTGGGTAGGCATTTGCTTCTCGGTATACAGCGGTGTCTCGGCCATTTTTGCGCTGCTGCTACCCTTTGTAGCGCGGGCTACCAGCCGCCGCTTCACGCACATGCTATGCTTGCTGGCTGGCGGCGCTGGCTTGATTTCCATCTTCTTCATTCAGAACCCTACCCTGCTCATTCTGTCGATGGTAGGCGTGGGTATTGGCTGGGCCAGCATCTTGTCGATGCCTTACGCTATGCTGGCCGGGGCCCTACCCGCCAACCGTATGGGCTACTACATGGGCGTGTTCAACTTCTTTATCGTGATTCCGCAGAGCATTGCGGGCTTGGTGCTGGGGCCGCTCACCAAGCACCTGTTTCACGGCGAAACGGTGTATACGCTGGCGCTGGGTGGCGCATCGTTGCTCATTGCCGGCTTGCTGTCGTTGCGCGTGGATGATGCTGATGACGTGCGCGCCGTAGGCGCGGAACCCGTAACCCTACCCGCCACCGCCTATGAAGCCCCGGTAGAATTGGACCCACGCACGTAATTCGCTGGCGTCAAACAACTGTTGAGCACGGAAAAGGGCCTGGACTTGCAGCAGCTGTAAGACCAGGCCCTTTTCCGTGCTCTTGCCCTTGCAGCCCTACGGGGTAGGATGTGTCTGTTTAGCTCGTATCTTCCGACACGTTTTTACAGCAATTCATCTTTATTTTTTCCTACATGATTCGCAAACAGCTTTGGCTATTGGGCCTGGGTACTACGTTGGCCATGCAGCCCGCCGTGGCTCAGAAGAAAACGCCCGTCACGACTCCCAAACCGCCTACTGTGAAAGCGCCCGCTAAGGCTACTGCTGGCGGCGCCAAGCTGGTAGAGAAAGTGACCCGCAAAGGCAATGAGCTGGTAATTCCCTATGAGAAGTACGTGCTGCCCAACGGCCTCACGGTGGTAGTCGCTGAAGATCATTCTGACCCGCTGGTGCACGTAGACGTGACCTACCACGTAGGCTCTGCCAGGGAGCAGATTGGCAAGTCGGGCTTTGCGCACTTCTTCGAGCACATGATGTTCCAGGGCTCCGACCACGTGGGCGACGAGCAGCATTTCAAAACCGTAACGGCCGCCGGCGGTACTCTCAACGGCTCTACCAACCGCGACCGGACCAACTACTACGAAACCGTACCCAGCAATCAGCTCGAAACCGCGCTGTGGCTGGAAGCCGACCGCATGGGCTTCCTGCTGGACGCCGTGACGCAGAAGAAGTTTGAAGTACAGCGCGCAACCGTAAAAAACGAGCGCGGTCAGAACTACGACAACCGCCCCTACGGCCTGGCCCAGGAGCAGATTGCCAAAACGCTCTACCCCTACGGTCACCCCTACTCCTGGCTTACCATCGGCTACCTCGAAGACCTGGACCGCTCGGACGTAAACGACCTCAAGAACTTCTTTCTGCGCTGGTATGGCCCCAACAACGCTACCCTCACGGTAGGCGGCGACGTGAAAGCTGCCGAAGTAGTGAAGCTGGCTGAGAAGTACTTCGGCCCCATCAAGCGCGGCCCCGAGGTGAAGGAGCAGAGCTTGCCGGCCCCCGTGCTCAACCAGGACCGCTACGTGAGCTACGAGGACAACGTGCGCTTCCCGATGCTGCAAATGGTGTTCCCCACCGTGCCCCACGGTCACCCCGATGAGGTAGCGCTGGATGCCATGGCCGAGATTATTGGCGGCGGCAAAACGTCATTGGTATATAAGAATCTGGTAAAAGCCCAGAAAGCCGTGCAGGCGCAAGCCTACCAAAGCAACTCGGAGCTGGCCGGCGAATTTGTGATGCTAGCCATTAGCTACCCCGGCAAAGGACTGGACAGCACGCAAGCGCTGTTCCGCAAAACCCTGACGGAGTTTGAGAAAACCGGTGTGACCGACGAGCAGGTAGCCCGTTTCAAGGCCAGTACCGAAGCCAACGTGGTGAACAGCCTGAGCAGTGTGGCGGGCAAGGTGAGCCAACTGGCTGCCTACCAGACTTACGAGGGCAACCCTAACCAGTTGCCCGTGGAAATGCGTCGCCTGCGCGCCGTCACCAAAGCCGATGTGCAGCGCGTGTACGACAAGTACATCCGCGGCAAGCACGCCGTGATTCTGAGTGTGCTACCCAAAGGCCAAATGGCCCTGGCCGCTGGCAAAGACAACTACACCGTGTCGCAGGCGGGCTACAAGGCACCGAACTATGGCTACGAAGGTTTGAAATACGTGAAGGCCACCGACACGTTCGACCGCAACAAGCAGCCGGCCTCCGGTGCCAACCCCGTGGTGAAGGTGCCCACTATCTGGCAGGATCAGTTTGACAATGGTTTGCGCCTGATTGGCACCAAAAACACGGAAATCCCGACGGTGACCATGCTGATGACCATCCGGGGCGGCCACCGCCTGGAGCAGCAGAACCGCAACAAAGCCGGGGTAGCAGCCCTCACGGCCCAAATGCTGAACGAAGGCTCGGAGAAATACACCAGCGAGGAGTTCTCGGCCGCCCTTGACCGCTTGGGCAGCACCGTGAGCGTATATTCTGGCGACGACAACACCACGGTGTACGTGCAGTCGCTCACCAAAAACTTGCCTGCTACCATGGCCTTGCTGGAGCAGCGCCTGCTGCACCCGCGCTTCGACCAGGCTGATTTTGACCGCTTGAAAAAGCAGACGCTGGAGGGCATTGCCAACCAGACCACCCAGCCCGTAGTCATTGCCAACAACGCTTATTCACGCCTACTCTACAGCCCCGGCGATATTATGTCGGTGCCAGTGAGCGGCACCACGGCCACCGTCTCGGAGCTGACGCTGGACGACGTGAAGCAGTTTTATCAGCAGAACTATGCGCCCAACGTAAGCTACGTGACGGCCGTGGGTGATGTGGACGAAGCCACCGTGGAAAAGTCATTGGCCTTCCTGAAAACCTGGCCGCGTAAAGGCGTAACCATTCCGCCCGGCGAAAGAACCCAGCAGCCCGACAAAACCCGCATCTACTTCATCAATAAAGATGGCGCGGCGCAATCGGAAATTCGGGTGGGCTACCTCACCCCCCTCACCTACGACGCTACCGGCGACTACTACCGCGCCTACCTGGCCAACTACCTGCTGGGCGGCGCCTTCAATTCGCGCATCAACCTGAACCTGCGCGAGGACAAGGGCTACACCTATGGTGCCCGCTCGGGCTTCCAGGGTACGCGCTACATCGGCCCCTACACGGCCTCGGCTGGCGTGCGCGCCGATGCTACTGCCGCTTCGGTGAAGGAGTTTATGAAGGAAATCACCAACTACCGCAACGGTATTACCGACGAGGAATTGGCCTTCCTGCAATCCTCCGTAGGTCAAAGCGACGCCTTGCGCTACGAAACCGGCCAGCAAAAAGCTGGCTTCCTGTCGCGCCTGGTAGAGTATGACCTGGCTCCCGACTACGTAACCAAGCAAAGCGAAATCCTGAAGAACCTAACGAAGGACGACGTGCTGGCCTCGGCTCAAAAGTATTTGCCCGCTGACAAGATGTATATCGTAGTGGTAGGTGACCGGACGAAGGCTTTCCCTGGTCTGGCTGAGCTGGGCTATGACGTGGTAGAGCTGGACGCCAACGGCCAGCGCGTGACTCCCACTGCTACCCCTGCCCCCACCGCCGAAGCTCCGGCCACTACCGCACCGGCCGTCGATACGGACATCACCGTGAAAGAAGGTCGGCGCAAAGCCAAAGCCAAGGACGAGAAAGGCCGCAAGATCAAAGTGAAGCACAAAGCCGGCGACGAGTAGCCGGTTGTTGGGCAATAGATTGCCTGTGGTTGATTACAACAGCGCCCGGTTTCTAAAGAAACCGGGCGCTTTGGGTTGTAGCTACTTAACGTCTCACTTCTACTTACCTTGTTCTTTATCAAGCAACTGTAGCATAATGAAGTTAGGAGTGTGCATAGTGGTTGAGGTGCGTTGCACAAGTTCTGAATGTGAAGGTTTAAATTGCTGCCAATGCGCCTCGCTCATTACCAGATAGCTAAGCTGGTGCGTCTTCATTCGGTCTACTATTTCATTTTCCGGTACAGTAACCACATCCGTTTGCCAGGTAATTCCTCTACGATCGAGATATACCAGCGCCAAATTAGAAGCTGGCTCGCCTAGTACCAATACTTGAGCTGATGCCGGTACTTGCGCGTTGGCCAGCACCTTGGCACCATCTACCATCCAATGGTACATATAGTAATTACTAAAGTCACCGTATGGCTCACGCATTCGTTGCCGATTGCGGCCTGCTCCTACTATCAACAGGCCTGCGACTACAACGGTTGACAGGCCTATTACTAGACATCGTTCAGGACGTTGACCTAGTAAGATGGCAGCGCTAGCTACCAGCAAGGCAGCTAATGGCGCGTAGGGCGCAATGGCGTAGTAATCGTGGTCAATGAACTGTTGTCCCATCAATTCATAAAAGGCCCTACCCCCTACTAATAGTAACGCAAGAAACACCAAAGCAATCCGGTGTTGCCGCCAACGGCTGCGGGAAACTACATACCAAAGCAATGTTAGGACAGCTGCTTTCAACACATCGGCGGCCAGCCAGCTTAAATATTCTGGCCACCACACTTCCCGAATACGGGACCAAATATAGCTGCGGTTACCCGACCCAATTATTGGTCTTGGTACAGCTAAGAATAGCACAGAGTGGTATGCATTATTCAAGTAACGGCTATACAACGTATAGCCTACCAGCGCGCCGCTACTCAGTATAGAAGCAACAAGTAACATCAACCGCTCGCGCCGAGTAAATTGTTTCTGTACAATCACTGCTAACCATAGCAGCAGCAGCACTCCTATAAGATATAGCCCTGCGGATAGTTTCAACAACGTAGCTACGCTCAGCAGCCCGAGCCCCATCAGTATGTCCCGAAACTCTCTTTCCTGGTAATAAAATCGTTGCACGTAATACAGTCCTATTATAGCTAAAGAAGCACTCACTGGATCGGCTAAATAATTACCAGAGTAGTACACGAAGGTAGGCGAAGCCAACAGGAATGCTCCTGGCAATAAGGCTACTATAAATTGCCGCGTGTAATCAAATACACACCGGAATAAATACCAGCAACCCATCACTGTACTGCTGATGGTTAGTAACCGAAAAATCGGGCTAATAGCTGTTCGCCCAAAGACACCACCTAATAGTGCCGCTACGTAAGATACCAGCGGAAACTCTACTCCCGTAATACCGTCTGTTGATTCGAGACTAAAGGTGCGAGGATGCCAAAAATCGAACCCGTAGTCATAGAAACTCAAGGCTATAGCTAGGCGGTCGGCTTGCGCCCATTCGTGAATGCCGCGCGGTAACCAAAGCAAGTAGGGTTGGTACAACACGGCAGCCATGCTAACAAATAGCACTAGAGCACACAGCAACTGGAAGCGCCCTGCAGCCGACCAGGAAGAATATAAAGTAGACGACATACGTACCACAGCAGATCAATGTGCTATTCGGCTTCGCTGATCATTAGATCATGTAAATAAGCTGATTATTACTAGTATCCCGCCGTTAAAGGTAAACATTCAGTATATCTGTACGCCTCCCTAGATAAGTAGCCTGTGGGTAGAGAAAAGCGTATTTTCATTACCTGACAACGGAAACATAAAAAGGTACCGATTCGACGAGTCCCAGATTGTGGCCGTTCTGCAACAGCAAGTCAGCGAGTAGACCGTGGGGCAACTTGTGCGTGAACACCACTTGAAGAAGGCCACGTTTTATATCAGGAAAGTAAGTATGCCGGGGCTAGTGTGACCACGTTGACTCGACTGAAGCATGCAGAAGGAGAGAATCGGAGACTCAAGTAGATGTTCCGATTTGATAGAGAACCAGGCAATTAAGGAGGCCCTGCGCAAAAAGCAAGTAGCCCTATGGGCTTTACGACGCCAGGTAGCGTAGGGTTCGTACGGCAAAAGCTGGAGCCAACGGCGGGCGTATGCGCTGGAGGGGCTCTCACGTGGCAGCTATCTGCCGGTGTAGCAGAATTACGGGTATCAACTGGCGGCACCTTGACGCTTGAAAAAGCGGGCGCCTTGGGTTGGCTCATTCCGGCACGAATTGCTCGATGCTTATCCATTCCGGTCGTTGGCCCACGTACGACAACTTGTAGCCGTACTGCTGCTCGACTACAACACGCAACGGCCCCCTCAGGCTTTGGATATTATGAATTCTCTCGAATTTAAACACTCCGCTTACCCTTTGCTTACGGAATGAGGAGACGTACAAGCTCATACCTATACCAACCAGCTCTCAACGCCTGTGCAATCTGATAAGCTAAGCATTTCACTTCTTCCGGACAATCGCAAACACGCTGACGCCTACCGGAAGAGAAGTATAGCGGAGTAGGACATCTTCTACCTTGAGTAAGGCTGTCAAACCATTATTTAACCAACGTGGAAACTCTTTTAAGTCACCAGTATAGTTGTTTGATTTAGTGCGGCGTGGTAATACACGTTGCAACAGTCGAATAGCAGAAGTGGGAAAAAACAAGAAGGTATTCCAGTACGAGGATCGTTCTAGATGTAGTTCTGCCTGGGTCAGGGCATCGCGCAAGCGGCGCCCAGTGTAGCGTCGGTAATGATGATTTATTTCGTCGTGCTGAGTCCAGAGTAATTGAAACGCAGGTACAAATATGAGCATACGTCCTCCTGGACGGAGCACACGTTTCCACTCTTGAATTGCCTGGTATTCATCTTGGATGTGCTCCAGCACATCGGAGGCGATTACTACATCAAAGGAAGCATCCGGAAAAGCCAGGTTAGCCCCATCCATAACCGATACGTTTTGAATGCCGCGGTCCTTAGCTAAGGCAATAGCTGTTTCACTGATATCAATACCAGTCAAGCTCATGTATCCATCTTCAGCTAACTGTTTCTGCAGTGGACCTGCTGAACACCCAATTTCTAGAATATCGGAGGTATGTGGAATGCGTAGTTCGTTAACCAATTGCCGAACAGTACTACGACGTCCAGCAAACCACCAGTGTTTCTCTTCCAGTTGATGGTATTTCTTTTCGTAAGTCAGGTCCACAAGGCAGAGTAATAATGGTGTTAGGGTTTGGAGGAAGTGTTTGTTAAGTGAAACAAGATAGTGAAGTATATATTGATGTTGACCTAATCTCATTTTTTAGCCTACTTGAAAGTGAAGCGTTAGGCGTTCTAAAGCTTGACAATAAAAGCCGAAGTTACCACCTCGTTGGGTGTTACACTCTGCCACGAGCTGTACGGTTGGAAGACGCTGTGTTCCTGCCACTAGCATTTACATTTTTCCTGCGCGTTAGCGCGTTAGTCAGCAACAAGAGCCAGGGCATGTTCAGACACTCGGCTGAGAAAGCTACCGTCAGGAAATTCAACATACGGGTTATCAGTCGGTTTACTCGTCAGGCTCCTCTGGCGGAGACATGATTAGCGTCGAGAAAGCGTTGAGCCGCATGCCGACGCTGCCTGGACTTTAGAGCTTTTTTTCAGAACACATCCTGCAATATCTACTCGTCCAGACTCAGGTCGGTTACCAGCTGTTTGAGCTGCCGGTTTTCTTCTTCCAACTGCTTTAACCGGCGCAGCTCCGATACGCCCAGGCCACCGTATTTTTTCCCAATTGTAGTAGGTGGCTTCGCTGATGCTCACCTTCTGACATACTTTCGCTACAGCCAGACCCGTGTCAGCAGGACGCAAGAAGAATACGATTTGAACCTCGGCGAACTTGGTTTTCTTCAGGGTGATTATTTGGGGTTTTAAGGTACTGTACGACGAGGGCCCGATTCGCCTCCTTTACCCTGAGACTATCTCATATAAACAGCACGAGAGCTCTCCACTAATAGATTTTCTCTTCTGACAGGAATTCTATTTTCTTAAATACTAGCGCAGTACTGGAATGTTGCCAGAGCAAACATAGGCCGATTAGAGTACTATTTGTTGCGTTGTGCAGAGCGACAATAAGGATGGTACGTTACCCATCTTTCTATATTTGTTACCTACTCTCGCTATCTCAACTCATCAAATGGACCTTTCCATCATCATTCCTATCTATAATGAGGAAGCTAACATTCAGATACTTTACGACCGGCTGAGTGGT
The DNA here is from genome assembly GCF_017589435.1 of Hymenobacter defluvii. Lineage (NCBI taxonomy): Bacteria > Pseudomonadati > Bacteroidota > Cytophagia > Cytophagales > Hymenobacteraceae > Hymenobacter > Hymenobacter defluvii. The sequence goes on from NZ_JAGETX010000028.1 coordinate 17,252, forward strand.
GTACTAGCTCCGCTAGGTCGCTCCTACGAACTCATCTTTGTCAACGACGGCTCCCGCGACCAGTCGCTGCGCCTGATTAAGGCTCTTACGGAGCGCGACACGCGCGTACGCTACATTGATTTCAGCCGCAACTTCGGGCACCAGATTGCCGTCACGGCCGGATTGGACTTGTCGCAGGGCGAAGCGGTAGTCATTATCGACGCCGATTTGCAGGACCCGCCGGAGCTGATTCCGCAGCTCTACCACAAGCTGCACGAAGGCTACGAGGTAGTATATGCCCGCCGCCGCTCGCGCCAGGGCGAAAGTGTTGCCAAGAAGTTCACGGCCAAACTGTTTTATCGTATTCTAGCCAACATTACCAACATTTCCATTCCTGTGGATACCGGTGATTTTCGCATTATATCCCGTAAGGTAGTGGATGCGCTCAAGCAGATGCCGGAGCAAAACAAGTTTATCCGTGGGCAGATTTCTTGGATTGGCTACCGCCAGACCTACCTCGAATACGACCGGGCCGAGCGGGCCGGTGGTGCTACTGGCTACACCTATAGCAAGATGATTCGGCTGGCGCTGGACGGCATCACGGGCTTCTCCGATGCGCCGCTTAAGTTTGCGACCATCAGCGGGTTTGTAGTATCGGGCATTGCCTTTGTGGTCGTCCTCTACACGCTATACGAGCGGTTTGTAGTGCACGACTACCAACCAGGCTGGGCTTCGCTGATGGTAAGTATCCTGTTTCTGGGTGGCGTGCAGCTAATTGCTGTCGGGATTATTGGTGAGTATTTATCGCGGTTGTCGGCCAACGTGCGCCAGCGCCCGCTTTACATTATTTCCGATACCAATATTCCGGTTACCAGCGTTGCTCCTGCCGCTAGTCCTGCTACGCATCCGGGTCCTGTTTTTCCAACGTAGCCAGTAGTTTTGGTCCGCTTTATTTTAACTCCTGTACCAGCCGCTCCAACTCGGCCAGTGTGGTTTCGTGGAAGCTAAGCGGCTCGCTGCTATGGCGCCCGGTGGTGATTTCCCGTACCGCCACGTAGGGCGTGCCGCTCATATAGCGGATACCTAGTAGCACGGCCTTTTTGTTGGCAGGCACGTCCACAAAGTCGTAGCCCGTATCGGTGGGCTGGCCTAGCACAATGGTAGCCGCGTCGTGTAGTACCAGCCGTACGCTGGTGTGCGTGTCGGGCTCTACGGCCGCCGTGAGGGTAGTAACGGCTTCGGCCGCGGGACGCGGGCGGGCAGCCGCCACCCACCCTAGCTGCCCTACCCGAAATGCCTGTCGATCAGCGGCCGGTGCTTCTTCGTCAGCTACCGATGGTGTTGGCGAATCAGTTGAGTCGGCGCGGACCAGTAGGTCAGACGTTTCGGGTAGGGTGAAGCGGATGGGCACCAGCACTTTCACCTTCACAAAACGGCCTTCGCGCTGGCCGGGCGTCCAGCGGCCCGAGCTTTGCCGCACTCCCCGCAGAGCCTCCGCATCGAAGCTGCTACCCAAGCCGCGCAGCACCTTAGGCGTTAGCACCCGCCCTGCTTCGTCAATCACCGCCGATACGTAAACAGTGCCTTGCGTGTGGCTATCGGCCGCTGCGGCGGGGTAGCGCACGAGCTTGTTCAGGGCAGCCGGGCCACTCTCATACGCGGGCATGGGTTGCGCCTCTGGGTATATTTGGTTGTCTACTACTGCTTCCGGGCCAGCCGCCACCCACCGGATAGGCTGCCGGCGCCCGCTTCGCCCATAATATAGCGGCATTCCCGATCGGGCAGAAGCCGGAAGCTCCACCTGCACGGCGCGGCCCTCGGCTAGGCGCAGGGACTGGCCGTTGCCCGTGGCCCGCACCAATACTGCGCCACCCGGTATAAGCAGTTGGTCATCATTGGTTTCGGACACAATGTTGGAGAGCAGTACATCAGCCAGCCCGTAGCACTCTTTCAGTTCCACAAACACAGGGCCGGTTACGGGCTCCCCACGCGCGTCGACCAACGTACCCGCCGGAATGCGTACAATGGTCCCTTCCCTACCCCGCACTTCGGCCAGGTGGGTAGGGTCTATCTTATGGTACTCGCTGGCTTTCAGGGTGAGGTCGTAGAGACGCGCTTCGGCGGGTGGCGGCGCGGTGGTGTCGCGGGGCACTATGGCGCGGCGCGCGGCTCCTGGCCGGATGAGCGGAGCATTGGCTTGGGTAGGGCGCTCTACTCGGTGCCAGGTTAGGGTATCGAGGCGGCGGGGTGTGGGGGCAGGCAGTGTGTCAACGGGTAATTCGGTTTCAGTGTCTGCTACCTCTGTATGAGCGGGCGTGTCGGACTGACAGCTGTAGAATAGGAAAGAGGCTAGGCCGCTGAGCAGCAAAAGGCGAAGGGTAGGCATCAGACAAAATAACGGCTTCAGCAGCTATTCTGGTACAAATAGGGCGAAAGCATCAGCAATGGTACTAGGGTGGACGGTATGTACATCGGTTATCGATAAAATCTCCCTTCGCCTAAGCAGTTATTTATACCGCAATTGTCTTTATATCATTCATTTAAAATATTTACTAAAACATATTTTAAATTTTGAACACCGAATCAACTTATAAATACGTTATTAAACGTATAAATACGTTACACTTACAACATGGAAGAGCTAACCAAAACAGAGGAGCGCATTATGCATGTGCTCTGGAAGCTGAAACGGGCTTTCGTTAAAGACATTATTCAGCATTTAGACGAAGATCCTGCGCCACCTTACACCACCATTTCTTCGGTGGTGCGTATTCTGGAGCGCAAGGGCTATGTGAGTTTTAAGGCTTACGGCAAGACGTATGAGTACTCGCCTGTCATCAGCAAGCTGGAATACCGCGCGGCTTCTCTTAAGCGTATGCTGACACAGTATTTCGACAATTCGCCATCGGCACTAGTGTCTTTTATGGTAGAAGAAGAAAGTCTAAGCCCTGAGGAGGTGCAGCGCCTCCGCCAGCTGCTGGACCAGGCTTCCCCCGATACAGCCCCTACCGATGATGCCCACTAGCCTGCTGCTCTATCTGGCCGAGGTTAGCTTCGGCACAGTGGTCTTCGCGCTGCTTTACCAACTGGTATTTGCCCAGCTGCCCACTTTCTGCTGGAACCGTTGGTACTTGCTGGTTAGCCTGGCTGCCAGCTTTGCGCTGCCGTTACTGGTCGGATTTGCTTCTCGGATGCCCCCTTCCACTGGTAGTGCCTCAAGCGGCCCGCTGCCTGCCCTACCCCTACAGTGGACGCTGGCAGCCACCTCCACCTCTCCACTTCTTGATACTCCTGATTATCTGCATAACCTGGGGTGGATGGTACTGGCAGTATACGCTGCTGGCGTCTGCTATCAGGTATGGCGTACGAGCCGCAGTTTGCGGCAACTGCATACGCTGGTGACTTCGCACGACAGCATTCGTCTGCCGACGGGCCGCTTGGTGCAGTTGCCTACGCAAACGTTACCAGCATTTTCCTTTGGGCCGTTCATTTTTCTTTCGTCGCTGCATAAGTCGCTTAGTGAGACAGAGCGGCAGCTGTTACTCCGGCACGAACAAGTGCATGTGCGCCAGCACCACACGTTGGATCTGCTGGGCTATGAGGTGGCCGGTTGGCTACTCTGGTTCAACCCAGCTGTGCGCTACCTGGGTCGGCAGGTGCGGCAGGTGCACGAATATCTGGCCGATGCCACTGTAGCACAACTACCCGGCATCGGGATTCGCCACTACGGCAACCTACTACTAAAGCTAGTGACTCAGCAGCCTCCCTTCCGCCTGACGCATACTTTTTCTTCTTCCATTTTAACGCAACGTATTCTTATGCTCACCACCTCTGTTCCTACCCGCTGGCAAAAACTTCGTTTTTTGCTTGTTGTCCCTGTGGCCACTATGGCATGGGCTGTTACTTCCTACGCGGGCTCTCCGCTGCCGCCTACCTCACCCTCGACAGCAACCGCTTCGTCTTCGCCTACGACCGCACAAACAGGCCCTACCATCCGGCGTATCACATGGCAGGGCAACACGGTGGTATCGTCAGCGCGCCTTACGCAGTCGCTGGGACTGGCACCCGGCGCCGCGTACGACTCGGTAGCCCTCGGCCAGCGTCTGCAATCCAATGTCACGTCGCTATACATGGACCAGGGTTATTGGTTTTTTTCAGTTGAGCCTAGCGTCGTTCCGCAGCCGAATGGCACCATGGATTTGGTTTTTACTATTTCGGAGGGAAAGACGGCCCGACTGGGAAAGATTACGGTGCGGGATACTCGTACCCCTACGGTATCCACTGCACCGTTGCTGGCTCAATTGCCTCTGCACACCGGGGACTTATTTAGCCGCAAGAAACTTTTTGAAAGTCAGAAACTGCTAGCAACAGCCAATGCAAGTGCCCCGACCGCCGTGCATGTGAATCCCATACCTGTAATGCAGCCTAGTGGAGCGGCAACAGTGAATATAGAATTTGTGTTGCAGCCGAAGTAAGTGCTCCTGAAAAGACTACCCGGCCGCTTTGCGCGTTAAGGTCGGCAGGCTGGCTTCTTGCGCTATGGTAGCGCAAGTCTGCGCTCGTCTGCCGATCTTTATACCCACTATGCTTCTACGTTTTTCTTTGTGGCTGTTGTTGGGCACGCTGCTCACCGCCTGCCAGCCCGATTTGGATTCTGGGCCGTTGCTCGATTTTGTGGGGGGCTCACGCTACACTGCTTACACGCGCATTATCAACACGCCAGCCGATACACTGACGTATAAAATATTCGCAGCCACGACCAAAGCACAGAACGCAGACACAGCTGACGCGCCTAACCTGACCAATATGCGCATTGAGGTAACATATAATCCACGCTTAAATCCTGTCGACTACACCGGTCTATCAATTTCAGACCATTATGATCGAGGTGATACGCTGGTCGTATTTAACCGAAGTATGAAGCGGAAAACGTTCGCTTTCCAGAATACATTTAGCACGCGTTCAACCCCCGGCTACGAAACCTGGAAGTTTACAAGCACGGATGATCAGAATCAGACAAGCACCGCCAGCTTCCGGATTACCGTACGGCCAAACAATAATGACTCTACGCTTGCCTACCACCGTTACACGGTAGGCTTGCAGGCACCGCGCACATTTACTAGCCGTTCATATATAGCTCTTCTACCGGGCCTGACGTTTCCGCGCTACATAGGCTCCCAAACCGACTCTCCTAGGGTTCCTTATTCGGATGTGTACGGACTGATTGATCTGGTCTACCTGCCCGGTGCCGATAACTCTGCTGTACTAGCTTCGCCTTCATCGGTACCCGCTTTAAGCACGCTATGGCCCACAGATAGCACCACACGCCGCACCACACGCCTGCGCACTACCACCTTAAACGCCAGCACCTTCGCCGCAACTGCCTCTCCAGCCGACCTAACCACTGCGTACAACAGTGCTACTACCCCCGCCTCTACCCGCACCGAAATTCTAGTGAAAGGCCGCGTCTATGCTTTCCGAACGCAGGATGCTAAGTTTGGGCTTATCTATGTAGAAAACCTGATTACTACGCCTATCCCGGCAGCCAAGCTGCAAGTGCATATTACGAAGTAAATGATTAGCCAAGTGCCTCAACAAAGAAACGCCGCTACGATGTTCGTAGCGGCGTTTCTTTGTTGAGGCACTACCCTTAAAAAGTCGTTCCGATGGTAAGGGAAGTCGTAAAGCGGTTGGAGTCGATGCTTACTACTGGCTGATCACCTGCATTGAGTACATAAGGTGAGTAGTAATTATTAGCCGACTTGTACACGCCCGCTATATCCAGGAAAAAGTTTTGCTGCCGCAGACCCAAGCCCACCGTATAGTAATTCTGGGTACGGTCGAAGTCGTTGGCACGGTAAGGGTCGCCGTAGCGGGCATATCCCAAACGAAACCGGAAAGCCTCGTAGCGTGCCTCACCCCCAAAGCGGAGGTTCACAGTAGAGCGATACAGGTCGCTGATGTATTGGTTCGTGCTGGAGTAGTCGTACCCGGGAGCCGTCCCATTAGCAGTAGCATTATCACGGAAGCGCGGTTGAGAATAATCCACATATTCTACGTCGCCCGTTAGGAAGCCGTACTTACCTAGCAATATTGCTACCCCTCCATTTGCCCGGAAGGGAGTAGTTAGGCTGTAGGAGAATTGTTGGCTGCCCGTTTGCGCATCACCTCCATTAATTGTCTCGACTATTTGCCCTGCGTCGTCTCGTATATATCTGGGTGGGGTGAAAGTAGAGCTTAGCTGTGTGCTATACGTGTCCGTTAGTCGGAACCAAGTAGGTGTTTGCACCGAAGCACCGATGCGTATTCTATCTGTAGCACGATAGATGGCTCCGATACGAGCATTGAATCCCGTTCCACGTGTTTGCAAGTAGTCACGTAAATACACGTTTACATCACTGGTTGTCTCGTAGAAATCGCGCGTCATCTCATAGCGTGTGCCCACAACACCAATGGCACCACCGATATACAGCTTGTCCCGGTAGCTAGCCCCGTACGCAAAATCGTACTGCGACTGCGAACCAGTAGTTAGCGTGCTCTCCCGCTGCGTGATAGGTCCGTTGCGAGGGATGGTAGATACTTCGTTGCCGCCCTCTAGATTATTCAAATAGCCACCATAAGCCAGCGCGTCTAGATCAACGTAGGCATTGTTGGCGTATTGGTCGTCTATTTCCTGGTTGTCAATGCGCGGCTCTCGCAAACGTTGGAATAGTGACTGCTGGTCACCAACCGTACCGGAATAAACAGAATTCTGGTTGAAGTCATTGATGCGCGTAACGCCTATACCGAATGAGCCCGCACGCCAATCCGATGTGTTGTCACTATCGGGACGGCGGTTAGTAAAAATCAATCCTACGTTTCCAATATGTAAGCTATTACGGGAATCGGTAAGGCTACCACTCCCCTGCAAGGCACTACTCGTATTGCCAACACCAAAGCCCGGCGTGAAACTCACCTCCGAACGTTGGAACAAACCCAGGCCAGCCGGGTTGCTGCTCAGGTTACCAACGTCTGCACCTAGCGCCACGTTGGCCCCACCGATTCCGAGCGTACGGGCTCCGCCGCCAAACTGTAGTTGAGAATACCGCAAAGCATCTAGCTCACTTTGGGCAAAAGCGTGGCTGGCCCAGCCCACAAGGGCCAAGCCTAGCCAATATTTCATGTTTTTCATTCAGGAAAGAAAGGAAAATGAGACATCTACGAGCATAAGCCCGGATGCATTAGCGGACGCGTCCACGGCTGCCACCGCCGCCACCGCCTACTGAGCTACCGCTGGACGAACCACCGAAGGAGCTGCGTGAGGGAGAAGGCTGGCTGTACGAACGTGAGGGTTGCTGCTGCTCGTACGAGCGAGTGGGCTGGCTGTATACTTGGCGCTGCGTTGCTTGACCATCGCCACTGAATAGCCGGTTACGACGAGGCTGTGCTACATTGCCCTGGTTGCTATATCCTTGGCTGCCAGCATCGACACTACGCCACCGGCGCCCGCCCGAGCGGGTATCCAAATTGGGCTGATCGGCGGGCACGTTCACAGCATTCTGGCGTTGGGGATTACCAGCGGCACCACCGCTCACAACCCGACCACGGCTCCAACCACCGTTGCTACCATTCACGACCGCACCACCCGAACCATTAGACAAGACCGCGTTGCCACCTGAGCGGCCACCACGTATACCAGTATTGGGAGCCGACGACAACGCGGCGGCACTCCGCTCGCGACGCGGCTGGTAGTTGACGCGGCTACGCGTATCGCCGGCATAGCCATAATTCCCGCCGTAGTAAGGAGAGCCATATCCTAGACCACCATAGCCTAAACCGTAGCCATATCCTAAGCCCGGTCCATAGCCATAACCTAGTCCGCCGTAACCCAAGCCACCATAACCACCATAAAAGGAGTCATATAAACCACCGTAGCCTAAGCCGCCATAGCCCAAGCCATACGGCCGATAGAGAGAGCCAAAGCCCAATCCTAAACCAATACTCAGGCCCGAGACGTAGTAAGGCGAGTAGAAGGGGCTGTAAAGCGAGCCAAAGCCGTAGGGGCTATAGCCACCATACCAAAAGGGGTCGGTATAGGCGAGGCTGGAGTAGCCCAGACCACTGTATGTAGAGCTATTGAAACGACGCAGACGAGAGGCATAGCCATAATCGTCGTCGTAGTATTCTGTAGTTCCGGTAGCGTCCTGCATGGTGCCATCACCGGAGTACTCGGGGTTTACATCGCCCGATGTGGCGTAGCCACCGCTGGTTTGCTGTTGCCCGTAGCGGGCATCCAGCGCCTCCTGGGCGGCAGGGGTCAGTGTAGTTTTATCCTTTGAGGTATAGTACACTCCATCGTCTTCGGTAGAGGTAGTAAGGGCCGATGTGCCCGCGCACCCGCCGAGTGCTAGTGCACTCAGGGCAGATAAAATGAAAGTGGAATATTTTTTCATGGCTAAGTAGAGAAAGAGAGATACAGAAGAAGAAGCAGGCGAAGGTGGAGTGCATTTACTACCCGCTTCACCTAATCGGGAGGAATGCTTCGTTTTAATAACGTAATTTGAGGCCGAAACGGTGCCCTATTGGTAGACAAATGTTCTACCACTATTTCGGACTTTTTTTGCACTTCTACTTTCAAAGATACTCCAAAACATGAGCAAAAGTTTGCCGAAGCGCAGCGAAGATTACTCTTTATGGTACAATGAGTTAGTAAAGCGCGCAGGCCTGGCCGAAAATGCCGCCGTACGGGGTTGCATGGTCATCAAGCCATATGGCTATGCTATCTGGGAAAAAATGCAGCAAACGCTGGACGGTATGTTTAAGCGCACCGGCCACCAGAATGCTTATTTTCCGCTGTTTGTCCCTAAAAGCCTGTTCGAGGCGGAAGAGAAAAACGCGGAAGGTTTCGCTAAGGAATGCGCCGTGGTGACGCACTACCGGCTCCAAACAGACCCCGAAAGACCCGGCAAGTTGCGCGTCGACCCCAACGCCAAGCTGGAAGAAGAACTGGTGGTGCGCCCTACCTCCGAGGCCATCATCTGGAGCACGTATAAAAATTGGATTCAGAGCTACCGCGACCTGCCGCTTCTCATCAACCAGTGGGCCAACGTGGTGCGCTGGGAAATGCGTACGCGTTTGTTTCTGCGCACGGCGGAGTTTTTGTGGCAGGAAGGCCACACCGCACACGCCACCGCCGAAGAAGCCCTGGCCGAAACCCGCCAGATGCTAGACGTATACGCCGAGTTTGCCGAGGAATGGATGGCCCTACCCGTGGTGAAAGGCGTAAAGTCGGAGAACGAGCGATTTGCCGGTGCCTTAGAAACCTACTGCATCGAGGCCTTGATGCAGGATGGTAAGGCCTTACAAGCCGGTACCTCGCACTTCCTGGGGCAGAACTTTGCCAAGGCGTTCGACGTGCAGTTTCAAACGAAGGAAGGCACACTGGAGCACGTATGGGGCACCAGCTGGGGCGTGAGCACTCGCCTGATGGGCGCATTGGTGATGGCGCACTCCGATGACGAAGGCTTGATACTACCTCCCAAGCTGGCGCCTATCCAGGTGGTGATTGTGCCCATCTACAAAACTGGTCAGCTCGATGAGCTGCTGGAGCGCATCCGCCCCATGCAGCAGGGCTTGCTGGAGCGTGGTATCTCGGTGAAGGTAGACGACCGCGACACCGAGCGGCCCGGCTTTAAGTTTGCCGAGTGGGAAATGAAGGGCGTACCCGTACGCTTGGCCGTGGGCATGCGCGACCTGGACGCTGGTACCGTGGAGGTAGCCCGCCGCGACACCAAGGAGAAAATGAACCTACCCCTGGCCGACATCGTGCAGAGCGTAGACCAATTGCTCCAGGATATCCAGACCAATATCTACAACAAGGCTATGCGTTACCGCGAGCAGCACACCACGCGCGTAACCACCTACGAGGAGTTCAAGCGGGTGCTCGATACCACTGCCGGCTTCGTGCTGGCCCCCTGGGACGGCACCCCCGAAACGGAGGAGCGCATCAAGGAGGAAACCAAAGCCACCATCCGCTGCCTAGCCCTCAACGAGCCCGATGAAGATGGGGTAGACATGCTGACGGGCAAGCCCTCGGCACGCTACGCCTACTTTGCGCGGGCGTATTGATGCACTGCCGGTTACTGCTAAGTTAGGAGTTGTGTGCCCGTAGATTTTTCTAGTGGGCGCGCAACTCCTTTTTTGTTACTCACCCCTACGCTTTTGGCCTTCAGAACCTCCTATTATGCCTACTACCACTGCTCCGCGCTTTTTTTCTCGGCTGCTTAATCCGTGGCTACTAGCTTCTATAGTTATTCAATTAGTACTGGTTCTATACGGGTTCCGCACGCTCATCTTCCATCCTACCCAGTATCTAATTGTTACCCACTTCGATGGCATCAAAAGTTATTTCTCTATCGCGTCGTTTCTACGCCAGCCTCTGAGCGATGGGATGCTAGTGCGCGGACACAACTACCCGTTTGGGGAGTTTATGTACTACACTGACAGCACGCCCTTAGTAGCGGAATTGCTGCATGTGCTGGTGCGGGTGTTTCCTATCCTAGAGCCCTACGGACTATATATCTACGACTTGTTTGTTTTGGGTGGCTTGATGCTAAGCACCGCATTGTTAGACAGCATTCTGCGCCGTTTGGATGTAGTGCCGTGGCTGACGCTGCTACTAGCCGTGGGGCTGCCGTGGCTGGGGCCGCAAACGCCACGACTGTATGTAGGGCACATGAGTTTATCGTATACCCCAGCTATTCTACTGGCCTTGTGGGTGTTGCTGCGTCTGTATACCAACTGGACGCAGGGCCGACCGGTGCGCCGCTGGTTTGTGGGATTAGGGTTAACGATTTTTATTACATCCTACCTGCACTTCTATTACCTGGGCATCACGGGAGTGTTTGCAGGTTTTTTTTTCTTGATATGGGTGTTGGCGGAGGCGCGAGAGGGTCGTCCCTGGCAGCAGCTAGCCACGTACGGTGTCACTACGCTGCTTTTTGCGCTAACTATCACATGGGGGCTTCTTATGGTGCTAGATGCATGGTACTTTCTGCGCCCCACGGGTAGTAGTGGCTACGATTGGATTGAATGGAAATTTCAGTTCGGCGCTTTTTTCCGCGGGTACGACTTCAACAAGACCCGATTTCTATTTGAGCGCACGGCGCCAGTTCCTTACGAATCGTCGGCCTACTTGGGCGCCTTCGTGCTATTTGGCTTGTTGGCCGTTGGAACGATGGCTATTTTCAAACGAGCACCACGCCTAGCGTGGCGACAAGGGTCGGGGCGCTTTCTGGCTTTGCTAGTACTGGCCAGCTTACCGGTGCTTTCCATTGCACTCGGCGAAATCTATGAGCTAGACAACAGCGCCTACTATATTCACAACTACCTGAATCCTTTTTTCTTCCTGCACAAGCTCACAAATAAAGTGACGCAGTTTCGGGCGTTGGGGCGGTTTGTGTGGCCGTTTTGGTGGGCGCTGGTACTAGGCTTTAGCTGGTACGCTTCGCAGTGGTGGCAACGCCCAAAGCTCCGCTGGCTGCTGGCGATTCTGAGTCTGTTCTTCATCAAAGATGTGCGCGATGCTGTGCACGGCTATGGAAAGCTGACGCAACGCTTCAACTTGCTTCAACCCATACCAAAAGAAAGCGCGCCTATGCAAATGCTGCTTGGGCAGATCGATCCGCAACGCTACCAGGCCATTCTGCCTCTACCCTATTATCACTCCGGCACCGAAGGAGACGGCACATACACGTTAACCATAGACCCTGATGATCCGCACTGCAATAACACTTACCAGTTGTCGATGCTAAGCCGGTTGCCACTAATGTCACATAAGGCTACGCGTACAGCAAACTATCAGGCAGAGCTACTATACACCATCTTCCGGCCCGAGGGTATGGCACCCGAGTTGCGCGCCAAGCTCGACCAGCGACCCATACTCGTTTACTTAGACTCGGCGTATTATGATGGACGCAATAACTACTACCCCGAAACGCTCCAGAACCGTCCTACCATGCTGACTGTGTTTGACCAAAGCCGCTCGTTTATTCAAGACCATCACCTGCGCCTATTACGTCATCACGACGGCAGATCCTTGTATGAGTGGTATCCAAACGCACCAATATATCCAACAACACAACCAGCTCAGTGAGATTTTCACTCGCTTTAAGCTGCTAGATTGTTGTGTTATCGTCTTTTATAATCTATTCATTTGTCTACAGTTATCTTGATAAGCAATAGATTATCAAAGCGTTGTTTTCTACGTATCTTTCCTTATCACCCTTCTATACTTTTCCACCATGGACTGGCTCACGATTGCTACCCTTCTACTGTTCGGCTTGCTGTTTGTGGCGGCCGAGGTCATTTTTATTCCGGGTACCACGTTTGTGGGCTTTGTGGGCTTCGTGCTCCTGGCGGCAGGCATCTGGTTCAGCTACCGCGACTTGGGCACGCCCATCAGCCATTTCATTTTGGGCGGTGCGGTGTTTCTCACAGCTGTGCTGGTGTATGTTGGGTTGAAGCCTAAAAACCTGAACAAATTCGCCCTCACGGAGGTGCACGACAATTACGTGCACGATGCCCGCAGACCCGATGTGCAGCCTGGTACTGCTGGTCGTACCATCTCGGCACTACGGCCGGCCGGCACGGTGCTGTTTGAGAACGACCGGCGCGAGGCCACTACCCGCGGCGAGTTTATTGCGGCTGGCACGCCGGTGCGAGTACTGCGCATCGAGCAAAACCGCATTGTGGTGGAACAAGCCTGAGCGGCCGTTTCAGTTTTTAGTTGTTAGTTACATAGCCCTTCGATTTCACTCCCTTTATCCTACCCCATGGATTTTCCGATTCTACCGATTGCCGTGGCGGCCATTGTGCTGCTGGTGCTATTGTACTTCTTCCCGATTAATCTCTGGATAACAGCCATTTTCTCCGGTGTCCGCATCAGTCTGTTGCAACTCGTATTTATGCGTGTCCGCAAGGTGCCGCCGTCGCTGATTGTTAATTCTCTGATTACATCTTCCAAAGCGGGCCTGCAAATCACGCCCAACGAGTTGGAAACGCACTACTTAGCTGGTGGCAACGTGCCTAAAGTTATTAAAGCCTTGATTTCTGCCGACAAGGCCAACATCCCGCTCGATTTCAAGCAGGCCACCGCCATCGACTTGGCTGGCCGTGATGTATTCGAAGCCGTCACAACCTCCGTCAACCCAAAAGTAATCAGCACCCCCAACGTGGCCGCCGTTGCCCAGGATGGCATTCAGCTTATTGCTAAAGCCCTCGTAACGGTGCGCGCCAACATCACGCAACTGGTAGGCGGCGCCGGCGAGGAAACTATTCTGGCCAGGGTAGGCGAAGGCATCGTCACCAGCATTGGCTCGTCGCTCTCACACAAAGAAGTACTCGAGAACCCCGATAAAATATCGAAGTTGGTGTTGCAAAAGGGTTTAGATGCAGGTACCGCCTTCGAAATCCTGAGCATCGACATTGCAGATATCGACATCGGAGAGAACATTGGAGCCAAGCTGCAAACCGATCAGGCATCTGCCGACCTCAAGGTAGCCGAAGCCCGTGCCGAGGAGCGTCGCGCCATGGCTGTGGCTATGGAGCAAGAATTTCGTGCTAAAACCCAGGAAGCTAAGGCCCGCGTAGTTGATGCCGAAGCCGAAATACCAAAGGCCATGGCCGAGGCTTTCCGCTCTGGCAACCTGGGCATTATGGACTACTACAAAATGCGCAATATCCAGTCCGACACCGATATGCGCGACTCTATCGCCAATCCCGACGGACCAAAGTCTAGCTAATGATAAGCTTATAAAGTAGCTCGCCTCCTGTCTGTCATCCTGAATGCAGTGAAGGACCTTCTCACGTTGAAACGAGTCGTTTTTATGACGGTCGTTCTTGCGTGAGAAGGTCCTTCACTGCATTCAGGATGACAGACAGGAGGCGAGCTACTCTACTACCCTCTTACTTCTTTGTAACCCGGAATTCTACACGGCGGTTAAGCTTGCGGGACTCCTCTTCATCGTTGCTGGCAATGGGCTTGGTATCGCCATAGCCTTCGGTGGTGATGCGGCTACCCGCAATGCCCTTCGATACCAGGTACTTCTTCACTTCGTTTACGCGGTCCTGGCTCAGCTTCAGGTTCAGGGCCGGGTCGCCTTGGTTGTCGGTATGGCCTTCCACTTTAATTTCCACTTCCGGATAATCCTTCAGAATGCGTACCAAACGCAGCAATTCAGGGTAGGAGTTTTCGCGCAGGAAGTACTTACTCTGGGCAAAGAAGATATTGTTGAGCTTGATGGTAGAACCCACCGCAAAAGGCACCAGAAATAAATCCTGCGTCACTTCGGAGTAGTTCTGCCGGTCGGTTACGTCCAGGTTGTCGCTTTCTGCCAGATAGTTAGTAGCCTCGGCGCGGTAGCCATACTGTACACCAGAGGGTAGTACAATGGTGTAAGAACCATCCTGTGGATTCACTTCGGCTACCCCTAGCTCCTCACCAGTAAGCAGGTTTTCATAGTGAATAACGGCACCAACGGGCTTTTTGGTCACAGCATCCAGCACTTGTCCACGCACCAGCGTTACGGTTTCGGGCTTGAAGCGGGGCGTAAGGGCAATGCGGAAAATATCCTTGGAACCGCCCGTACCATTGCGAGCTGAAACCAGATAGGCATCCTCGCCAGCCGCCGATACTGTATAGTAAGCGTCGAAGTCAGGAGAGTTAACGTTCGGGCCCAGGTTACGTGGCTGGCTCCACTTGGTCCAGCTATCATCCAGACGCTTGCTGTAGAAGATGTCGCTCTTGCCAAAGCCCCCATGGCCCTCGGAAGCAAAATAAAGCGTCTTACCATCGGCGGCCAAGAAAGGGGCAAACTCTGCCTTCTTTGTGTTTACGATAGGCCCCAGGTTGCGGGGGCGGCTCCACGCTTTTCCGTCTTCATTCAGAAAGCTGACGTAAATATCCTGACTCCCCTGACCATCTTTGCGCTGCACGGCCATCAGCATCACCTTGCCCGACGTACCCAGGCAGTAATCCACGTTTTCGGGGTCGTCGTTGTAATAATCCTCAATTACCACCGGCACGGGCTTGCTCCAGCCCGTTACGGTGCGACGCGTGGTGCTAGGCCCCTTCGGCTCCAGCGTACCATCAGGGCGGTATACGCCAATTACCAGCAACTGCTGCCCGTTGGCCGATACGGCGGCTACCCCGTTGGGGTCTTTGGGGGTATTTACAGGCCCGCCCAGGTTCTTGGCTGGGTTCCAGGCTTTGGTCGTAGCATTGTTGAGGGTAGCATACCATACGTCTTGCGCGTCGCTGGTGCCGCCGGTGTTCTGGGGGCTCTCCTGCCGGGCAAAGTAGAGCGTGCGCCCATCAGGCGAAATTATGGGGTGCGTATCAACGTATTTAGAGTTGACATTCGGCCCCAAGTTCACCATCGTCGAGTCGAACTTAGCGGCATTGGGGTCGGCTTTGAACTGCTGCTTCACCATGGTTTCGGCCACGTCGGCAATACCAATGGCGTCAATCTGGTTTACCCCATTCACCTCCTTGGTATTCATCGTAACCACTACCCCAATGGTGCGGTAGGTGCCCGGCGAAAACGTTACCTGCAAGGAGCGAAAAGCTTCGCCCAGCGTGCCAGGTTTGGTGTTTTCATATACTTGATGCCGACCACCGCGCGTATCGACCAACTCAATTTTGGTAACCGACCCTGGATTGAAGTTTTCCACGACCGTTACCTGCTTAGCTACCAAAGACTTCGAGAATTTCACCTCAATGAATTCGTCTTTCCCTTCTTTTTTGGGAATCCATGCTTCATTACTGATCTGGCCGAGCGGTAGCGCATTAGGCTCGCCCAGCACTTTGTCGGGGGAAAAAGCCTCTTTGCCGCTTGATTTCTGCGACGATACCGCTACTACCTTCGAAGCCCACACAGCGTGCTGTGCCTGCGCCGTGCTACCAATTCCTATCAGCAACCCCAAGGAAAGAAAGAGTTTCCTCATCATTCTTGTACTAAATCTGCGAATAAAGACGTGTCGACCTGCCGACGTATCACCCCAATAACCCTCCTGACTCAACAGATACCTCTACGGACTGGGAGTAGTTCCGGCGCCCCGCGAAAGCCGCGCCAAATTACTACCAAGCACGTAGTTGAGTGGTTATTTTTTGAATAATACCCAGAATGGCACTGCCACCACCTGTGCTTGTTGCCAGGGTTGCAGGTAAATGGTAAAAGCCCGGTCGCACTTGTTGCGGCCGGGCTTTTAACATGTGGTATGGCCCTAAAGCTAGGGTTGCAGCGTGAATGTGCGCGTAACCGAATTGAACGGGCCTGGTATCAGGTTTCCGCTGTTATCAACCAGCTC
>NZ_JAGETX010000029.1:0-28171 GCF_017589435.1 Hymenobacter defluvii
GTTTATGATTAACACATCTGTGTTACCCAACAATGTAGCACCAATTTGACTACTAACACTATATTTACCAAAGCGAGCCGCCGAAGTGATAGGTTCTAGTTGGGTAATTAGCCTGGTTATTACATTAGTGATGATGATTTTGAGCATCTGTGCCATTCTGATTTTTGGTACGCTTGAAAACGAAGGGATGAACTTATTTGTTAGGTGGGCAGGTGTCACGCTTCTACTCATGCTGCCTTCTTTCGTAGCTACCTCAATTTTACAAGCGGAACAATACTTTGATAAATTACTTTACGTTAGAATACTGCAGCTGGGTCTCTCCGTGATTGGTCTACTTTTGCTCCTTGCATTTGATAAAGTAAACGTTGATAATTTAATATACAGTAATTTATTTGCCGCAACGATTACGAGTATAGCAACGGTAGTAAAAGGATGGACTAGAGTCAATGATGTAAAATATAAAACATTAAGTTGTATCAAGGAGTTAGCTCATTTTGGTAAATATAGTGTTAGTAGTCAAATTGGTGCTACATTGTTGGGTAACACAGATGTGTTAATCATAAACTATATGATAGGGCCCGCTGCGCTTGCTGTTTATAACCTAGCGCAACGATTCATGATGGTTGTTCATTTATTAATTGGTAGTTCAGTAGCAACTGCAATTCCAGCACTTTCTAATGCATACAACCAAGGCGATGAACATAGCTTTTCTTCCTTGCTCAAAAAATATATAGGAACATTGTCGTGGGCCATGATTCCAATTATTGGATGCGTTGTTTTACTGGCCGAGATTCCAATCTATTTGTTAGGTGGAGAAAAATACTTAAATACTGAGGCTGCTAATTTGTTGCGTATATCAATCACATTAAGTCTATTTTTTCCGATTGATCGGTTTTCAGGCATTGCTTTAGATATTATCAATAGGCCAAAAATTAATTTGATAAAAGTATTTATTATGCTTATAGTGAACGTGGTTTTTGACTTTATAGGATTATATGTAACTGATAGTATCTACGGAGTAGCACTAGCGAGTATAGCCACTGTAGCCGCTGGAGCTACTTATGGGTACGTTCAGATAAGAGAGTATACAAATATGTCAATAATAAACATTGTAGAAGTGGGTTTCTTAGAAGGGAAAGCCTTGATCAACCAAGGGCTTAATTTTTTTAGATCAGTTCCGAATACTTGATTGGTGCCCGAGTGCTATGTCATTGCCTCTTAATATTCGATAGCTTTACGCTTTAAAATAAAAATGCAAAAGCTTAGTTTTTTTGACCGATAAATTCTCATGATAAAATATATAGAAGGCATTGAAGAGGCCAAGGTATCTGTTATAATCCCTAATTATAACCATGCGAACTATTTGCCTCAGCGCATTGAAAGTGTATTGCAGCAAACATATCCTCACTTTGAAATTTTAATTCTCGACGACTATTCATTAGATAACAGTCGTTCAATTATTGAATCCTATGTTCTTAAAGATTCCCGCATTTCTTCAGTGTTCAATACGGAAAATAGTGGTAGTACTTTTAAACAATGGAGTAAAGGGTTATCTCTGACAAACGGCAAGTATATTTGGATTGCTGAAAGTGATGACTATGCTGACCCGACGTTTCTCGAAAAACTAGTATCTCGTTTAGAAACGGATCCTACTGTTGGTCTGGTATACGCTGATTCCTGGTATGTTTATCAAGATAAAAAAACCATAGAACGAAACCCAGAATTTTACAAGCAAATGGATGCTACTCTCTGGAGCAAAGATTTTGTTTTAGATGGAAGTACATTAATTACTAAGTTCATGTCGTACAGTAATATTATTCCCAACGCTAGCGCTGTCGTACTACGTCGGGCCACTATAGAACAAGTAGCCTTACCTGATGGCAGCTGGAGACTAGTTGGTGATTGGTTATATTGGACTAGTATTATGGCAATTTCCAGGGTTGCTTTTGTGGCGGAGCCGCTCAATTACTTTCGCTTTCATGATAACAACGTTCGAAGTACAAAGGTCAAGCAAGGTTTAGCATTAGTTGAAATTCTACGCTTGTTAGTTGTCATTCGTAAATATGGCACACCAGCTGCTGCTCTTTTTCAAAAAAAGTTAGATGAGTGTGTTGACTATTGGATTCACTGCCTCTTCAACCTGAGGTATAAAATACCATTCAGTCGTCACCGTGAGTTGTTCTATCTCCTTGGAAAATTGGATAAAAACTTCAAGAAAAATATATGGAGAAAGATTTTATCTTATGGTTTTTATAAAGTTTCAGGAAGAATAAAATAATTAAACTTTCTAATTAAAAGCTGATTTATCATAAGTGTTAATTTATTATATGTAATAATTTTTTAGTTTTATTTGATGGCATTCTCCGTTAAAGTATGTGCTCTTATTTTATTAACCTTAAACAAAACCGTAAATGTCATCTCTTCGCGCTTTAGCTATTTACCTTCCTCAATTTCATCCTATCTCTGAAAACGATGAGTGGTGGGGAACAGGCTTTACAGAATGGACTAATGTAACCAAGGCCTTACCCCGCTTTCCAGGCCACTACCAGCCGCAACTACCAGCTGATTTAGGCTTTTATGATTTACGGCTTCCTCAAGCCAGACAGGCACAGGCAGAGTTGGCGAAGGCGTATGGCATTCATGGGTTTTGTTATTACCATTACTGGTTTAATGGCCGCAGAGTCTTAGATCAGCCTTTCGAAGAAGTATTGTCTTCAGGTAGTCCGGATTTTCCCTTTTGCTTATGCTGGGCCAACGAAAACTGGACTAGGCGTTGGGATGGTCAAGACGAAGAATTATTACTTAAACAGGATTACTCTGAAGCAGATGATGTAGCACATATTCAGTATTTAGCAACGGCTTTCGCTGATCCTCGCTACATTAGGGTGGATGGAAAGCCGGTATTTATTATTTACAGAGCAGATTTATTTCCTGATATTTCACGCACTCTTACCACATGGCGTGTGGAAGCAAAGCGCCTTGGTGTAGGGGAATTATACTTGATTAAAATAGAACGATTCGTTCAGGATAAAACTGCTGATCTACAAGGATTCGATGCTACTATGCAATTTGAGCCAGATGGCTCATCAATTCCTAAGAAGTATGAGGTTGGGTTATTTCGTAAAATAATGAATAAACTAGAAATAACGAAAGCGCCTTTTCTTAACGATGATGTATTCTCTTATAAAGAACATGTAAGAAACGCTATGCAACAACCGATACCCACTTACAAAAGGTATCCATGTATAATGCCTAGTTGGGACAATAGCGCACGACGCAAAAAAGGAGCTTTTATAATGCATGGTTCAACTCCTTCGATCTACGAACGTTGGCTAGCTCACATTGTGAAAACATTTAAGCCTTTCTCTAAGGAAGAAAACTTTATTTTTATTAACGCTTGGAATGAATGGGCCGAAGGTAATCATTTGGAGCCCTGCCAAAGATGGAATAGGCAGTATTTAGAAGCGACCAAGCGTGTGTTGGTGACTTCCAATCCCACAGAATAGCTGACTTTTAGATGCAATTCTGTAATTTATACTCATCACGAAGTGCTACGCGAATCGAGGATGTGATATTTTCGGGTCAGTAAGGACACGAGGTCGTGCTCGAACTCGGGGAGTCGAGTGAAGAAGTGCAGCACGGCCTGCCGGAATTCACCCTTGGTGCGGTAGAAGCAGGTGTTGATGATCTTCTGGCGCAGGTACTTCCACAGGCGCTCGATCAGGTTCAGATTGGGCGAGTAGGGCGGCAGAAAGACCTGCACGATTCGGGTGCCGTGCAGCCAGGCCGTCAGGTCCTTGTTTTTGTAGTAGCGGGCATTGTCGCAGACCACGTAGATGGTGCCCACCGGATGCGCCGTCAGCAACTGTTCATACAGGCGGCGCGTGCTCTGCGCATCCACCCGGCTGGTTTCATCCAGCAGCACCTGCGTGGGCTGGTAGGCATTCACGGCCGCGTTCAGATTTACCCGCTCGCGGCCGCTGACGGTGAGCAACGGCCGCTTGTGGCCGACCTGGCACCAAGCGCGGGTGCAGCGCGTGTTGTGGGTGGGGTGAGCTGCGTCGGCGTAATACAGGACGGCCCCACCGGCCTCCACTTTGGCTTTCAGCCCCGCCAATTGCGCTATAAAGGCGGTTTGCGCTGCCGCGTTGGCATGGCACGGCACGGGCGTGGTCAGCTTGTAGCAGAAGCCCAGCCGGTGCAGCAAGTCCGTCAGCCCGGAGCGGGAAAACGTGACCTGAAAGGTGTGTTCGACCCACGCCAGCAGCGCGGCACAGTCCGTGTACAGGGTCTGGTTGAGCTGCTGGCACAGGTGCGCGAGCTAGGCGCTGGTGAGGAGGCCCCAGTAGCCAGGCTGCTCGTGGTACAGATACTTGTCTAGGCCCAATGCCGCGAAGGCGGCCGCGTAGCGGTACACCGTGGCTTGGTCCAGGCCCAGGTCCTCGGCCACGCTGGCCGGCGAGCGGTCCTTGTCGAGCAGCAGCAACACGGTCACCTTGACGTAGCCCACGTCATCACGGCGCTGGCGTTGCAGTTGGCGCAAGCGCTGGCGTTAGGCGTCGGTCAGGGCTACGTGCATGGAGCAAGTCTAGTACTTTTAGGCCAATTTTTTCGCAAATTACTTCGCGATAAGTATAGTCGAGTGTGTCTGGTTGGTAAGCTGTCAATAAATGAGAGTTTATCAGTAAATGTCGTCGTATTCTGCCGGCTTGAAATGAACTTCTGCTTAGATAACTGATTTGGCTTCAATCAATTTATGAGGTGGTCTAGTGAAAACAGACAGTGGCAAGTCTTACCTTCCAGTGCCTATGTCGATCAAAATGATTTCCAGCGGCCCGCTGCTGACCCGCAAAAAATATACGCCCGCTTTCAAAGCCGAGTGCGTGCGCCAAGTAGCCGCTGGCGCTCGGCAAACCGACGTGGCCCGGGCCCAGGGTCTGTCGCCCGCGCTGCTGGGGCGCTGGCAGCGCCAGGCGTTAGTCGAAGCTGTGCCTAGTAGCGCGGAGCGCGACGAGATAAAGCGCCTGCGCGCGGAGCTCAAGCGCGTGGAGCAATAGCGCGATATTTTAAAAAAGCCGTGACCATCTTTGCGCAACCGCCTCAACTATGAGCCGTTACCACTTTATCGAACAGGTGGCGACTACCGAGCCGGTGCAGGTGCTCTGCCGCGTGCTACAGGTCAGTGCCGCGGGCTATTATCAGTGGCGGAGCCGAGCAGCGCCCAACACCCGACTGGGAGCCGGCGGCCACCGCCGCCTTTTCCCGCCATGCCCAGCGCTATGGCACCCGCCGCTTGCGGGCCGAATTGCGCGCCGAAGGGCACGCGGTCGGGCGCTATGCGTTGCGCAGTTGGCTGCGTCGCAGTGGCTTACGAGCACTAAGCACGCGGCCGCAACGCCCGCGTACCACCGTGGCCGACCCCGCGGAGGTCGTGGCTAAAAACCTGCTCCTGGGCCAGCCAGCGCCCATGGCCCCGAATCAAGTGTGGGTCGGCGATATTACTTACCTGCCCCTGGCTGGTGGGCGCTGGTGTTATCTGGCCACGTGGCGCGATACCTACTCGCGGCGCGTAGTGGGCTGGCACCTCGACCAGCACATGCCCACTGAGTTGGTGCTCACGGCCCTGGAGCAGGCCCTAACACTGCGCCAACCGGCTCCGGGCCTCATTATTCATGCCGACTGTGGTAGTCAATATACCAGCTCGGCGTGCCAGACGCGCATCGAAAAAGCCCACGCACTGGCTAGCTATAGCCCTATGATAACGCCCGAGCCGAGGCCGGGTGGAGCACACTCAAAACCGAACTGCTGCCCCGCGGCGGCACCTTTACTAGCCTGGAAGAAGCCCGACTGGAGGTCGCCTACTACCTCGACACCTACTTCAACCTCGACCGCCGCCACTCCGCCCTCGGCTACCGCTCGCCTCACCAATTCGAACACGACCTCCAAATCAACTTATCTTAGCGCACTGTCCGTTTTTACTGGACCACCCCATTATCTGGCTGGCACTTGGTTTCCTATTTGGAGTAGATTTCCAACTGTTAACCGTAATTAATTGGCCATTCTATCTAAACTTTCCTAATTATTACCTCATCTATTTGGTTAAGCAAAGCTGCGCTACGCTCCATATCGAACTTTCTGGCAAAGAGTTTATCTGAATGCTCCAGGCTTTGCAGGTCATTGTCGAGCAAAATCTTTGGATTTGCTCCGCCCAATGACCAGTCGATGTAACGCAGGTTATTGTTTACCACAGTATCTTTCAAATGAGAATTGATAATAATTGTAGGAATTAGATATTCATCTGGAGCCCAGGTGAACTGCGCAAACCTTTTTATTCCAGGATTTTTTTCAATAAAATCTACAATGTATTCCGCGCACTTTTTACTTATAGTCCACCAGGTTGCACAATTTCCGCCGTATAAAGTATAGGATAGCGGAAATTTTCTTTTAGGCATCAGGAAATTAATGAACTGTTGGATGCGGTAATGGCCTTTGAATACGAAATCTGTCAGATGATACTTTTCTACTCTGTGCTTAGCGCTCTTCCACCATTGTGAACCGTAGGCTTCATATGATAAAAACGATTTCCCGATATTATTGCTAAAAAATTTATAGATGTATTCGTTAGATTTGATTGGATAATCTTGCCCACTCATTACATTGATAAAATCGTACTCATTTCCGGTTTCAAAAATCTCTTTAATGCATTGTAGGATAGCATTAGTAAAGCTATAGCCAGCCCAGTTGACCAGTAACTTCGTTTGCGTAAGCTTGGTATTTTCAAGCTTTCCTAAGTAAGCGAACGGCCTGCTGTCAATTTTCTTGTCTACGTGAATATAAAAAGTGCTCCCTTTATGAGACATTTTTTGAATAAGTCTTTCAATCTGCTTGGGCTCTTTGTAAGCCATTATTAGATGGGCTACTTTCATGTTGAAGGTTTACTTGTGGCTTATTG
The DNA here is from genome assembly GCF_017589435.1 of Hymenobacter defluvii. Taxonomy (NCBI): domain Bacteria; kingdom Pseudomonadati; phylum Bacteroidota; class Cytophagia; order Cytophagales; family Hymenobacteraceae; genus Hymenobacter; species Hymenobacter defluvii. The sequence continues at coordinate 6,953 of NZ_JAGETX010000029.1, forward strand.
TGTGTGGTTTGAGCGTCTTGTATGCAAAAATATAATAAAAATTGCTCTGAGATTCTGGATATAATTTATCCAGAATCTCAGAGCAACTGTAAAGGTAGAGTGGGTTGTTTATTTATTTAAGACCACACGCTTATGAACTACTTCAGTGCTTGTCGTCAGCTTGATACTGTACACACCTGCTGGTAGATTACCGGCTTTTAACACAAATTTCCGGTTATCATCAGCTTCAAGATTTCCTGAGAACAGTTCTTGCACCAGTCGGCCCTGTACGTCATAAACCGTTAAGGCAACCCGGTTTGCTTGAGTCAGTTTTAGTTGAACGTAGCATTCGTTGTTGAATGGATTGGGAGAAGCCGTCAGTTCTATCTCCTTATTCCCTGCTGACCCTGAGATGCCTAAGGCTATTTTGGCCATGCTGTTTGAGAGAGTAGAGGGAGTGCTGGCGCGTGCTGCCGTAGCTACAAACGGCGACAGTCGGCTGCCTGGAATTGGAGCCTCTAAGGTGCCGTTGGGAAGCTGCCAGGCAACTGCTACGTGGTCTTCTCCGCCTTGCTCTTTCTGCAGTGCTTCAATGTAATAGCGACGACCTGCTATCAGGTGGACAGAAGCTGATTGTTGGTTGGAGTATTTGTTCCACTCTCGCCAAGCCGTATAGCCGGGCACACTTGCAATCCGGACCTTATTTGTCGGATCATCATCAGTACTCAGCCATAATTCACAATGATCGTCGCCGGCCACCCAGAAAGTGTACGTGCCGGTTTGGGGTGGGCAGAGGTATCCCCGAACACGAGCGCCGTAGTTGTCGCCCGTGTTGCGCAGGCTTTCGAACTGGGTGAGCTGGCTGGTGCTGGTAGGGGCCAACTGAGTCGGAATAGTAGCCACCTGCCAACCCTCAATATTGCTCCACTCTTCCCGCAAAATAGTGCCCGTAGCCGAACAGCCAACAGGCGACGATGTGCTTGTCACGGCTAGCACAAATACCGGCGTTTCCGTGACTTGCATCGTCAACCTGCCGTTTTGTAGTGTCACGCGCTGTACGGCCATCGTCTGACTTCCGATGGTGGGTCGATAGACATCCGCGTAAGCTGCGCTACCCAGGTTCAACGTATACTGCTCTCTACGCCCACGCTCATCCGGTACAACCAGCATATAAGCCGATTGCCCATTCAACTCGTAGCGGTCGACGATAGGATCATCGTTAAGGGTTTGTTTGAAAGTGTAAGCGCCGATGAGTGTATTCGCCTGGTTGAGAAACTGGGCAGCCGGCCGGGGCGTCATGTCTGAGTTTATCAGCCCCATTGAGCCAAACTGAATCGGATTCTGAGGATTGTCGTCATACAGCTGGTACAGGAACACACGTTCTACGCCCCAGCGGGCATAAGCCAGCGCCGTGCGTAAAGTCCAGTCAGCCTGGGTTTCCAGCACCGACCGGTTGCCCACGGCAACAGCTTTCAAGGGGCTGCCTTGGTTCAGGTCGTATCCGGTTTCCGTAATCCAGACGGGCATGTCGGCGGCATACTGATGCGCCATCAGCACAAAGGCTTTCGCTACCCGCCCGGCATCGGATACTTCGGGGGCCGCACCCCGCGTAGAGTTACCACCCTGCGAAGAGCCTGCATCGTTGGAGTACTGGTGATAGTTGATGATATCCCAACACAAGTTCACGTTGCCGTTAGGCTTATAGCCCCGGTTTTGCCGGCACCAGTCCACCATACCCTTCACGTAGTCGGGAGTTGGTGCAGCCAAGCCTCCCATCACTACCTGCATCGTCGGATCGGCATTTTTGACGCCGACGCCGGGACCCATCGTGTTTTTGTGGCCGTCGTAGAAAGCCGACAGGTTAGCGGCGTACTCGTAGGGAGTCTGGTAGGCTTTGCGGCCTTTCCACCACTTGTCCCGTTCGTTGTCGCACTCAATGTAGTTGATTAAGTCCAGGCCAATTTCGCGAGTCCTGGTGCCGGCGCTGGGGTCAGTGGGATACACCACGCCAGTCAGCACCCCACTAAGCAGCGCCGGATTTACCGACCGATTTCTGCCGTAGCGAGCGGCAAACTGGAAAGCTACCTTCGCCTGCTCAATATAGGAAGAGGGCAGCGTGACATCCCGGCCGTACCGTACCGGAATGTTTTCCGAGTCTCTTTCATTTGCTGGGTACGTTGTCTGCAGCCAGCCTGGCAATGTTTTTATACAAGCCAATACTTCAACTCCTTCCTGCTTCAACCGGCTATACATGTTGTCGAAGTTCCACCCGCCGCTCGGAGTCGGGTTGAAAGTGTAAACGCCCTGCGTTGACTCCAGCTTTTCCCAGTCGAGATAATGGCGGATGCCAGCGAAGTTCTTCATGGCCGCCAGTCGGACAGGGTCAACCTGCGCCGGATTGTTAGGCGCTTTCAAATCCCACTCAAAGGCATTCACTCCAAAAGACTGCTTCAGCTTAATCTGCTTCTGGGCGGCCAGCGTACCGGCAGAAGGCACTACGACCGGCGTAGGCATAGTGTAAGAGCCATACAGCTCCATCTCGGTAGGAAAAGCCCACGACGAGGTAATAACTAAATAGCGCGCATTTCGGATGGTGTTATCCAGCCTGAACGTCGCGGGCCGGTTTGGATAAGGCCCTACCCACCCATAGTGCTCTCCAGTGAAAGTGGCAATGGGAATACGCTGCCACGAGTCGGTAATAATGGACAAGGTCATGGGCGCGTTGACGTTGCTGCCCCACCCATCAAAAAACTTGATACTCTCGATGGCAAAGGTTTCACCGGGCTGCAGGGGATAGTAGGAGTCGTAGGTGCCGATAATCCTACCCCATCCGTTCTCAACATTTGTATTGGTGACTCCGTCAAAGAGCATCTGAATCTTATCCGGTGCGTTAGTCAGCTGGTACCACCGTTGCGGGTCAATCGGAATCTTGCCAGCTAACGTTCCGGTACCAACCGGGGGGATGGCTTGCACCGTCAGCGACTGGGCTACATTGGCTGCCGCTAAATAAGCGGAATTACCGGTCTGCAAGGCTGTAATCGTAGTGGTACCGGCCGTGTGCACCATTGCTTGCCAGCGGCCGGTAGTATTAGTAATAGAAGCAACTGCCGGATTGGAAGAGGTGTAGGTAATAGCAGTAGCGGTGTTGTTGCTAATGGCTGCTAAGTCAAACGGCGCGTCGCCCACTGTTTTCTTCGGCAAAACCGGAAAGCTGATGATTGCTTGCGCCAGTGGGGTAACAATAGCTGTGGCGATACCAAAAACCTTTATCTTCTGCGGAATATTATTACTGTATTTGTGGACAACAATAGCATCTGCGGTAACCGGGGTATTCATTGAAATATCTACCCAGTTCAGATATGTTTCTCCCGTAAATATTCCCAGTAGAGTTCGTTTGGTGCCATTGAGTGCGTAGATATAAGCGGGCGCATCCGTAAATACTCCCTGCCAGTCATATAATGAAAGACGGGTGATATTCGTGCGGCTGGCTAGTTTCAGCGTGACATCACTGTAAATGAAACTCCCAGGTGTCCATACGTTTTGTACCAGGTGATCTAAGTCATCGTTCAACCAAGGTGAGTAGTTGTGACCCGTATTAGCGCTGGGAGTAATAGCTGTGATACCTACTCTAATTACCGGCTGAGCAGATGATGACTGGCCTTGTGTGGCTATTATTCTAAAAAAGCCCGCCAGAAAAATCAGCAGAAACAAGCAGTGGTAGAGCTTACCCATGAAAAAATAGTAAGTGCGAAAACAGGAGAAATAGCCTAGATTTAAATCTTTGAATTGTGACTGACAGGACAGTACAATCATTGCTTAAAATAAATAATTTGTGTCTACAGTACAAAAGTAATATTTACAAAATAATGCACTGCATATTACGAATTCGCCTATTGTTATACAGGTTAATTTGAATTAACATATATTTTAGAAGTATTTCGTTAATTCAAATTAACGACTTAATCCTCATAGTTAAAGTTAACATTACAATGTTATATGAATTATGCAACAAAATATATTCATAATAAAAAACATAGTGGTATAAAGGAGGGGGTAGGCAGCATGATCCAGACACCGTTGCTTTGCGGCAAGTATAGCAACTCAACCCTGTGTAAGAAGGGAAAAGCTAGGTATCTATGCACGACCTACCGCCATTAGAATGTCTTTGCGCCTGCTGCCCCACGCAAAGCTGCTCAGTATGTCCAGGTTGAGAAACTGCTCGTAGAACACGTCTCGTAGCGGGCGACTGTACGCGCTATGAGTGTATGACCATCGCCCACTAGGCCATCCAAAAGCCAGTGGGCAAGCCCACTGGCTACTGACGTAGTTGGGAACATTATAAACGCAATGGCCCTTACTTGGCAACCACAATCCGCTGCACCAGGCGTTGCGTCTGCGTACTCAACTGCACTGAGTATATGCCTGCAGCTAAGGTATTAGTGACCAGTGACAGCCGTTGCGGCACGCCGCCCGCTACCGGGCCAGCAAACAGTTGCTGGGCGCGGCGGCCTTGCACATCGTATAGGGTCACTGTCGCCACTTCCACCTGCGAGAGCGTGAAGGCTATGATTGCTTGTTGCGTAACCGGATTCGGATGTACACTCAGGGCGGCGGACATTCTGTTTTACTTGGAACCTGCCAATACTGCCCCTGTAGCCGGCACGACAAAAATGGGGGTTTCGCCCACCGTAAGGTTTAACTGCCCGGTGCTGCTGCTGACCACTTGCACTGCCATAGAATCCTGACCCATGCGCGGCGTATAAACCTTAGCGAGACCGTGACGGCCAGTAGGCAGGATGTAAGAGGCCGTGCGACCTGTTTCCGAGGGTAGTACTAAGGCGTACATGGACTGGCCGTTCCGTTCGTAGCGGTCCACTAGTGGCTCGGTACTGATGGTTTCCTGGTACGTAAAGTCGCCCAATAGTTTTTGGGCCTGGTATAGGTAGTCGGCTGCAGGCTTGCGTCGGTGGGTCACGCCGTCCAGTAATCCCGAGGAGGCAAACTGGGTGCTGCTGGCCGGATTTAGGTTGTAGGTCTGGTAAAAGAACAGCCGGCTGATGCCGTGGCGGGCGTACAGGAGCGCAGTGCGCAGAATCCAATCGACCTGCACCTGCACCGGCGTTTTACGGCCAATAACAGGCGCTCGTAACGGACTACCGGGGTTGACGTCGTAGCCCGCTTCTGTCAGCCAGACGTCAACATTATATTCACGGCCGATGGTCACGAACGCGTCAGCGACAGCGGCCGCACCCGATAGTTCCGGCGCCGCGCCGCGTGTCGGGGTGCCCCCTTGTGAGAGTTGGGCATCAGTCGCATAATAATGGTAGTTGATAACATCAAAGCATAAATCGACCGTGCCGTCAGCCTTGTAGCCCCTATACTCTTTGCACCAGTCGATAATACCCCGGATATAGTCCGTTTGGGCGGAAGCCGTACCCCCTATGACGACTTGAAAAGTCGGATCTGCATTCTTCACCCCCACGCCCGGCCCCAACGTGTTTTTGTGCCCGTCGTAGAAGGCCGACAAGTTAGCGGCGTATTCGCGGGCCGTCTGGTAGGCTTTGCGGCCTTTCCACCACTTGTCGCGCTCGTTGTCACACTCAATGTAGCTGATATAACCCAGGCCCCTTTCCCGGGTACGGGTGCCCGCTTCGGGCGCCGTAGGGTACACCGGACCCGTGAGCACACCGTCCAGTAGTGCCGGGTTCACTGCAGTGTTGTGCCCATACCGCGCCGCAAACTGAAAAGCCAGCCGAGCCTGCAGAAGGTAGGAAGCCGGAGCCAGCAGGTTGGCGGTATATGCGGCCGGCACATTTTCGGCATCACGTTGAGCAGCCGGGTAATTCTGTTCCAGAAACCAGGGCGGCAGCGTTTTCAGGCAGGGTAGGATCAATTTGCCTTCCTGCTGCAGACGCCGGTACAACAAATCGTAATTCCAGCCCCCAGATACCGTCGGATTAAATGCGTACTGACCCGGCGCCGTCTCAATTCTTTCCCAGTCCAAGTAGTCGCGGTACTGCGTGAAAGCCTGCATTAATGCCAGCTTAGGCTCCGATACTTTCTCCCGTTCCGGATCTTCCACAAATTCCCACACGAAGGAATTAATCCCCAAAGTGTGCGCCAGCTTGATTTCTTTTTTTGGAAACAATACTGCGGGAGCGGCGGCGCGATAAGACCCGTACAACTCCATTTCTGTGGGAAATCCTCCACTCGTACGCAACACTAGGTACCGAGCCGGTACCGGCTCGGGCAAAGTGACCTCCACCCATTGTCGGTAGTCTTCTCCCGTGAACGTGGCCAGTAGCACCTGGGGGTCCGTAGCGGACGCTTTAGCGTACAGTTGCCAGGGCTGCGCCGCGAATGTGCCCTGCCCATCATAAAGGCGAACTTCGGTGATGGCAACGTCCGCGAGATCTTTGAACTCATAGTAGCAGTTGTAAGTCGTCAGCACTTTGCCCCAACCCATAAAAACATCTTGGTCCAGTATGCCATCCGTCAACTGCTGTAACCCCGTGCCAGCAGTTATCTCGTCGCCAGGACTATTTAGCTGATACCAATGGTTGACCTGCAGGGGTATTTTTTTGTCACCAAAAGGTGATTGACAATAGAAAGCAAGAATGCAGCAAGTCAATAGCAATGCTAAGAGTACTCGTTTCATACTAGGCTGCATTAAATGAGGTGCGGCTATATAGGTCGTATTTCCGTGCAGTATGTAGAAAACTTTCCGGATTATGCGTTATAACATACTGCAAAGGTTCGTTTGTAGAACGTTATAAACTATCTTACGCGTCTATTCTCTACCTCATGCTTCCGACCAACAAGCAATACGTTCCCTATTACCGCGTCTCCACGCTTAAGCAGGGCCAGTCCGGGTTGGGACTGGAAGCGCAGCGCCACGCCGTGCACGCTTTTGCCCCACAACCAGGACAATTGATCGGCGAGTTTGTGGAAGTGGAGAGCGGCAAGCGCAATCAACGCCCACAACTGCAGGCCGCCATAGCTGAGGCGCGTCAGCGGGGTGCAACGCTGCTCATTGCCAAGCTCGACCGGCTCTCCCGTAATGCCGGTTTCATCTTCGCCTTGCGTGACTCCGGCGTGGACTTCGTCTGCTGCGACATGCCCGATGCCAATACGCTCACCGTGGGCCTATTTGCCGTCATTGCCCAGCACGAGCGCGAAACCATTTCCAAGCGTACCCGCGACGCGCTGGTGGCCAAAAAAGCCCGGGGGGCGGTGCTCGGTACCCCCGCCAACCTGACGCCGGCTGCGCAAGCCCACGGCCGGGCCACGCAACAGGCTAATGCCCGTCAACACCAGGCCAACCGCCAGGCGGCCCGCTTGGCGACCTTGTTGCAGGCGCAGGGGCACACGCTGCAACAGATAGCCCGGGAGTTGAACGAGTCGGGGTACCGCACGCGCCGCGGTAGGGCCTTCTTTCCCATGTCCGTGCAGCGGCTGTTGCAGCGCGGCTAGCGTGGCCCTTGCGCTTCGTCTGCTCTGGCTGGGTGAACGAGATTATTTTCGGATATTCGGCGAAACACTTTTCATAAAGCGTGGCCATTGATAAGCATTTTTCACAATTAATAACTGTTTTTCACGGGCGTACCACGCCGGAGCCCGGCACGCTGGTAGGCTACGCGGCTCTGATCGAGGCGCTGCAACTGCCTGTGCCCCCACCGCAGACCATAGCCCTGATTAGCGAAAAGCACCGGCAGTACACCACGACCAGCTGGTTGGTCCTGACGCCCCGGCATCGGCCGGCAGATACGCTCTACGCTCACCTGGTCTTTGCCCTTAAGTACGAGGGCTTGGACCTGCTGTTTTTCAAGAAGCTGTTCGAGCAGCTGCCAGCGGCCACCATAGAAAGCTGGATTGTGCGCGAACCGCTCAGCCGGTATAGCCGCAAGGTGTGGTTTCTCTATGAATGGCTACTGCAGCGCCCTCTGGCCGTACCAGATCTGCCACAGGGCAACTATGTGCTGCTAGTCAACGATAAGCAGCAGTATGCCAGTACCAGCGAGGTGCCGTCGAGCTGCCACCGTATCCGCAACAACTTGCCCGGCACGGTTGGCTTTTGCCCCCTCATCCGCAAAACGCCCAAGCTAGAGCGGTACCTAGTAACGAATCTGGCGGAGCAGGCCAGGACGGTACTCAGCGGCGTACGCAAGGACATTCTATTGCGCACATCGGCCTTTTTGCTGCTAAAGGATTCCAAGGCTTCCTTCACCATCGAAGGGGAGCAGCCGTCCTCCACCCGGGCCCTACGGTGGGGGCGAGCCATTGGCCAGGCCGGCCAACACGCCCTAAGATCGCAGGAATTGCTGCGCCTGCAGCAGATTGTCATCGAGAACAGTCGCTTTATCCAAATGGGCTACCGCACGGCGGGTGGCTTTGTGGGAGAGCACGACCGGCTGACCGGTGAGCCGATTCCGGACCATATTTCTGCGCGCTGGCAAGACCTGGAAAGCCTGATGACGGGCCTGTTGCAAACGACTACGTACCTGGAGGCCTCAGCTTTTCACCCGGTGCTGACGGCCGCCAAGGTGGCTTTTGGGTTTGTATTCATTCACCCTTTAGTCGACGGCAACGGCCGGCTGCATCGCTACCTCATGCATCACTTGCTGGCTAGCATGCGCTTCACGCCCAGGGAATTATCTTCCCGGTATCGGCCGCCATTCTGGAGCATCTCGAGGACTACCGGCGTGTATTGGAAAGCCACTCGCACTCGCTGCTGGAGTTTATTCCGTGGAGCCAGACTGCCGACCACAACGTAGCGGTGCTCACGGATACGAGCGACTATTACCGCTACTTTGATGCTACTGCCCAGGCCGAATTCCTGTTTGATTGCGTCGCCTATACACTAACCAATATCATCCCGCAGGAGGTGGCCTACCTGCAGCAGTACAATGCTATGAAGTCGTGGCTGGACGAGCAGTTTCAGATGTCCGATAAATTGGTCGCTCTGCTCATTCGCTTTCTCGGGCAGAGCCAGGAGGGGGTACTTTCTAAAAGGGCGCGCGAGAATGAGTTTGCCTTATTTTCCGAGGAGGAAGTGCAGCAAATTGAGCAGCGCTATGCCTTATACTTTACGGAGCCATAGCTAAGCATACAAATAACTCCCTGTTCTATTACCTACCAATGATAATGTCGATAAGATATTGATTACTTGGGGATGCAGTATAAATTCATAGTCGGCCGACTATGAATTTATTACTAGTGTTATTGATGTTACCTATGTTGATAGTGTTACTCAATTTCTTTTAAAAGTAGTTTCTTGTTCTGTAGCAATCTGCTAAGGTGAACCGCCCGGATTGCGGCTGGCCTTCACATTACCGGTTTTGAATGGGTATATAAACCAGAACAATTCATCCATTCGTAGGGGAGTGCTTGGTTTTGAACACAGTTCATTTACTGTTCCTACTGTTGTGCGACCCATCTACTAGCAGCCAGTAGCCGCACGAGGACTTGGCGTACGGCTTAACGCAAGCCGACCATTTTCAAAAAGAGACCGCCCGGGTTCTTATCCGCTTTTACCTTACCAGTTTTATGCTTGTAGATAAAGGAGAAAAGGACATTAAGCTTCTTGGTGTCCCCAAGAATCTGGCTAATGAGCTTAGGGTCCTGAATCTCCAACTCTTCCAGACTCTGTAGGGCCCGGCGCTGCTTTTCCTGTTCGGCGCTGTCCTCAAAAGGAATAGGAAGCTGCTGCGGTACCTGGCTATTCACGAAAAAGCGGATGCTGTGGAAGGCACGCCCTTTCTTGATGAGTTCGTAGTTAATGCGCAGGTCGGTGTGCTCGTTGATTTGGATAGTGGCCACATCGAGCACGTACTTCTGCAGAGCGGAAATCTTTTCGTATTGCTCCGACTTTAAGCCTTTCGGGTCCTTAAGCGAGAGCATAATCTTCAGTTCGTCCAGCGTAAAGGTCTTTGTTTCACCAATGTCCTTCCACTGAGCGGCAATCTGGTAAATACGCTTAGCGTATTTGCTCGACAGACTGAAAACCGATTGCAGCCGATAGGACGTGAAGTTATTTTTTAGATCAATCAGGTAGCGCCGCATACGCTCAGATATTTCCAACTCGATGATACCCTCGCCCTTGATGTATAGTGCCGATGCCAGCAGACCTACCTGTAGTACGTGCTTGTTATCCTCGATATGGTATTCACGGCTACGCAGGTTAGAAGTTGCTTCCAGTAGACGCTGGTAATTCCAAGCCCGGCCCGTGAGCTGTTCCAATTCTTTAACTCGAATGCGGTAGATAGTGCCCGGTCTGTCTTCCTTGCGCAGTACCGATAAAAGCGAGAAGACGATGTCCATCTCGCAGGCACTCATCTCGTAGCGAGCCGTCGTGATGGCGTTATGCTGCCGAATTTCCAGAATGGTAGTTTCAGGAGTAGCCGGGGCGCTCATAAGCTAGAGACAAATAGTTACTACAGCCAAATATAAAAAAACTTATAGTAACTAAGGAAAGGCTTCCTTATTATTCTATCCTTTCGCTTACCATTTCTATCCTTCCCGCTTACCATTTCTATCCTTTCGCTTACCATTTCTATCCTTTCGCTTACCATTTCTATCCTTCCCGCTTACCATTTCTATCCTTTCGCTTACCATTTCTATCCTTTAGGTCACTTAAAATCATGATAGCCAACTACTTACAAGCCCTGCAAATAGAACAAATACTTGACAAATAAATAAATATCACAAATTTGTTGATGTCGGAATTTCAAAAAGTTATTAAAGGGTTCAAAACGAGGGGACGAAACAAAAAAACAACAAAGGAGGAGTCCATTTAAGCAAAAGAAGGGATTGAACTATTCCATGAATATTTTATACTTTTTTATCCTCGAATATTCCCTTGGTGTTTGCGTGCTTTTATGACTGTTGCATCTAACAGTATAAAACGATCTATGAGTTACGCTAATGCTATTTTAGGGCTATAACAATGATCAAAAGTTATTGCGGATGTTACCTTCCCTTTTAGTTGCTGAATAGAAAGCAGAAAAGAGAGCACCACATGTACTCGTTGATTCGCGGTCCAAAAGGATAGAAATAGTAAGTCAAAATAGACATACTATTGCTAAAGGATAGAAATGGTAAGCGTTTCCAGCCGCTAGAGCCACTATTTCTTCTTGACCGCATCCAGAGTAAATGAAGCATTTACTCTATTGACTTACCATTTCTATCCTTTCATTCTTTTCTGGAAATCCTCACAAGTATCTTCGAAGAGCGTCAAAGAGTTGTGGGGAAGTCAAGATAAATGACGGCTAACAGGTATTTCATCAACATCGGTGAGGAGTGTTGCGACCGTGACGAGGCCACCCTTTTTAACGCTCTCCGAACCCGACCGTAAGCAAGTAGCCACCTTATGCGAACGGGTGCAGCAAGTCACCGGTCAGCATACGCAGATAGCCTACATGGACCAAGACTACACGGACAAGGAGGCTGCATATGCGGCTACCATGGATGGTACTGGCGTATGGGTTATTACCAAACTGGTCTTGTGCTGCTGGCCTGCCGCTGGGTCATAGAGCGCTGCTTTAGATGGGCTGCCCACTTCCGCCAGTTGGCTCGCGACTACAAACGCTTGGCGCTGAGCATGTATCAGTTTCATTTTCTAGCCTTCGTCGGGCTACTGCTGGCTAAAGGCGTTTTTCTAGCCTACCGGTTTATAACAGTCTCTAGCGCAATACCCATTTCTGTTAAGCCATCTCACTACACTAGCAGGAGCAGGTCTGCGTACGTAGCCATGAACCACTATAATGCAAGCTTAACCTTAGAAAATATCTTAAATTTGCGTGATAATAGACTATATTTAACAAAACGCTTTGAATTCTTCTGCTTAATGCAAAGAAATGTGCACTGGCCCCCTATTGGTATTTGGCACTTCAGATTCGGCTCTGAACCGTCAGATTCGGGTGGCGCGGCAGCGGGGTGAACTGCGTGAAGTCGCCTCGCGCCTATATTCCCCGGATCTGACCACGCCTCCAGCGGTACTAGTTCGCAAAAACTGGCTGCCGATTGTACAGCATTTGTTTCCCGGCGCTATCATCAGCCACCGCTCCCAACTAGAGGGCCAGCCTACCACCGATGGACACCTGTTCTTGACCTATAGGTACACCCGCAACGTCGAATTGCCCGGTTTGACCGTGCACTTGCTGGAAGGGTCAGCGGCGCTACAAAGCGATGCCCCCTTCGGTGACGGCAGTCTGCTTTTCGCGTCGGAAGCCCGCGGGCTACTAGAGAACCTGCAACCGGCCCGTGTGCGCAAAGGCGGCGTAAGCAAGAGCCTACCTCTTGAAACCGTGGAGGAGCGGTCAGAAATGGTGCTGCGCATCTGGGGCGAAGAAGGGCTGAATGTTCTGCGCGACCAAATCCGGGAGGTAGCAACAGTGCTGGAATGGCCCGCAGAATTAGCCCAGTTGCAGCGCATCGTGGGGGCGCTGCTGGCCACGCAGCCTAGCAAGGTGGTAACCTCGTCTGTAGCCCGCGCGCGTGCCCTGGGGCTGCCCTTTGATGCTGGGCGGGTGTCGTTGTTTACTACTCTACTCAGCGGCCTACACCAGGCCGTGCTACCCACACGTCCCGATCCGGCACCAGTTTCCCCAGCTTACTGCACAGTAGCCTTCTTCGAGGCGTACTTTTCCAACTTTATTGAGGGCACAGAATTCCAAGTAGATGAGGCGCACCAGATAGTGGAAACCGGGCAGGAAGTGGGCGGCCGGCATGCCGATTCGCACGACGTACTGAGCACGTACCAACTTTGCAGCAACGTGGCTGAGATGCGCGTCATCCCGCACTCAGCAGAGGAGTTGCTCTCCATCCTGCAACGCCGGCATGCTCAGCTGATGCGCGCCCGGCCCGACAAGCGCCCCGGGCAGTGGAAGGAGTATGCTAACCAAGCTGGTCTGACCAGCTTCGTGGACCCAGACTTGGTTCGTGGTACCTTGCACGAAGGCTTCAAATTGTACCAACATTTGCGTGAGCCGCTGTCGCGAGCCCTGTTCATGATGTTCTTAATCAGCGAGGTCCACCCTTTCGATGATGGCAACGGCCGCTTGACCCATCTGATGATGAACGCCGAACTAGTTAGTGCCGGCCAGTGCCGCATCATCATTACTACCCAGGCTCGGGAAGCCTACTTGGATGCGCTGGGCCGCCTCAGTAGGCAGGGAGACCCAAGCCTGTATATACGCATGCTGAGTGCCGCCCAGCAGTTCGTGGCCACTCTGCGACCTGAGTCGTATGAGTCAATAAAACAGCAGTTAGAAGCACAGAATGCCTTCACTGAAGTATCCTCTCAGCTGCGTTGGTAGCGTACAACCTTTGATGTTCTGTACTGATGGGGAAAAACCTTTACCTCAGCAGGTTCAGCAGGTTAGATTGACGCGTTCTGACTGAGCTGCTACTGTAGTTTAGCTAACTAGTTCTTGAGTTATTAATCTGCACAATGAACATGAGTAACATTAATAACATAAGTATGATAAGTAACTAGTTTAACCATTAGTAACATAGGTAACAATTAGTAATATCGTATTATTACCGCATGAGCAAAATCATTGCATTTACTAACCAGAAAGGAGGAGTAGGCAAGACTACATCAGCCGCTAATATAGGCGCGGGGTTAGCCCGTGCCGGGTATCGAGTGTTACTAGTTGATTTGGATCCTCAAATTAACCTCACGCATGGGCTGGGCTTGTTGGAGGCAGAGTTTAACGTCTATGGAGCCTTATTGCACGAGTATAAGGTGAAGGCTTATCCTATTCAGGAAAAGCTGGCGCTTATTGCCGGCTCACCCACCCTATCCAGTTTCGAAAAGGTGAAGGGAGATGAATTGGACCGTGAGTTTTTGCTCAAGGATCTACTTGAGCCGCTACAGGAGCGGTGCGACTACATTCTTCTTGATTGCCCACCAGCGCTGGGTTTGCTTACGCTTAATGCCTATGCGTGTGCTACGGCGCTGTACATTCCGCTGGAGGCTCAGTTGTACGCCACCGAAGGCTTAGAAAAAGTATTGGAGATGGTAGGTCGGGTCAAACGGCGGTTAAACCCAAGCCTAACCATTGGGGGGATCTTCTTCACGCGCTTTGATCCGCGCAAGATACTGCGCCGTGAGACAGCTGAACTAGTGCGTGAAAAGTATCCTGACTTGGTGCTCCGTAGCACGATTCGTGAAACTATTGCCCTAGGAGAAGCTCCGCATTTGGGACAGGACATCTTCAGTTATGCACCAACCAGTGCTGGAGCTACAGATTACAAAAATCTCGTGCAAGAAATCATGACTCGTTAAGTGACTACTTTATGGCCAAGACATTCAAACAAAGCATCGCTAAACCAGCGGCGCAGAAGCGCACTTCAGAAAAAGATATTCTGGATTTTTTAGAGCAAGAACACCCTGCTGAATCTATTCCTTCTACAGCAAACAAGCAGAAGAGAGAAGACAGTAACATTAGTAATACTACTGAATTGGTTAATTCTAGTAACATTGATAACACTAAACTTGAAGCTGAAGTATCAATAGCTAGTGTTACTGATGTTACTGAGTTAATATTTGATGTGCGTCAGACGTTTGTTATTAGCCAGCAGTACTTGGACCGATTAAAGGATTTCGTGCATACGAAACGTAGCAACGGCCAATACGAATACACGCAAAAACAGGCGCTACATGATGCGCTGGATCGGTTATTTGCGGGTACTACCATTGAAGAGCGGCCAGCCCATATTCGCCAACAGGAAGAAAAGCGCAAGCAACAGATTCGTCGTGGTATTCCGAAGTGAGTAGTAGCTTTTGCAGGCAGGTGGTGATAATGGTGTGGCAACGCTCAGACCCAGAACTCATCCTCTCAGCATTCATGGCCTCGGTTAAAAGTTTGGCACAAAGGTTAGACGAGCGGTCCCTCGGTGGGTTTGTCCACGCGTCCTACTGCGCGGAGGTAGGAGCCCGAAAGGTGCGCCTTATTGGCCTCAGCTAACGGTAGCGGCTGTGCCGAGAAAGGGAGCCAGAAAGGGGAACCACTCCAGTAGCATGATGGCCCCACCTTGCTGACCTATTTGGTGCTGCCGCCTACAGCAGGGCCAAGAACTAAAAGGGAAATCTCTAAGGCGCGACCGACTGATACGAGGAATCAGGTAAAAGCCTGCTCAGTTGATGTATGAACAGTAGGAGGTGGTCAAGGGGGGAGATTGCTAGCCCGTCGTTTAACCTCGTATGATTGCGGTGCCTTTCGGTGAAGGGCAGCTGGAGCAGGAAGCAGGGTCACCACGTTTAACCAAACGCGCGGCTGCGGCCTCGACGTTGTTACAAAGAAAGCGTACCCTGCTTCCGTCTTGCCTGAAGACTGCACAGGTTGGAGGGAACCTAAGCCGCGTGCGGGTATCCCGTATTTGTACGAGACAAGTTGTGGCAAAACCCTGGCCGGCTGATGGTTTCATCTGTTTACTGCTTACCCAATGCCCTCCGCAAACCCCCTGATTCCCCCGCTCAAGTACGTCGTCGGAATCGACATTGCCAAGAGCTCCTTTGTCGCCTGCTTTGGCCAGGCGGACAGCCACCAGCAGTTGCTATTTGGCAAGGAAACTGCCTTTGAAAACACGCTGGGCGGCTTTGCCAGCCTGCTCAGCTGGGTGGCCCGGCAGCAAGCGGTTGCCGTTCCGCTGTGGTTTGTGGTCGAAGCCACCGGCGTCTACTACGAGGAGCTAGCGTACCTTTTAGCCGATCAGCAGCCGCTACTCAGCGTGCTGTTGCCCAACAAGGTGAAGCATTTTGCCCGCAGCACGGAACTCAAAAGTAAGACCGACCAGCTGGACGCGCGCTTGCTGTGCCGGTTGGGTCTGGAGCGGGCTCTGCCTGCCTGGTAGCCGCCCACGCCGGCGCTGCGGCAGCTGCGGGCACTGGCCCGCGAGCGGCAGGGCTGACCAAGCAAGGGGCGCAGCTCAAAGCCCGCGTACATGCTTACCAGCATAGCTACCAGCCCAGCCGCACACTGACGCGCCTGGCGGCCCAGCAGCAGCTCGTGCTGACGCAACTGGCGGCGCTGGATCAAGACGCGGCGACGCTGTTGGCTGCTGCGCCGAAACTAGCGCAGCTGACCAGTATTCCCGGTATTGGACTGATGACGGCCATCATCGTGGTGGCCGAAACCAGTGGCTTTGCCCTGGTCGAGAATGAGCGTCAACTCGCTTCCTACGCCGGCCTGAACGTGGTGCAGCGGCAAAGCGGCCTCTTGGCGCGCGCGACCCGCATCTCAAAGCGCGGCAACACACGCCTGCGCACGGCGCTCTATTTGCCCGCGCTCAGCAGCCTGCGCCATAACCCGCGGCAAATCGCCTTTTATGCCCGTTTGCGTACGCGTCACCCCAGCGGCAAGCCGGGCGTCATTGCGGTCATGCGCAAACTGCTCGTGCTCTGCTACTCGCTCTGGAAAAACGATCAAGCGTATAATCCCGACTACCCCACGGCCCACCAGAGCAGGCATGAAATAGCCCCGGCCACAGAAGGGAGCCGAGGCTACACAGGATGAACGCGCACGTCCTCCTTCACGAAGTCGAAAATAAATAAATGCGGCTTAGCGCTTGCTTGCCATCACAGTATCCTATGTTCGTGTACACGCACTAATTTGGGTGGACAAGAAGGAAGAGAGCGGAACAAGATTCTTCACAGTAAGGGGCCTCGAGCTCGTGTTAGATGACAATCCCCGCTCTTTTCTAGGGGCACTTTGAACAGTTCCAGGAGGCCGTCAGAGCCAGTATCAGGATAGCGAAAGATTCTCTAGAAGTCCTTTTTAGCCTTTTTTCTCACTTTTCATTGGTTCACGCATGGTTTTCTCGTCTCTTCTGCCTGTCGTTGGCCTCGACGTGAGCAAAGCTACCCTAGCCGTTTGTTACCAACTCGACCACCAGGTGCGCCACCTGGAAGTGAGCAACGACAAGGCCGGCTTTGCCCAGCTTCTTCAGGTGTGTGGGGTACAGTCCTTGTTCGTGATGGAGGCCACGGGCACCTATTACCTCGCGCTGGCGTATCATCTGCACGAGCAGGGTGGGCAAGTGGCGGTCCTTAATCCCCTGGTTATCCGGCGATTTATTCAGATGCACTTGGGGAAGAGTAAAACGGACCGCAAAGATGCCCAATGGCTCCTGCGCTATGGCCAGCAACAAGCCATTACTCCCTGGCATCCAGCGGAATCGGTTCTCGTCGAGTGCCGGCAGTTAGAGCAAGTGAGCGAACAACTACTCAAGCAGAAAACCATGGTCAGCAATTCGTTGGAAACCTTGCAGCGTCAGCCCGTGATTAGTCCCCTCGCCCAGCAACGACTCGAGCAAACCTGGCAGTTGCTCGACGACCAGGTGCAGGCCCTCGAAGCCGAGTCATTAACCCTGCTGGAAACGCGTTTCTGTCAAGAAATGCAGCTCTTACGCTCCATTCCGGGTATTGGCCGCAAGACGGCGGGCCTGTTGCTCTTATTTGCCGGGGGCTTCACGCGCCTCGACAATTATCGTCAGATCATTGCCAAAGCGGGCCTTTCGCCCCGCGAGTACACCTCCGGCACCAGTGTGCGGGGCAAAGTCCGTATCATGAAGATGGGCGGCAGCTTAATTCGAGGCAAACTCTTTAGGTGCAGCTTTGCCGCTATAAAATTCAACAAGACATGTAAAGCCCTTTACGACCGCTTGGTAGCGAAGGGTAAAAATGGTAAAGTGGCCTTGATTGCCGTGTGTAACAAGCTCCTTAAGCAAGCCTTCGCCATTGTCAAATCTGGCGTGCCCTACCAAGCATATTTTGCCTCAAAATTGACCTTGAAAGCTTGACTTTTAACACAATTCATCTTTGTACCAAAATTTTAACCGAGGCCATTCCTCAGGCGAACCAGGCATTGCCGAACGAATAGTACCCCGCTTACTAAAACATCATAACATCATAAGTTAGGCCCGATTGAGTGATTCTTTCGGATGCTGAGACATCTTGAATCACTCGTACAGAGCAGTTGACAATACCCCCTCTGCTGTCTAGCTTGACTATAAATATGCTATAGCGATAATCTGTCAAAATGTCATACAGTTGTTTTGAACGCGTTGTCGATAATCGTGACATTTCTATTTCCGGTATGGCCTACTCTCCAACCAGCTACCCACAATAAGAGTGACACCAGTAGAGGGAAAGATTGTCGAGGCTGCATGCAAAGGCCTGAGACAAACGGTGCAGGTCCTTTCATTTCGGTTGAAATTCCTGGCTTCACCACTACAGAAGTGTTCGGTACCTGAAATAGGTTTTCCTACAGCACTAAGCATGAAGTCGGTAGCAACACCTCACTTCAAGAAAATCTAGCAAAGGCATTTTGAGTAATGGATACCTAGTCATTGCGTTACCCATAAAATAAATACTTTGTGTAAGCTGCTATTCATGGTCAGCAACAGAACTATCGAAGGCCAAGCTTTCTTACCTACAGACGAGGATAAAATCAGACTATTTTGTGATAATGGTTGCCGTGCTTACTTTGCCTAAGTAGTTGCTGAACTAACTAATCTTGCAGCTAACTGAATGGGTAATCAATGTCTGGAGGCTTCCAGAAAACACGGCTGTCCAAAAAGATTCGTAAATTAAGGACTTGCTATTTTGTAAGCTGCTACCGTTCTTAGCTATTATTTCCACGTAGCTTTATTCTAATATAGCTAGCCATGTTATTGGCGGCAAAAACTTGTGAGTACCGTGCTAAAAACGACGGTTTTGTTTTTCATTACTACCTAAAATAATCCCCCCATATTCTGTAGCTATGCAAGTGTCTTCTGCACCTGATCAGTCTTTGCCAACGCGTCGTGGTGGGCGGCCAAGGAGTCCAGAATCCCGGCCAGACCGGGCCACTGTACGCTTCACTAAAATTGAATATCTGGCAGTGAAGCGGCGGGCGGCGACTGCCCGGCTAACAGTGGCCGAGTACTGCCGACAGGCAGTGCTCACAGGCCGAGTGACGCCTACCCTGGACCCGGCGGCATTACCGGCGTTGCACGAAATGCGGGCTCTGGCTAATACGCTGAATCAGCTAGTGAATCAGGCGCGCGGAGATGGAATGCGTAGCGTAGCTATCAAGGCTGATGGCTTATTAGACCAACTAACCAAACTGCTGGCAACATGATTGGCAAGACCATTCTTGGCCGTAGCTTCGCGGGGTGCGTAGCCTATCAATTCAGAAAACTGGAGCAGCACCAGGGACAACTACTGCTTTGCCGCGGCGTCCGCGACTACAATGCTGCGGCCATGACGCAGGACTTCGAGCAGCAACGTCGGCTTAAACCGTCTTTGGGACGAGCAGTGTGGCACACGGCCATCTCCTTTCCACCAGAGGAAACAGCACAATTGACAAATGACAAAATGGCGGCGATTGCGCGGGATTACTTGACGGGGATGGGCCTATCACAAGGGCAGTACGTTGTGATTCGACACGATGACCGGCTGCACCCGCACTTTCATATTGTGGCCAATCGGGTGGCCGATAGTGGGCAGACCGTCCGCGACGGACTGAATTATGCTCGTAGCGAAAAGCTCCTGCGTCAGCTGGAGCAGAAATACGAGTTGACGCCTGTGCTAAGTCAGCAGCGGCGGCGTAACCTGGAAAACGTGCCCCAGCACGAGCAACAGCGCATCCGGCTCCGCGAGACAGTACAGGCATGCGTCCAAACGGCCAATAGTCTGTTCGAATTCACCCAGGCTGTGGAGGCGCAGGGCATCGCAGTCCAGCTACACTATAGCGCAAAGGGGCAAGCCACTGGCATCAGTTTTGAGCAAAATGGGCGACACTTCAAGGGTAGTCAGTTGGCTCGTTCCCTTTCACTGAGGGGAATTAGTCAGTTGCTTGAGCAGCAGCCTGGCCAAGAGAAGGTGCAGCAGGCAACGCGTCCACGTTTACCCCGGGCTACTGGCTTTGGCTATTGATAGTTTTGACTATGGTATTTATTCTCTTCTTATGAACAGTGACCTGATAGGTGAGTTATTACAAGGCCTGACACAGGACGTAACCAGCGTCAAAAAGAGTTTAGCAGCTCAGCCTCACCCCCAGGATTACGGTCCCGCACTGGAAAAGTTGACTGCCAGCGTGCTGAACCTACAGCAGGCCGTGGCAAAGTCAGCCGCAGCTTCCAATGCACCTACGCCCGCAGTCGCGACACCCATGTTGGATGCCAGCGTGCTGGAGCAACAGCTGCGACGGGCTGTAGCTGAGGAAATACGTCGCTACCACCCCGACCGGCCCCTGACGCAGGCCGTGCGGTACGGCATCTGGGTGTTCATTGGTGTACTGGGGTTGTTATGCCTCAGTTGGTTTGGGTGGTGGAACGCGGCGCAGGTCCGGGACCATTACGCCCGCAGTAATTGGTTCTGGCGCTACACGCAGCAAACGAGTGGTGCCTACGCTGCGAATGTCCTGGCCAGCTGGCGGCAGGATTCCGCGTCGCTCCAGCAGCGTATTGAGCAGGCCGAAGCCGCGGAGCTGCTCCGACTACAAGCGCAACGCAAGCGGGAAGAGGCTGCCACCCTCGAAGCCCAGGCGGCTCAGAGCAAGAGACCGTAGTCAGCCTTGCGGTAGTAGCTACTCAATTTCCAATTAGAAGAGCAAGATCAATATTTCAGGGGGAGCCAGTAACTTTGCGACACTATACTACTTCGCTATCCTGCACGTGCTATGCCATTTACCTTCTCGCACCCCGCGCTGGTTATTCCATTTCTACATGCTCGCGGCAAATACCCCTGGCTGTCTGCCACGGGCTTACTCACCGGGAGCATTGCGCCAGACTTTGAGAAGTTTTTCCGCTTGAAGCTTGCTAGTCACTACAGCCACACGTTACCCAGTATCTTCTATTTCAGCTGCCCAGTAGCGTTGGGGCTATCCTTCGTGTTTCACCTGCTCGTACGCCGGCAGCTGCTGGCCCACCTGCCGGCCGCATTGTATCAGCGGTTGGCACGATACAGGTTTTTTGACTGGCTCAGATACTTTCGGCAACACTATATTGGTGTCATAAGCAGTATTATACTCGGAGCCGCACTACACATTTTCTGGGACAGTTTTACGCACGTTAACACCTTTGTGACGCGAGCAGTACCTGCGCTGAATCGTACTATCTGGTTGGAAGAAAGACCCGTGCCGTTGCTGCAATTACTAACTGTGACAAACTCATTGGTTGGTGGGCTGGCCATCATATGGGCCGTTTGGCGAATGCCTGCTCGCCCAGCAGGATCCTTGCCCACTGCGGCTG